>NZ_JBQCIT010000045.1:0-49379 GCF_051953455.1 Parafilimonas sp. | reverse complement strand
AGGCACAGATGCTGCATCTATGTCAACTGAAGCAGCCCAGGTTTCTTCATTAAGATATTGAAGCGGTAGCGCATTTGCAATATTTTCATTGCCAAGTATCGGATGATCGCCCGTAACAAATAGCAACTGGCCAGGTTTAGTATGAAATTTTAGCTGAAAAATTATTTTTGTTGCAGCCGTTTTTTTAACTGGTTTAGCGGCTTTTTTAAGAACTTTTGCTTTGGTTGCAACAGAGGAAACCTTTTTTGGAGTTGGCTTCTTAGCTGCAGCTTTGGGCTTGATGGCTTCAGCCTGTTTGGCGGCCTTTTTAGGCCGGTCAGATTTTGCTTTTTTTTCCGCTGATTTTTTTACTGATTTCGGGGCGGATAGGCTTTCATCCGGGTTATTTATGGAAACAGCATTTTGCTGTTTGTCATTGTTTTGCTGTCCAGTTTCCAACGAATAAAATTTTAATTTTTAATAATACAAGCTATGCCATGTTTTTCAGGGGGCTTATTAACGAAAGTATGTATAGTGTAATAAATACACAAATATTAAAATAAGCGTAAAATGATTGTCACAGAACTAATTGCTTTATAAAGTAATGCGGCGGAAACATATTGTGGTTAACATTGGCCGGATTGCTGAAAATGCCATATACGCTGCTGCCGCTTCCACTCATTGAAGCAAACAATGCGCCGTTTTTAAGAAGCAGTTCTTTAATTGTTTTGACCTCGGGATATTTTTCAAAAACAGGTTTTTCAAAAGCGTTTTCCAGTTTTCCCTGCCAGTTTTCCATGGGCTGTTCAACAATGTTGCTGATATTATTTTGGCATGAATAATTAACCTGTGAAAATGCCCAGCCTGTGTTTACGTGAATACGGGGGTTAATCAACATTAAATGATATCCTGATAAATTAAGCTGAACCGGCTGCATTACTTCGCCGCGTTGTGTAGCAAAAGCAGGTTTGTTGATAATAAAGAAAGGGCAATCGCTGCCAAGCCTCAGCGCATAATGTAACAGTTTCTCTTCCGTAAGGTGCAGTTTGAATTTATCATTTAAAAGCATCAGCATAAAGGCGCCATCGGCACTGCCACCGCCCAGGCCTGCACCTGCAGGAATTGTTTTATGAAGATGAATTTTTACAGAAGGCAATTGCGGAAAATCATGTTTTAAAAGCCGGTATGCTTTTACACAGAGATTGGTTTCAGGCGGGCCTTCAATTTCAATTCCAGAAGTTATTAATGTACAATCCTCATCCTGGTGAGCATGATGAATTACTTCCAGCACATCATAAAAAGGCAAGGGATAAAAAAAGGTTTCAAGGTTATGATACCCGTCGCTTCTTTTGCCAATAATGCTTAGGCCGAGATTTATTTTGCAATTGGGAAAAACTATCAAAACAAAAAATTGAATATTACTTGCGCTTGTTTATTTCATCCCTTATTTCAATAGCGCGGATGTAATCTTCATGTTCCAAAACTTCGGAAAGCAGTTTCTGCAGGTCTTCCAGGCTCATCTTGCTTAAATCTTTATCACCGGCAGAAGCACCCGGCTCTTCAACGGTAATGTCAGATTTTTTTTGCCTTGCTTCGTCCTCCATTAAAATGCCTGCATTTTCCAGTATATTTTCATAGGTGTAAATGGGGCATCCAAACCGTACGGCAAGCGCTAAAGCATCGCTGGTGCGGCTGTCAATCTCAATGGTATCATGTTCATTTACGCATACGAGCTTTGAATAAAAAATGCCTTCCTGCAAATCGTTGATCACTATTTCCATCAACTCTATATTAAAGGCATACATAAAATTTTTCATAAGGTCGTGTGTAAGCGGGCGGCTGGGCTGCATGCGCTCAAGTGCAACGGCGATGGCCTGGGCTTCAAAACCGCCAATAACAATGGGCAAACGCCGCAACCCATTTACTTCACCCAAAACAACTGCATACGAATGCGTTTGTGTAATGCTATGCGATAATGCAACAATTTCAAGTTCTATCTTCTTCATGCAAAAAATTTCCTTTCGTAAGCAGCAAAAATAAAGATTTACAGCCCATATAAAATTTTTCAATCCTATATACTTTAGGCTTATTTAATAAGCAATGAAAATATTTTTTATATAATTTTTTTCATAATAAAAATTTTTCGATAGTCAATTACTTGCTTATCCTTGCAGCAGGGTAACAATAATAATGCTGCTTTTTTTCAAGCTCAGTATTTTATTCAGAACAATTGATTGATGAAAATTTTTATAACAGGTGCCACCGGTTATGTTGGAAATAACCTTGCTAAAAAGCTTGCCGGTGATGGAAATATTGTACATGCCTTATGCCGGGACGTAAATACCCCGGTTTTGCAGCATTCCAACATAAAAATTTTTAAGGGAGATATTACGGATGCTGCTTCAATGCATGAAGCCATGCAGGGATGCGAACAGGTTTATCACCTGGCTGCTTATGCGCGGGTGTGGGCGAAGGATGCTTCCATTTTTTACAGGCTTAATGTAGAAGGCGCCAAAAATGTGTTTGATGCTGCACGGAAAAACAACATTAATAATATTGTATTCACGTCAACCGGCGGCACGCTTGGGCCATCGGGCCAAAGGCCTGTGAAAGAAGAGGATAGAAGAATAGGCAAGCCTTTTACAATTTATGAAACCACGAAAACGCAGGCCGAAGAACTGGCAAAAGAATATTGTAACAAATATGGCCTGCGCATCGTTACAGTAAACCCGCCCCGTATTTATGGGCCGGGGATTATAACAGAAAGCAATGCTGTTACAAGGCTGGTAAAATTATATATGTCGGGCAAATGGAAAGTTATGCCGGGCGATGGCAAACGCACCGGAAGCTATGTGTATATTGATGATATTGTGAACGGCCATATTCTTGCCATGCAGAAAGGAAGGGCAGGGGAGCGGTATAACCTGGGTGGCGTAAATGCATCGTACGTTGAATTCTTTAATATGCTGGCGCAGATAACAGGTGAAAAACATACGTTGATAAAATTCCCTGTATGGACAATGATGTTTGCAGGTAATGTAATTGAATTGTATTCGAAACTAACGGGCAGGCCACCATTACTTACGCCGCCATGGATAAGAAAATATTACTACAACTGGGATGTTGACAGCAGTAAAGCGCAGCGTGAACTTGGTTATAGTTTTATATCGCTGGACGAAGGGTTAAAGAAAACGGTTGAATGGCTGAAAAATAATCCGGGCTGAGTGCTGTAATGAAAATTGATAGCTTTGAATTATACTTTTAAAGTTTATCCTGCGTTTGGGTTAATTATTCTTTCTCTTCACATTATTTATAAGAAGAATCTTATTAACCTGTTTAATTTGCTCTTAACAATATAAAATAAAGAAGCGGCAATAATGAAGATGTACACTTTGATTACAGGTGCAGGAGCTGGTATAGGTAAAGCGCTTGCTTTTGAGTGCGCTAAAAAGAATATGAATGTATTGCTGGTTGCACTACCCGGCGCTGAATTGGAAAGCACGGTTAATGAAATACAATCAACTTTTAAGCATATAGATTGCTGCGGTTTGGGTGCTGATTTAAGCAAGCCGCAATCTTTTTGTGCTGTATATAAATGGGTGAAGGAAAATAATTTCAACATTAATATCCTTATTAACAATGTAGGCATTGGCAGCAAAGGCGATTTTGAACACACCGAAACTATTTTTTACGAACGCCAGCTTGAACTAAACATTCATGCCGCCACCATGCTTACACGTTTGTTTTTACCGGACCTAAAAGCCAATGCGCCATCGCATATAATGAACACAAGCAGCATGGGCGGTTTTTATATGATTCCCGGTAAAACAGTTTATATAGCATCCAAAGCATACATTTATTATTTCAGCCGTTCCCTGCGGCTTGAACTGAAACGACATAATATCAATGTAAGCGTTTTATGCCCCGGCGGCACCGACAGTAATGCCAACACCATTGCCTGCAATAAAGAATTAAAAGGAATGGCAAAACGCTCCATCTTGCTGCCTGAAGAAGTAGCAGAAGAAGCTATTGATAAAATGCTGAAAGGAAAGGCGAGAATTATCCCGGGTTTCATCAATAAATTATCTTATCACATCAGCAGGCTTATACCGGAGTTTATTCAGCAAATGGTTATATCCAATGCTTTCAAGCATGTGGAGAACCACAAATATTAATTTGTATTAAAAACGAATACGTGTAACTTACTGCTTTATCAACTGCTACTTTAACGCAACTACTATGAAAAAACTTTCTCCTGCACTGCTTGTATGTGTATTATTTTTTGCCGCCTGTAATAAAATGTCAACTTCAAATGAGGTTAACAGCGCATCGGTTGAAAAGGTGCAAACGCAACTAATGACACCCGCGCAAATAAATGCTTTCATTACAAAAACAATTAACGAAAAAGGCGAATTTAACTGGAGCGATGCATCAGATTTAATGGCATTCAGCGCCATTATGCATAGTCCTGATCATATTGTTTCCGTGGGGTATAAACCTTTAAATGAAAAAAATGTTGAAGAGCGTCTTGCAAAAATTAATATTCATGATAATAAATGGAGCGCTGTAAAAGCGCAGGTTATACTAATGATTCTGCAGCAGGAAAGATTGCTGCATCCTGGTTTAAAAGCAGAAGATATAGAAGTTTGGAAAGAATACAAATTGCCGGTTATTGATGTGCGTATTGATAATTTCAGCACGTTTAAAATGCTGCGCAACAGTAAGCTCATCCGTTATGCTGAACCAATAGGTTACGAGCCCGGAAATTATGATGCTGATCTGGACGCGCAGGTAAGAGCTTCGCTTGGTGCGGGTTGCGGCGGTTATACTGGTGTCACCAATTTGCAGGAAGGCGACGATTATACAACCATTGCACCGGGCGCAAAACAATCGTGGAATTACAGTTATCATAACATACCGGCAGCATGGGCATTAAGCACCGGATCAGGCATTAAAATAATGGTAATTGATACCGGCCTTAGCCCTGACCAGGATAATATGAACAACGGTTTTAACCAGGGTTATTCTTCCGGCAGGACTTTAGAGAAAATAGTTACGCTTCCTAAAACAGCCAATACAAATGATAATTGTGGCCATGGCACTACAATGACGAGTACAGCAACTGCACCGCGTTGCACAAATGGCAACTCATGCGGCGTAGCTTATAACAGCAGCCTCGTTGTTTGTAAAGCCGCTAACGATGTGGTAATTGACGGCTCAGAAGTTAAAGGTGTTGCAGATGCTTATACGTATGCAGCAGATGATGCTTCCATTAAAATAATCAGTTTAAGCCTTGGCCGCGTAACAGCCGCTTCTCAAATAAAAGATGCCATTATGTATGCTTACAATAAAGGAAAACTGATGTTTTGTGCAGGCGGAACTTCAACCGATTTTACTTCATGGTTTGGCGTAACCTTTCCTGCAACTTTACCGCAGGTACAGGCGATAACCGGTGTAAAAAATACAGCTACCTTAAAAGCATGTGGCGATTGCCATAAAGGCCGGCAGATTGATTTTGTGATTGTGATGAATAAAACGAGCGACAATATGAGCCCCATCGCCAATGCCATAAGCGGCAATGTGCCAACAACAGTTGGTGGATCTTCTGTTGCAACTGCAACATCAGCTGGCGTTGCGGCGCTGGTGTGGGCCGCACATCCAACAGAAACAAGAGAGCAAATTATAGAACGGCTTACCACAACAGCGAGCGGTTATCCAAAAAAGAACAATAACTTCGGGTATGGTAAATTAAATGCGCTTGCTGCAATCAATCAATAAATTTTACACACAAAACAAAGTGCACACAGATGATGATATAACCTGTATTAGCTCTGTGTTGCTGTCTGAAGATTTTAAGCAGTTTTCCGGATGCACTGATTAACCAAAACATGGTTACTCATTAAAAAAAGCAACCAGTTTTTTAATCATTAATTCCTTCGACGGATTTTCAGTTACGATAAGCTTGTTTGAAGAATAATTTTTTATCTCGCCCGTTGTTGTGTGGCCAATGGAAAATAAAACCGTTTTTGTATTTAAACCATTATAGGCAAACAAACCTTTTACTGCGCTTGGGCTAAAAAATAAAACAGCATCGTATTCCTTCGTAAGTGTATGTTGAAAGATAGTGGTGGTATATACTTTCACTTCATGCACCGTAATGTTAGCTGTGTCAAGCAAGTGTGGTAATGTGTCCCTTCTTTTATCACCGCAGAAAAAATAAACCTCATTTATATTATTGGCGCTGGTTATTTTTTGTGAAAGATGAACCGCATCATCAGCTACACCAATAACGTTAGCACCTGTCAGCAATTTTTCAATCACTGATTTTGTTTGTTCGCCAACGCAATAAATTTTCCAGTTAATTTTTTTATTTGATAAAGATTGATGCACTGCCTCAACAGCATTGGCACTTGTGAAAATAACGGTTGCATCAAGTGTTGAGATATGCTCAACTTGCTGTTGAACGATTGCTGAATTAATGCTTGCTGTTTTGATGAATGGAATAACATCAACAGTAAAACCTTTGGAAGTAAGTTGCTCAACCAAGGCTTTGTCAATGTCGCCTGTAATTAATATGGAAATATTATTTGCCGGCATTGCGAATCTGCTCAATAATTTTATCACCGCCTTTTTTTAAAACCTCCTCACCGGCGATTGTACCAAGCGATGCGGCTTCACTTAATGGAGCGGTTTTACTTATCTCCGCTTTTTGCTTTCCATCTGTTGATAATATATTTCCATTGAACATAACAGTATTGTCTTCAACTTTTGTCAATGCACTTACCGGCGTTGAACACCCGCCCATTAAGGTTTTCAGAAAATCTCTTTCAATTTTTACACACAGGGCTGTTCCTTTATCATTAAAATTGCTGCATACATTAAATATCGCTTCATCATCTTTTTTGCAAACCACCACAATAGCGCCTTGTGCAGGCGCAGGCAGCATCCAGTCAATATCAACTGAATTTTCAGGCCTTAAATTAATACGCTCAATACCGGCGGCAGCGAAAATGGCGCCATTCCAGTTATTAGTTTTTACTTTATTCAAACGGGTATTTACATTACCACGCAGGTTTTCAATAATAGTATCAGGATAACGGTTCAGCCATTGTGCAATACGTCGAACGCTGCTGGTAGCAATAGTGAGTGGTGAATAAGATACTTGCAATGGATCGGTCCACACATTGTTTATATAACCAATCTTTTCAAGATCAGTTTTGTTTTTATAAACAAATACATCTTTATAAGAGGCACGTTTTAAAACAGCAGCCTGCACAATGCCTTCCGCCATCTGCACAGGCACATCTTTCATGGAATGAACAGCTATATCAATCCGGTTATTCAGCAAAGCTGCATCCAGTGCTTTTGTAAAAATGCCCTGAACCCCCAAAGCATATAAAGGCGTAATCAAATCTGTATCGCCTTCACTCTTTATATATACCAGTTCAGATTGTACGTTCTGTGAAGTAAGCAGGTTTTGCACCTGTGTTGCCTGCCAAACGGCCAGTGGGCTTTCTCTTGTACCTATTCTTATAATTGTATTCGCCATGATTTATGCAGTGCAAATAAAATCATTTATTGCAGCAATGTAATGGCAGCCTTTGGTATTTGTTTCTTTTATCCTGCACGCTGTTTCGTTTACCACACGCTGAATTTTAATATTGATCCTGGATTCACAAAGCGGGTTATCTGCATCAGCAATAAAAGTATAAGAGTGCAGTTCTTTTAATTTTAACTTCAGATCTTTCAGCATAGGCACATGCCTGCGCATATAATACCATTCAATAAAATCCTGCATCGATTCGGCAATAATGGCTTTTGCCTTTGGCACTTCGGCCTCACGCTTTTTAAGCGTTTCGTCTTTCAGCTTAGATAATTCATCCACATTTACCAGTTGTATATTGGATAAATGCCGAACGCTTTCTTCCACATTAAACGGAATAGAAAGATCAATTATTAATTTGGGTTGATGTGAAGTTATATGTGAAGCAAGTATTACCGGCTGTGCACCATTGGTAGCTACCACTATAATATCGGCTGCGTTCACTTCTGTTTCAACATTATCAATGGAAGCCGTTTTTAAGCCAAGCTCTGTTGCAAGCCCTATCGCTTTTTCAGGAGAACGGTTTATGAGTGTAATGTTTTTTGTGTCAAGATAATCCACCAGGTTTTTGCAGGCGCTGCTGCCAATTTTTCCGGTGCCCAGCAATAATATTTTTTTATCGCTGATATCTTTTACATGCTTTTTAATGTACTGTGTCGCAGCAAATGCAACAGAAACAGTGCCACCGCTTAATGCCGTATTATTTTTAATTAGTTTGGAAGATTGTAAAACACTGTTCACCAGGCGGTCTAAATAGGCACCGAGAAAACCATGCTGTCTTGCAAACTTGACGGCCAATTTTATCTGCCCCACAATTTCATAATCACCGAGAATCTGGGAATCGAGCCCGGCAGCCACATCAAAAAGATGTTCTATGGCTTCACGCCCTTTTTTTATATAAGCCGATTTTGCAAAAACTTCCACGCTGCCCGGCGTTTCGGCGCAAAGCAGGCTGATGAGGTCAGTAACATTTTCAGTGAGACCGTATATTTCTGTCCTGTTGCAGGTGGAAAGCACAAAAACTTCTTTCAATCCAAATGAAGGGGCATTTTTAAGAATAGAAGCATATTGATCATTATTTACAGCAAAAGAGCTGCGTAATTCAGCATCTGCTTTTTTGTAATTTATTCCTGCTACGCAAAATTTATATATATCCATCCTGTTATATCAAACGTCGCAAAATTAGTTTGCAACCATCCTATAAACATGATTAAAATCAGTTGAAGTGTCATTTATATGTCATGTTTTGATAAAATTGCGGCTGAGGCAATTTTTTCAATGGCGGCAGGTGTCATTGCTTTTGCATGGAATTTATGTTTTGAGCATACATAAAGTATTGTTTCAGCAAAACAGGGTTTACTTTTGCTGCCTTATGAACCAGCATACCCGTGCGATAATATTAATGAATCTTGGTTCGCCCGATTCAACAGACGTAAAAGATGTAAAGAGATTTCTCAATGAATTTTTAATGGACGGGCGGGTGATTGATAAACCTTTTTTATTAAGGACTTTGCTTGTAAGAGGCATTATTGTTCCTTTCAGGGCGAAAAATTCTGCCGAAGCTTATAACAAAATATGGACGAAAGAAGGCTCGCCTCTAATTGTGATAAGCAAGCAATTGCAAAAAGCGGTGCAGGCAAATTTTGAAGAGCCTGTTGAACTGGTGATGCGTTATCAAAATCCTGCTGCGGCAGCCGTATTAAAAAAGCTGCATGAAGAAAACCCGCAGCTAAAAGAAATTCTGATATTGCCTTTATACCCCCATTATGCCATGAGCAGTTATGAAACTGCGGTTGAGGACATTAAACATCAGCATAAGAAAAAGAATTATGCTTCCGTGCTGAAAGTGGTAAAACCGTTTTATAATAATGAACAATTTGTTTATGCTTTAAGCGAAAGTATAAAGCCCTATCTGCAAAAAGAATATGATAAGATTTTATTCAGCTATCATGGCGTGCCCGAACGGCATATCAGGAAGAGCGATATAACCGGCCAGCATTGCCTGCAGGTAAACCGGTGCTGTCATATAGCCTCACCGGCGCATAAATTCTGCTATCGCCATCAAACTATTGTTACAACTGAACTTGTAACAAAAACATTAAATATACCGGAAGAAAAAGTAGAGCAAACTTACCAGTCGAGGCTGGGCAAAGATCCCTGGTTATTACCTTCTACCCAGGAGCGCCTCCCTAAATTGCCCGGTGAAGGTGTAAAAAGATTGCTGGTTGTGTGCCCGGCATTTGTAAGCGATTGTTTGGAAACGCTGGAAGAAATTGCCATACAGGCCAGAAAAACTTTCTTAGATGCCGGCGGCGAATCTTTTGAGTTTATTCCGTGCATGAATACGCAGCCTTTATGGGTACAAACTGTAAGCAACTGGATAAAGGATTATTTTAACGGCAGCACAGAAATGTTGGTTGATTAATTAGGATGCATTATGGCATACCAATACTTAAAAGCAATACATATCATTTTTGTGGTAACCTGGTTTGCCGGCATGTTTTATATGCCAAGGCTTTTTATTTATAATACAGAGGCCAACGACAAAGAAGCGGCTGTAAAGCAGGCCTTGCACGATCAGTTTGCTGTTATGATGAAAAGACTTTGGTTTGGCATTACCTGGCCTTCGGCTATTCTCACTTTAATTTTCGGTTCGCTGGTTTTGCATTTTGGCGGATGGGGCCCTGTTCTTTTTACCGAATCAGGACGCTGGCTGCTGGTAAAGCTTTGTTTTGTAATACTGTTGTACGCATACCATTTTTCAATTCATAAAATATTCAAACAGCAAATAAGCGGTGTGTTTAAATACAGTTCCCAGCAACTGCGGATATGGAATGAAGTGGCTACCATTTTTTTGGTGGCTATTGTAATGCTGGCAACGGTAAAACAAAGTATCAGTTTCGTTTGGGGCCTGGTGGGGCTGGTATGTTTTGTAGTGTTATTAATGAGCGCCGTAAAAATTTACAAGGTCATACGGGAAAAAAACAAGCGGCCTTGATCTAAGCCTCCTTTGAACTCTTTTTACGTATTATTAGTAAAAAATTGAAAAATATTACATATTTGCCATACTAACCAGTTATTTTTAATCGTCTTAAATACTTCTATCGAAAAAATTATACGCATTAGTCAGTTAGCCCTAAAAGCCAATATGACGATAAAAACCAAAATGATTAAAACAAACGAATGATGCGAAAAAAATTACTGGCTCCGGCTTGTTTACTGCTGGCAGGTTGCTGCTTACTGTCTTCTGCATTTGCACAAAACGATATCATAACAACCGCAACCCCCTTTCTTAGAATTTCCCCGGATGCACGTGCCGGTGGCATGGGCGATGCGGGTATTGCCATAAGCCCCGATGCCAATGCAGCTTTCTGGAATATTGCCAAAACCCCTTTTACCACATCGCCAACAGCGGTGAGTGTAACCTATACGCCCTGGCTGCAGGACATTGCTAAAGATGTGTATATGATTACGCTGGCTGGCTATCATAAACTGGATGAAGACCAGGCTTTTTCTGCGGGTATAAGATATTTTAACCTGGGCAATATAGATTTTACAGACTTTACAGGTACACCCACAGGCTCCGGCCGCCCGTTTGAATTTGCAATAGATTTAGGGTATTCGAGAAAAATATCCAGTACCTTAGGATTAGGTGTTGCATTAAGGTATATTAATTCCGATTTGGCTAACGGCGCTCCACCCAATAACGGCGTAGCTTATAAAGCGGGAAGCACCGTGGCGGCTGATCTTTCACTATATGGCGACAATACTACAGAAGACGGACAGGGTTTCACTTATGGCCTTTCGCTCTCTAATCTTGGCGGTAAAATTGGTTATACAGATAATGCAGAAACCAAAGATTATATCCCCGCCAATATGGGCATTGGCGGTGCTTACACCTGGGCTTTCCAGGAAATGCATAAGTTTACGCTTACTGCCGAAGTAAATAAATTATTGGTACCCGCTTTTCCGGAATTAACAGGCGATTCTGCGAGAGATGAAAACGCCATTAACGATTATCATACACAAAGCGTTTTCAGCAGTTGGTTTAAATCTTTTGGCGATAATGCCTATTCAGGTTCTTTAGGTGCAGAATATACTTATGATAATATGTTTTCCATACGTGCAGGTTATTATAAGGAAACAAAACAAATGGGCAACCGCAGTTATTTTACAGCGGGGGTGGGTATAAAATACCAGATATATGGTTTCAACTTCTCTTATCTTGCTCCATCCGGCAACGGCGTTACAAGAAACCCTTTATCAAATACTTTGCGCTTCAGCCTTTTATTTGATTTTGGTGCGCAGGAATAATATTATTTCAAACGTGTTGTGCTATTAATTATATTGAGAAAGGTCGAATCGTCATTTCGACGATAGGAGAATTGCGAAGCAATCATTGAGGCAATTAAAAAATAATTATGAACGAAATAAATCTCTTGAATTATTAGCAACATAAATTTTATGAGATGTCTCGTTACCTCGACATGACGTTCGGTCAACATAATTTAATACTAACATGCTCATAATTTCAATAGCACAACACATCATTTCAACACAATTTAAATAAAGTTTAAAGCGGAGGCCGTTACCTTCGCTTTTTTCATGAGACTTTTGGCACAAAACACTTATTTAATTTTTTGTGTCTTGGAGTCTTGTGGCAAAATACAGTTGTAAATAATATGAATATAAGAATAGGCTCCGGAATAGATTTTCACAGGCTGGAAGAAGGCCGCGATTTTTGGCTGGGTGGTATAAAAGTACCGCATACAAAAGGCGCTGTGGGCCATAGTGATGCCGATGTTTTATTGCACGCCATCTGCGATGCCATGCTGGGCGCTGCCTGTTTGGGCGATATAGGCGAACATTTCCCCGATACTTCAAACGAGTTTAAAGGTATTGACAGTAAGATATTGCTGGCGAGAACAAATCAGATTATACAAAAAGAAAACTACAGGATCATCAATATTGACAGCAGCCTGTGCCTGCAGGCGCCTAAAATAAAACCTTACGTTCAGCAAATGCAAAAAACAATTGCGGATATTTTAGGTTTGACAGAAAAAGATGTTTCTATTAAAGCCACTACTACAGAAAAATTAGGTTTTGTGGGAAGAGAGGAAGGCGTGGTGGCGTATGCATCGGTGCTGCTGGAAAAACAATAATCAAAGGCTCAGCTGCATCGGTTTCATAATTGAATATTGAGTGTTTTTAAAAAATAATTCATGCAAACTATCACCGTTAAAATCATAAACAATTCTACCAACGCCTTGCCTGCCTACGAAACTATCGGCTCATCAGGTATGGATTTAAGGGCCAATCTTTCCGAACCCGTTAATCTGTTGCCCATGCAGCGGGCTTTAATTCCAACTGGCCTGTTTATTGAATTGCCTTTAGGTTATGAAGCGCAGGTAAGACCGCGCAGCGGGCTGGCCATAAAACACGGCATAACCTGTTTGAATACGCCCGGCACTATCGACAGCGATTACCGCGGCGAATTAAAGATAATTTTGATTAATCTTTCCAGTGAACCTTTTGCCATTCAGCACGGCGAAAGAATTGCACAAATGATTATTCAGCCGGTTGTAAAGGCAGCGTGGGAAGAAGTAAAAATTTTAAATGAATCCAAACGCGGCGAAGGCGGCTTTGGGCATACGGGGAAATAATATGCAGCGGATCATTTTTATTGTTTTTGTTTTTGGCCTGATGAGCGGGGTTGGTTGCCGCACTGCAAAAAAAGCACAGCATGTGGTAAGGGATTCTGCTGTAAGTTCATCGCCGGCTGTTAAGTTAAAATCCGCAGATTCAGCGGCCGTATTAAAACAGCAATTAATGAGCGTTGCCAATGCTCCATTAAACTTTAATACATTTTATGGCCGTGCAAAAGCAAGCTTTAGCTCACCGCAGGCTGCAGGTAATGCAACAGTGTATATAAAAATGCTGAAGGATAGTATTATCTGGATATCTATCACAGGCCCTTTAAACATAGAAGGTGCAAGGGTTTTGGTAACGCCTGACAGCATTAAAGTCATCAACAAACTGGAGAACACAGTTCAATTGAGCAGCATTGACCACCTGCAGAAAATAACCAAACTGCCGCTTGGTTTCAGCGATTTTCAAAATATTATTTTGGGCAAAGCTGTATTAAATGGCAATAATAATTACCAGGTTAAAAAAGATTCTATTACTGTTTCAGATTCTGATGAAGTGTTGCGTTCTGTTTATTCATTTACAAAAAACGGTTTTTTACTCGGGCAAAGTAATTATGAAACCATTAGCAGCAGCGACGTAACCGGCGCTAATATTTTTTACAACGATTATCATGTTATTGATAATTTCAACTTTTCTGCCAGCCGGGATATTGCTGTAAGCGGTAAATCGCCGGCAAGCCTTACCCTGAATTTTAAGGATTATAATTTCAATCAGCCGCTGAGCTTTGTGTTTACAATTTCAAAAAATTACCGTGTTAAATACGAATAAGCATTTCGGATCGTTAATTTAGCAGCAATCATCTCAAACGAAATTATTCATGATAAAAAAACTGTTTGCAGCTTTTATGTGCTTAAGCATAGCATTGGCAGCGGCTGCGCAGGATGAAAGTAAAGAAGACATACAGAAAAGACAGCAGCAACTGCAACGCGAAATAGCTGAATTAAACAGCACCCTTAACCAAATAAAATCAAGCAAAAAAAAATCGTTGAGCCAACTGGCGCTGGTTCAGAAAAAAATAAGAACGCGTAATGCGCTCATCAATAATATTAATAAAGATTTGCGAAGGCTTGATAATACCATTTATACCAGCCAGCTTGATATAAACAGGATGAGGCGGGAGCTTGATTCGCTTAAAGAGAATTATGCCAAGAGCCTGGTGTTTGCCTATAAGAACCGCAGTAATTACGACTATCTGAATTTTATTTTTTCCGCCACAAGTTTTAATGATGCTGTTAAACGCATAGCTTATCTCAGAAGTTACCGCGATTACCGTGAAACGCAGGTAAACACTATTCAAAAAACGCAAAGGGTTATTGAACAAAAAATTCAAACACTTACATCAAATAAGGCAGAAAAAAAATCTACCCTGGTTGAACAGGGCAAACAGCTAACCGTTTTGCAAGAAGATAGAAAAGAACAGGATGATGTTTTAAATAATTTAAAGGGCAGGGAGAGCGATGTTGCCAAACAAATAAAACAAAACCAGCGTGACCAGCAAAAACTAAAAGGCGCTTTACAGGCAATCATTAACCGTGAAATTGCTGAAGCCAAACGTAAAGAAGCTGCACGTTTAAAGGCATTGGAAGAACAAAGAAAAAGAGAAGCTGCCGCGGCTGCAGCCAGGAATAATGCGGCTTCCAATAACCCTTCCTCTTCTCCTGCAGATAATGCCAAAACACCACCTCCTGAATCGCCGTCATCAAATGCAGCAAGCGTTGCCGGCAGTGCAGCGCCAAAAAGCACCCGTGTTTATAATGTACTGGAATCAACGGAAGAAGATAAAATAACCTCCATCAATTTTGAGACAAGAAGGGGCAGTTTACCCTGGCCGGTTAGTTCCGGCATCATAAGCATTCCATTTGGATCTTATACTATTCCCGGCACTAAAATAACAGGCAATAATTCCGGTATAAATATTTCAGTTCCACTTGGTGTAACTGTTAAGTCAGTTGCCGATGGCACAGTATCGGGCATATTTGATATGGGCAGCGGGCAGGCTGTGGTGATAAGGCATGGTAAATATTTTACGGCCTATAGCAACCTTAATAATATTAAAGTGAAATCAGGTACCGAAGTGCATGCAGGCACGGTGCTTGGCACTGCCGGCCCAGGATCAGAAGGCGATGGTGAGATTGTTTTTATGGTGGAGAACAGCAGCGGTGGTTATCTTAATCCTGAAAGCTGGCTGCGCTAAAATAAACTTCAATCTATTTTCTTTATTATTCCGGAATTTGGAAGTTTTTTTATAGTTAATTTAAAGTTTGGGGGTAAGGAACAGGGGTGCACGTCATTTCGACGAAAGGAGAAATCTCCCGAATAGCAACCATCAAAAAAATCATGAGACCTCTCCTGTCGTCGAGGTGACGGCTCAGTTTCATAATAAAATTCAGCAACTTTATATTCAAAATAAATCAAACTTCTTATCCCGAACTCAGTTAGGTAAGATGTAAATGAATTATAGCTTTCCTCCATACTCACTAATTAGTTCAGCTACCAATGCCGTCCAGCCGGTTTGGTGTGAAGCGCCAAGGCCCTTGCCATTATCGCCATGAAAATATTCATAGAATAAAACAAGATGCTCATTTTCCGGCCGTTTATAAAACCAGTTATATTGCTCATATATTTTGCGATTGCCTTCCGCATCTTTCTCAAATAAACTTATTACACGGCGTGTAAGTTCATCGGCAACCTGCTCTAAGTTCATTTGGTTGCCGGAACCGGTCGGGCATTCAACCGTTAAACTATCACCATAAAATTTACCATACTTACGAATGGATTGGATGATAAGAAAATTAATGGGCATCCAGACCGGACCCCGCCAATTACTGTTGCCGCCAAACATATTAGAGGTACTATCGCCGGGGTCATATTGAATGCTATATACAATGCCATCGACCGTTGTGGAATAAGGATGCTCCAGATGATATTTTGACAATGCCCTTATGCCGCCTGGCGATAGAAATTCATTCTCATCTAATAAATAATGCAGCAGCTTTACAAGCCTTTCTTTGCGTATAAGTGAAAGCAATATTTCCGAATCGCCGCTGCGTTCTTCATTAGGCCAGAACTTGTTATTCACGATGCGGTAATGTTCAAACCACGTAATGCGTTTTTTAAAATCCCTGAGCTTATTTAATTCCCATGCATAAATATTTGATACGGCAAACAGTGGTGATAAACCTACGATTGAACGGATGCGTAAAGGCATTGGGTCGGCGCCTGCAACATTTAATACATCATAAAAAAAGCTGTCTTCCGTATTCCACAGGTTATGTTCATTCAAAGCTTCTGCTATAAATACAAAATGTTCAAAAAACTTGGTGGCCGTATCTTCAAAAGCATTATCATGTAAAGCGATCTCAATAGCGATATCCATCATGTTTAATGCATACATGCCCATCCAGCTTGTGCCATCCGCCTGCTCCAGTTGTATATTTCCCTGCTGGCTGAAGCTTCGGTTAAATACACCAATATTATCAAGCCCGAGAAACCCGCCTTCAAAAATGTTATTCCCCTTTACGTCTTTGCGGTTTATCCACCAGGTGAAATTGATAAGCAGTTTTTGAAAGATTTTTTTCAGGAACTGAACATCTTTTTTGCCTGTTTGCTTCTCTTCAATATAATAAACCTGCAATGCAGCCCAGGCCTGCACCGGCGGGTTTACATCGCTGAAATTCCATTCATAAGCAGGTAATTGGCCGTCTGGTTTCATGTACCATTCACGCATGATAAGGAGCAACTGGTGCTTGGCAAAATTAGCATCAGCCACCGCCAGTGAAATGGTTTGAAAAGCCAGGTCCCAGGCAGCATACCAGGGATATTCCCATTTATCGGGCATGCTGATAATATCCTGGTTTTTTAAGTGCTTCCAGTCGCTGTTGCGCCCATTGGCTTTAGATATGCTGGGTGGTGTAATGCCATCGCCGGTGGTTAACCATCGCTCCACATCAAAATGATAATATTGTTTTGTCCAGAACATACCGGCTAAAGCCTGCCGCTGAATATTTCGCAAATCATCATTTATTTTTTTGGGCAGAACGGAATCATAAAATGCATCTGCTTCTTTTTTGCGTTTATCAAAAATATTTTCAAAGTCTTTATAAAAAGGCTTCTTTAAAAGCAGGTTGCTAAACCTGCAATAGATGGTTTTTGTAGCGCCAGCTTCAATATTTAAATTATACACGGCGGCGAACTTTGTTCCCGTTTTTCTTTTTCTTAGCTCTGTAATATTTTTCTTTTTAATAACTGCATTGTGAAATGCATCTTTTGTAAATATTGATTTATTAGGTGTGCCTGTTATAATTTCTGTATTGGTTTCATTGTCTGTAAACCACCTGTCATCGGCGTCTAAAAAATACAGGTAATTTGTTTTAAGCCTGTAGTGATCGGTGATGACTGCGTTCCGGTTTAATAAAGTAATAGAGGGCACATCCGAATCGGGCGAATGCTGCCAGCGGTTATAAAAAAATAAAGTAGGCAAAACGGTTATGGGCGCAGCCGCATTAAAGCGGTTGGTTATATCAATCTTAATAAAAATATCTTCATCATCTTCTTTTGCATAGGTTATTAAAACATCGAAGTATTCATTGTTATCAAATATGCCTGTATCCAGGATTTCATACTCAGGATCAAGCTTTGATTTGCTGCGGTTCTCCGTTCTTAATTGTTCATAAGGAAATAATTGTTGGGGGTATTTATACAAATACTCCATATAAGTATGCGTGGGTAAATTATCAAGATAATAATAAAGCTCTTTTACATCTTCGCCATGATTGCCTTCATAGTTTGCCAAACCAAAGAGCCGCTCTTTTAGTATCGGGTCTTTGCCATTCCATAAGGCCACAAAAAAACACAGGTTTTGATAATAATCAGAAATTCCTGCCAGCCCGTCTTCGCCCCAGCGGTAAGTTCTGCAATGTGCATGATCAAAAGGAAAATAATGCCATGCATCGCCATCAGGACTGTAATCTTCCCGCACCGTTGCCCATTGCCGCTCACTTAAATACGGGCCCCATTTTACAAGCGGAACCGGTTTATCTACATTTTCTTCGAGCCTTCTTAATTCATCAATCATATATCAAACTTAAAATCAAAATGTGATAGGGAATGGGTGATGCCTGCAATTATCATGTCAGTAAACCCATATACCACAAAAAAGATAAAAATTATGAAAGATACCTGCCTACAATTGGTACGCGCCTGCCAACACCATAGGCTTTTTCTGATACGCGAATGATAGGGCAAAACTGGTTACGCTTATACTCATTGGTATTTACAAGTTTCAAGGTGCGGTCAACAGTTGCGCTGTCAAATCCCAAAACCTTTATTTCGTTGGGGCCAAGCCTGCGTTCTATGTATTGATATAAAATGGAATCAAGAATCGCGTAATCCGGCAGGCTGTCTGAATCTTTTTGATTGGGTCTTAGTTCAGCGCTCGGCGCTTTCATTAAAATATTATCAGGAATGATTTCCTTATCACGGTTGATGTATCGTGCCAGTGCATATATCTGCGATTTATAACAATCGCCTAAAACACTCAGGCCGCCGGCCATGTCTCCATATAAAGTGCCATAGCCTGTTGAGAGTTCACTTTTATTGGATGTGTTTAATAAAATATAACCAAATTTATTGGCGATTGCCATCAGCAGGTTGCCTCTTATGCGGCTTTGAATATTTTCTTCTGCCACAGAAAAAGGAAGGCCTTTGAATAATGGTTCCAGCGTTTCTAAAAACGATTCATAAATTGAATTAATGCGGATGATATCATAAGAATTATTCAGATTTTTACTTAATTGTTCCGCATCGTTTACAGAATGTTCTGTTGAATAAGGTGAAGGCATTAAAACAGCCCTTACATTTTCAGGCCCTAATGCTTCACAGGCAAGCGCTAAAACCAAAGCGCTGTCAATGCCGCCGGAAGAGCCGAGAATGGCTTTTGTAAAACCCATCTTTTTAAAATAATCACGAATGCCAAGCAATAGCGCCTCATATATCATTTCAAGGTTTAATTCAGGCTGAAATTCTTTTATTGAAAGCTCTGTGTCCGGCAAATATTCAGCGCGTTCAATAACAGGCGCATCAATCGTTCCATCATCATTCAGCACAATAGTTTCAAGCGCTTCTTTAAACATGGGCAATATTTTGCAAAGATTTCCATGCTTGTCAAATGCAAGCGAAGTGCCATCAAACACAATCTCAGTCTGGCTGCCAATCGTGTTGCAATAAAACATGGGCAACTTATACTTCAGCACATTTGATTTTATAACGGCTTTGCGGTCTTCATTATGTGTATAATCAAACGGCGATGCACTGAGGTTAAGCATTACATCAGGTGATTGTTTTATTAAAGCATCCATCGGGCAAATGCGATACAGCGGGTTATCGCCAAGGTTCCAGATGTCTTCACAAATAGTTATTGCCAGTTTTTTGCCTTTAAATTCAACAATATTCCAATCGAACGCCGGTTCAAAATAGCGGTATTCGTCAAACACATCATAAGTGGGCAGCAAAGTTTTATGTATCTCCGCTTTAACTTCTTTTTCATATAGAAAGAAAGCGGCATTAAAAAGATCCTTGCCTTCAAATTTTGGGTTGCGCGCCGGTGAACCAATCACTACGCCGATTGTATCTGCATGTTCTTTGATGATATCAACTGCGTTATAACATTTGCTGATGAAATCACTGAATTCTAAAAAATCCCTCGGCGGGTAACCGCAAACACATAGTTCACTAAATAAAATAAGATCGGATCCCTGCTGCTTTGCCTGTTTAATGGCTTCAATAATTTTTTGGGTGTTGCTTTCAAAATTGCCTATATGATAGTTTTGCTGGGCTATTGTAATTTTCATACTGTAAAGTTCGTTTAAAAAAAATATTAACAACCTGCTTGCGCAGCAAGTAATTTATTTGCAATATGAAATTTTATGCCGCCGCATTTTTTTGTTTGCTGTTATTTGCCTGTAATCAAAAAAAACCAGCGCCCGACGTTTCCAATATTAAGGTAGATGTACAATTATTGCGTTTTGATAAAGATTTGTTTTCAATTGACACAAACAATGTTGAAACCCCTTTGACATCGCTTCAAAAAAAATATGGTGCTTTCCTGAACGATTATTTATACAACATAATGGTGTTGCCGCCGCAGCCCGACAGCGTTGCGAAAAAAATTAAAATGTTCCTGCATGATTATCGTTTTGTGTATGATACAGCGCAAGAATATTTTAATGATTTCGGCAACGAATTTAAAGCGATAAAAAGCGGCCTGCAATATGTGAAGTATTATTTTCCCGAATATAAAACACCGGCAAATGTTATAACTTTTATAGGGCCTGTTGAAGGCTATGCAAATGTGCTTACTACAAGCGGACTGGCAGTGGGATTGCAGTTATATCTTGGTGAAGATTTTCCTGTGTATCACTCGGAATTCATAACGAATGTTTACCCAGATTATCAGCAACGAAGGTTTAAGCCTGCATACATTGCCGTTAATTGTATGAAAAATATTGTAAGCGATATTTACCCTGAAAAGAATGGCAGCGAACCGTTAGTATATCAGATGATTGATGCAGGCAAACGGTTATATCTTCTTGATCATTTTTTGCCTCAGGTTGCAGACAGCTTAAAAACAGGTTATACGCAAAAGCAATTAGATGGCTGTTATGATAATGAGGCCGGTATATGGAATTATTTTGTTCAGAATAATTTACTGTTTATAACTGATCCTTTGCAGGTAAGGGATTATATGCAGGACGGGCCTTTCACAGAAGTTTTAGGCCAGGCATCGCCGGGGTTTATAGGCCAGTTTATTGGCTGGCAGGTTGTAAAGAAATGGATGGACAAAAACCCGGAAATTACCTTGCAGCAATTAATTGAAACACAGGAGAAAAAAATATATGATGAGGCGAAATATAAACCGCGGTAGAAGAGAGGCTGCGAGCTGTGAGCTTCGAGCAATGCACAGTGAGCTTTTATAATCTGACTGAGCTTCCCGGCTCACAGCCCGTAGCGCAAAGCTTTCTTCAATTCATCTTAAGCGGGGCAATTAAATCGAACGGCGGAATATTTACTTTAAATATTTTTTTATTGTTGAGGTTTTCCATTTCATACGTGCCCATCATGCGGCCAAGCTCACTGCGCAGGTTACAGCCGCTTACATACTGAAACTGTTTGCCCGGCTGCAATACAGGCTGCATGCCCACCACACCTTCGCCATCCACATCGCGGTATTCACCACTGCTGTCAAATATTTTCCAACTGCGGCGCAAAAGTTTTATGCTGAAGTTATTTTGGTTTTCTATAGTAATCCTGTAAGCAAACATGAATTCACCATTGGTAGGATTGCTGTAGTCTGACTGGTAAAAACTCTCAACACTTATTTCAACGCCTTCTGAAATTTTTGATACCATTCTTTATTGTTTGCAGGAATAAAGATAGGGATTGAAAATAAATTCCGGTAAACAGGCACATGGGAAATAATATAATTACACGTTTTTCTCGCAGGCAGCCCATAATCTTAAGTGATGTAATTAATTTTCCCGCTAAACGTTAATAACGCCGATTCTGTCATTATCCACTCACAATTAACAACCCGCAACTCACAAACATCAGTTGCCAAATAAATCGTATCTTGTTTTAGGCCGGCGGTCATCAAGCCACTGAAAATTGCGCAGCCGCATTTCAAAAGGGTTCATTTGCCGCATAGGGTAGGAGGTGCCAACCACATTGCTTCTCAGCACAATTTTATCGGCCTCACGCGTTACAAAATACATATCAATCACATCAGACGTTGCCCTGTTCACACCAATAAATTTGCTGCTGTCATCCTGCGCATAATAAATGCTTTCCGAATTGCCTTTGGCTCTTATCGAATCTATTTCCCCATTGGTAAAAAACCCATTTATGGTGCGGCCTTTTACCTGGTTATAATATTCAGGGCCAACTTTTTCCACGCTTAAGGCATTTTCAAAAACATACATGCGTTTTGGTTTTTTATTAAGCGTAAATAAATAAATGGTATCGCCGGTTATCTGGCTTTCGCGGCTCCATACAACCGGGTTTTTAAACAGCCTGAATGCAGAATCTTCCGATGAATAAAATAAACTATCGCCTACGGCCTGCAATGAATCAGAAAATATTTTTACGTTGTAATAAGCCTCCACAAAACGGTCTCTTGCACTATCCTGTTTAGCTCTTGCAGAATCGCTGAGTGCAATAGCAACAGAATCTGTTGAGGGAAGTGAATCGAGTATAACAGGGATTTTCCTGTATTTTTTAATGGTGGATAACTTGCCGGAGAACAATGTATCGGCAGCGAGATAAATAGAATCTTTATCCTGCTTTATAACCATTACCGGTTTTTGCGTGGCCAACACAGAAGATTCTTCTCCTTTGCTTTTAAGATTATTGGCAAAAACGGTTACGCCCTGCGCGGTGTCTTTATAAATAACATTGCCACTGGCTTCACTTTCTTTGGTTGAATCGTTGGAAGCAACTACATCTGCATCAAGCATTGTTGTGCTGTCTTCTATATGAGGCCGCTTGCCGAAATAGGAGTTCTTGTTTTTCAGGTCATAAAAACCATCGCTGGTAAATATCTTTTTCTTGTCACCGCTTTTTATAATGGTGGGAACGGTGAAGGTGGCCACATTCGTGTAAGTGTTAAACAGTAATGTATCTGTTGTAATATTATAGTCAGGGTTTACCAGCACTACATCTTTCTTAAAATAAACATCCTTGGTTTCGCCATAATAAAAACCTTCTTTACTGGTGAGCACTGTTTTTTCGCTTGTTACTTTTCCATTCTTTGTATAAATGCCTATATGTGTGTTCAGGTCGTAATCAAGATCGGGCGTGGTAAGCGTTCCCTTGCCATCGGTTAATTTTACGTTGCCTTTAAGGTAAGCTTTTTTTTCATTGCCGAGATACCGCAGGTAATCGGAATACGTATGTATGCTGTCGTTATCATTTATATGCACGTGGCCAAAGGCCTCCAGCATATTCAGTGTTTTATTCAACACAACACTATCTGTATAAAACAAAGTGGAATCCTGTTTTATCTGTACGTTGCCGGCTGCAGATTGAAATTCGGCTGAATCTATTTTCTGATAATTAAGCCTGTCTGCATTAAGAATGATGATCTTTCTCTTTGATGCTGTATCAGCAGGCTGTTGTGCAAAAAGCGATGAGCATATAAAAAGGAAAGCTGCGCTGAGAAAAAAAACTATCGCTTTATATTGTATCATGGTTTTACCGCAGATGAATCTTTTACCGGAAGCGGTTCTGTAAGATAATCGCCTTTATCTTTTTTGCCAAAAACGGAAATGTTTACATAACGCTTCGGGTGCACACGAAGATCATCAAGTAAAACATTTAAACTGCGCGTAATGTTGTTAAGGTTATTATATAATGCCTTGTCGTTTATTAAAGCGCCGATGGAACCATCTGTTGAATTAACGCGGTTGATGATAGACGATAAAGAATCTGCACTTTGCTTAAAACCATTTACCAAACCATCAACATCGGCCTGTGATAAATTTCTTGTGGTTGCCTGCAGGTAAAAAAGCGTGCTGTCTATCTTTTGGTTATTCTTTGCAAGATTTGCGGTAAACTCGTTGATGTTTGCAAGCGACTGTGCCAGGGCTCCGGTTTGTACATTTAATAATTTTTGCAACGCTATGGTAGATTCTGAAATATGACCGGTAGCATTATTGAGATTGGTTATTACGCTGCGGATATTTCCCTTGGTAGTAGTATCAAGCAAGGTATTAAAATTCCTCATTAATGAATCTAATGTTACGAGCGATGCAGTTAGCTGATCGGACAGCGGGCCAAGTTTCGTGGAAAGCGAACCAAGAAACCCATTGCCTTCGAGGGTGTGCATTGTATCGCCGCTGTTGAAATACTGCGTACTTCCGCCGAGCTGGATATTCAACACCGGAGAGCCTAACGGGTTTGATTCAATGGTGGCAACAGAGTTTACCGGTATCTTATAATCCTGTGCAAGCTTTATTTCAACAACCAAATCTTTTAATGAAGGATCGGATGTGGTGCTGTAAACAGTGCCTATCTGGAAACCATTTGCATAAACAGCATTGGATGATGAGAGCTTTTTAAGGTCGGAATATTTAGCATATAAAAAGAAACCCGTTTTTAATACGCTTTTGCCTTTTAAAAAATTAAAACCAAGAATAAGAAAAGCTACAGCGATTGCAGTTAAAGCACCTATTTTAGTTTCATTCGAAATTTTCATGTGTGGAATTTGTCTTTTGCACCTGAGGCTATTCCTATAAATATACAATCATGCCAAAGATGTTATGAAGGCAAAACTAAAAGATATTACTTACCGAGCAAAAGTGCATAAAGTTTTCCGTATCAAATACACAACTTTTTGAGTGGCAAATATGTCTTATAACGCATAAAAAACTTATTGCAACGAATCCTGTGAAAAGCTTTGAAAGCTGTTTGTTTCGAGGTTGTTTTTATAATTCATTACAGCATTGGTAATGGCATTGCAAATCTCCTGCTGCCCGCTGGTGCTGTTAAGGTAATCTTCATCTTCAGGATTGGAAATAAAACCCGTTTCTACGAGAATGCTTGGCATGGCTGTGGCCTGTAATACCCAAATGCCAACACCTCTTTGCCTGGCCTCGCGGCTCGTGCGGCCTATTTTAATAAACTCGTTTTCCACATCGCGGGCAAGGTTAGCGCTACGCTGAAAATACTGTTGTGTTTTAAGTGTGTAATACATTTTCCTGGTTGGATCACCCGGATCAAAGTCGCCAAGCTGCTGTGCAAGAGAGCTATCCATATACAATGATTCATTCTCCATCATGGCAACTTCTTTATTGTCATTCCTGTCTGCGGCCCATATATAAGTCTCGGTTCCTTTGGCGGGGTTTGGCGTAGTCCAGTAACGGCGCACGGCAACTTTTCTCGTATGTTTTTTCCTTTTTTTTCCCTTGCCTGTGTAATATGTCTGCGTTTTGTAGCCTGTTACTTCACTATGTGTAATGGGTTTGGCAGAGTTGCAGTGAATGCATATAAATAAATCGCCCTTGGCTGCATTGGCTTTATTTGCTTTTATACGCGGGTCATCAAAAATGTCTGTTGTGCGGGTCATTATAATTTTTACATCAGGTAAGGCCTGCTGTAAAGTTGCCTGCAGTTTTAATGCTATGGCGAGTGCAACATTTTTCTCATAAGAATATTTTCCTCTTGCCCCGATATCTTTACCGCCATGGCCGGCATCAATTACAATAGTGCGTAATTTATTTTGCTGTTGTTGCTGTAAATTATCTCTAATGGCAGGCGCAGTATTTGTGGCCAAAGCAAACCTGAAGGAAGTACAACAAAAAACGATAACAATAAGAAAAGAAATGGCTGCAATTTTTCTTTGCATGATTTAGTACGTTAAAAAGGTTTCTTTACAAATCTTTTATGCTATTAAACTATATTTTTGTTCCGGCTGTATGCAGAACCAATATAAACTGTACGCAAATATAAAAACCGCAATAATCTTTTTATGCGTATTAACTTTTATAACGTTCCCATTACTTGCTAACAGTAGGTGTATAAATAAATTTCAACAATTATTAACAATACCCGCTGATACAATACCGGCCCGCACAGATTCGGGTATATCCGGCGTAGTTGATACACTTCCTGCAAAGAAAGCTATAAAAAAGCCGGTAATTTCTGATTCGATTTCTTTTGTTGAAACAGACTCGCTTTCCGATTCTTCCCGCAGGATTGTGGTTGATACTACCTTGTTTTCCAAAGATTCACTCGATGCACCGATTAGTTATACGGCAGAAGACAGCGCTGTTTTGCACATACCTACCAAACAGTTTTTGCTGTATGGAAAGGCCAATACCACTTATACCGATATGAAGCTTGATGCCAATACCATTGAGTATGATCAGAATAAAAACCTTATAAAAGCATATGGCGGCACTGATACTTCCAAGGGCGCGCTTAACCTGCCCACCTTTGTGCAGGGCGATCAGACTTCCATAATGGACACTGTTTTTTTCAACCTCAAAACACAAAAGGGGCTTACTAAAAATACTTATTATAAAGCCGGTGAGATGTTTGTAAATGCGCAGCGGGTTAAGAAAGTGGAAAAAGATGTGGAATATGCTTACCGCGGAAGGTTTACAACGTGCAACCTTGATACGCCACACTTTGATATACGGGCAAGAAAAATTAAAATTGTTAACGATAAAATAGCCGTATCAGGCCCGGCTTTTCCCGAATTTGAAGGTGTACCTATGCCCATTGCCATACCTTTTGGCATTTATCCGTTACAGCGTGGCCGCCATTCCGGGTTGTTGCCACCACAGTTTACCACAAGCGATGTATTTGGTTTGGGGCTTGAAGGCCTGGGCTATTATAAAGTAATTAATGATAACTGGGATTCGCGCATACAGGGAAATTTATATTCTTATGGCGGATGGCAGGCCGATGCCACTACCAATTATTACAAGCGCTATAAATACCGCGGCACATTTGCGCTCAGCGCTATACATACAAAAAGATTAAATAACGATTTGTATTCTTTATCCAAAGAAGAATTTTACACCAGCAATACTTACCAGATAAGGTGGAATCATTCGTCCGACAGCAAGGCAAGGCCGGGAACAACCTTTAGCGCCAGTGTGCAGGCAGGCAGTACGCAGTACAATCAAAACCTGACCAATAATGCCATGCAAAATTTTAATAATAACCTTGCTTCATCCATAACCTATAGCAAAACCTGGGGACTTGGCAATAACCTGAGTGTTTCTTTAAATGAAACGCAAAACAGCGTAAGCCGTCTTATAAATATGAACCTGCCAACGGTAAGTTTTACCACCCCTACTATATATCCATTTCAGAAGAAAGAGCAGGTGGGTTCGCTTAAATGGTACCAGAAGTTAGGTATTGGCTATTCCGGTAATTTACTTAACGTGATTTCTTTCTATGATTCAGCTATGAATTTTAGAAAAATACTCGATACCATGCAATGGGGTGTTACCCACCGCATACCTATCACGCTTACATTACCGGCTTTAGGACCGCTTGTATTGGCGCCTTCCATCAACTACCAGGAAAACTGGTATGCGCAAAAAATAGATTATTCAAACTGGAATAAAAAAAGCGGTAAAGTTGATACCTCTATCGAGAGAGGTTTTTATGCAGCGCGGGAAATGAGTTTTGGCATGAGCATGAACACCCGCATTTTTGGCACATACAATTTTAAAAATTCAAAACTGCGGCATGAGATTGACCCATCAATCGGGATAAGTTATAAACCTAACCTGGTGAGCAAGTACTATAAAAATGTTATTGTTGATTCAAACAACCAGGTGAGACGTATTTCCCAGTTGCAGGGTAATGTGCTGGGTGGCTTTAGCGAAGGGCGTTTTGGCGGCATTACTTTCGGTATAAGCAACCTGCTTGAAATGAAAAAGCGCAATACAGATTCCTCTTCTGCCGACAGCGTAAAAAAGGTGCGCATACTTGATAACCTGAGCATTACCAGCGGTTATAACCTTATTCCCGACAGTGCTAATAAAGAAACGCCCATAAGCCCAATAAGCATAAGTGCCGGTACTAATCTTTTTAATAAGATTAATATTACGGCCAACGCCACCATTAACCCATACCGGCAGGATACTTCCAATCACTATCATTTGCTTTGGAAAGAAGGAAAGATAGGGCAGTTTCAGCAGGGTAATTTATCGTTGTCAACATCACTGAAAAGCAAGTCGAAAAAAGATGACCGCACGGATGAAGAAAGGTTGGATGATTACAATGAAACCCTTACGCCCGATGAGCAGCAGTCACAGCTTGATTATATACGAAGCAATCCCGCTGAATTTGTAGATTTTAATACACCATGGTCGCTGCAATTATCTTATTCGCTTGGGTTTACAAGAATGCTGCAATCAGACCTGATACATTATAAAAATAATCTTTCCACTAACGTAAATGTAAATGGCACCATAAGCCTTTCCCCTAAATGGCAGTTAGGGGGCGGTTTTTATTTTGATATCATCACCCGAAAACTACAGGCCTCCAATTTCTTCCTCACAAGAGATATGCATTGCTGGCAAATGACCATTGATATAAACGTTGGCCTGTATAAATCTTTCACCATTACGCTTAACCCTAAATCGGGTATTCTGCGCGATCTCAGGATAAACAAGCGCTTCATGCAGCAATAATTATTTTGGCAAGGTTGTTGGGCAAAACCTCGTATTACATCATCATTAAAAAAATGTTCTATGAGTGCACAAAAATTATTAATTGCAACTTTATCTGGTTTTGTAGCCGGTGTGGCAGTTGGCTTAATGGTTGCTCCTGCAAGCGGCAGCGAACTTCGTCAGCGCATTGCAGATTCAGCTACTGACCTGGCCGGTAACGTAAAAGATAAAATCCGCAATTTTAGAAATAAAGCCGAAGAAGATTTAAATGACCTGGCTTTTGATACGGGTGATGATGAATAACATTTGGCTTATGCTTGTTCGATAATAAAAAATCCGGGAGTTCGTACTCCCGGGTTTTTTATTATAAACTTCAGATGATTATTTTATCAACCCTGCTTTTTAATTTTTCCGCCGCTGCTGTTTGATACATTGCTTATTACAGCATTGCCCTTATACTTAATGCCACCGCCACTGCTGGCGGAAGCATTCAATGTTTTATTCACTGTAATTTCAATGTCACTGCCGCTGCTGGCATCAGCTTTACAGCTTTCTGATATAAGGTCGTAACCATTAAAATCGCTGCCGCTGGTAGTGGTTATGCTCACTTCATTTACTTTACCTTTTACATCCATATCGCTGCCGCTGCTTTGATCAACTGAAAGTTTTACCCCTGTAATACTGCCTTTAAAATCGGCGCCGGATGATAAATTAATATTTAATGTATTTACATTAATATTTCCATCTGTAGTAACATCTGCACCAGAATTTACTTCCAGGGCATCCAGGTTTTTAAAGCTTACATAGGCTTTTAATTGTTTTTTTACATGCCAGCCTTCCATTCCTTTATTGTCAAAATAAATCTTCAGTTTTCCATTAGATACCTCAGTTTTTATATGGTCTCTTATTTCGGAGGATGCAGCGCTTACCGCCACAGCTTCATCATTACCTTGTTTTATAATAAGATCAATGCCGTTGGAAACTTCTATTGCATGAAAGCTGCTTATTTTCCTGGCCTGTGCATTGGCATCCCGGATAACCGTAGATTGAGCGTTTAATAAAACAACGCTGCATAAAAAGGAGAGGAGCGCAAATAATTTTTTCATTGTATGGTTTTTAATGTTTGGTGCGTTTAATGTAAACCATCCTTATACGCACCTGTATTCAAAATGTTACAGCCAGCTTTTATATTTTTTGAATTTGATACACTCATAATTCAATACACCGTGCATAAAAAACGTTATTGACTGCAGGAGATGTAGCTCTGTGTTACTCACGGGCCGGTACCAAAATAAAAAATATCATTTAGAAAATGCATACCGTTTTTGTTGAGCGGCAAATAGGTTAGACGGCTGAAGTATTTGATTTTTACCTTTTACCTTTGGCGGGCATTATGAGCGGAGCTGAACAAAAAAAACATTTTGATTTTTCGGTACTGAGACGTGTTTTCGCATTTGTAAAACCTTATCGCTGGCGCTTTATTATAAGTATTGTGCTGGCTGTTGTTCTCTCATTTTTTACACCCGTGCGCCCATTCTTCATTCAGTTAACAGTTGATAAGGCCACCGGTAAAAATGTTCATACGCCCTGGATAATAGAGCTGCTTTTTCCTAACCGTGATTTAAGCGTTGCCTGGCAGTTTATTATTGCCGTAACCATATTCCAGGTAGCATTTATTTTTATTGAAACAACTGCAAGGTTTTATTTCAGTTTTATTACATCATGGCTTGGGCAGAGCGTGGTGAGAGATATGCGTACCGCTGTATATAAAAAAATCCTTGGCCTTAATTTAAGGCAGTTCGACAGAACACCCATCGGTACACTTACCACAAGAACCATTAATGATATTGAAAGCATCAACGATATTTTTTCTGATGGGCTGGTACCCATTTTTGCCGACCTGCTTTCTATCATCATTGTGCTGGTTACCATGTTTGTTACCGACTGGCAGCTTACGTTAATCGCTTTGATACCCTTTCCTTTTCTTATTATCGCTACATATTATTTTAAGGAGAGCGTAAACAAAAGTTTTATACAGGTGCGTAACGCTGTGGCTGCATTAAATGCTTTTGTGCAGGAGCGTATTACGGGCATGCAAATCGTGCAGGCTTTTGCGGCCGAAGACAGGGAACTTGAAAACTTTAAAAAAATTAACCGGCATCATCGCAATTCGAACATTCGCTCCATATTTGCTTATTCAATTTTTTTTCCCGTTGTTGAAATTGTGCTTGCCGTATCAACGGGTCTGCTCGTTTGGTGGCTTGCAGGCCAGGCCGCTTCCAATCCCATAAAAAATAAAGAACTGGCCGGTGAACTGGTTGCTTTTATTCTTTATCTCAACCAGATATTCAGGCCGCTGCGTGTAATTGCCGATAAATTTAATGTGATACAAATGGGCGTGATTGCTGCAGAACGTGTATTTAAAGTGATGGATAACCCGGATACATTGCCACCATCGCCAAAAGATGCATTTGCGCCAACAGAAAGATTAAAAGGAAAGGTTGAATTTGATCGTGTTTGGTTTGCATACATAGAAGAAAATTATGTTTTGAAAGATATTTCCTTTAAAGTTAATGCAGGCGAAACGGTGGCAATTGTTGGGCATACGGGCAGCGGTAAAACTTCGATCATCAGTTTAATGAACAGGTTATACCAGATAAAAAAAGGAACAATAAAACTGGATGATGTAAATGTGGAGCATTACGATGCGGACATTTTAAGAAAGAATATTGCGGTTGTATTACAGGATGTGTTCCTGTTCTCCGGCTCTGTGATGGATAATATAACCCTTCATAATAATGAAATATCACGGGAAGAAGTGATTGAAGCTGCAAAACTCATCGGTGTACATAATTTTATTATGCAACTGCCCGGCAATTATGATTACAATGTAATGGAACGCGGCAATACGCTTAGCCTGGGCCAGCGCCAGTTAATATCATTTATCAGGGCCATATTATCCAATCCTGCGGTACTCATTTTAGATGAAGCCACTTCCTCCATTGATTCGGAAAGTGAACAGCTTATTCAAAAAGCCATTGATACTTTGATAACCGGCAGAACGGCCATTGTAATTGCGCATCGGTTATCAACCATACGCAAAGCAGATAAGATTATTGTACTGGATAAAGGAGAAATAAAAGAAACCGGCACACATGAAGAACTGCTGGCATTAAACGGCTATTATGCAAAACTGCACAGTATGCAGTTTGAAAAAACGAAAACCATATCAGTTTAAAATAAAAAAGGTGAGCGTTTTTTACCCTCACCTTTTGTAAACGGGAAATATCACCCGCCTTTTTAATGTTGCTTTTCGCAACAGTTAGAATCGTGTTTTCCTGGTTAGTATATCTTCAAAACTTTCAAAAACGTTGCCATTTTTTATAAGGGTATAAAACCTTCGCTTAAAGTTAAGAATTTAATGATACCAATTAATTAAACATGCAATTTATCTTTTTTCGCCAATAGTTCTTCAATTGTTTCCTGGTACATTTCATCGGGCACACAACAATCAACCGGGCAAACCGCTGCGCACTGCGGCTCTTCATGAAAACCCTGGCATTCCGTGCATTTATTGGGCGAAATATAATATGTGTCAACCGCCAGCGGCGCCATGCGCTGTTCGGCATCCACAGCAGTTCCATCCATCATTATCACTTCTCCACGTACTGTTGTACCATCTGCAAAAGCCCATTCTACGCCGCCTTCATAAATGGCATTATTGGGGCATTCAGGCTCACAGGCTCCACAGTTTATACATTCATCTGTTATTTTAATAGCCATAACTTTTATTTTATATCTGGTTAAATACTTTTGCGTGTAAAATTAAGCATCAATAATGAATATTAAAGAACGAGTTGATTTGCTGGTAAGGCTTGGTGAATACTTTTCGGAAGACAATGAAACGCTACAATATGTAAAGCAAAGGGCAAATGCGCAGAACCCCTGGTTTAGCAGGGAGTTTATTGGCCTGGCGCTGCAGAATATTGAACAACATTTTTTGCAACGCCATTTGCTGGAAGAATGGGTAAAAAAATATGGTTTAGAAAATAACCCTGTTATTCCCAAAAATATAGGCATTGTTATGGCCGGCAATATACCGCTGGTAGGCTTTCATGATTTTTTATGTGTATTTATAAGCGGCAACAGGGCTATTGTAAAACCTTCTTCAAAAGATGAAGTTTTAATTAAACATATTGCCGAAAAGCTTATTGAATTTAACAAGGAAACTGCGGCTTATATAACCTTTGCAGAAACGCTTAAAAACTGTGATGCCTATATTGCAACAGGGAGCAATAACAGCAGCCGTTATTTTGAATATTATTTTTCAAAGTATCCAAATGTTATTCGGCGTAACAGAACTTCTGTTGCTATTTTGAACGGCGATGAAACAGAAGAAGAATTAAATTTACTGGCAGATGATATTCAGCTTTATTACGGTATGGGTTGCAGAAATGTAACCAGGCTCTTTGTTCCCGAAGGCTATGACTTTATTGGTTTGCTTGATGCCTTAAGAAAATATAACCATTTTTCAGATTTTCATAAATACAAAAACAATTACGATTATCAACTGGCATTGCTTATCATGAATCACAAATATTACATGACGAATGATTCTTTGATATTAACAGAAGGCGACAGCGTGTTTGCTCCGGTAAGCCAGGTTAATTACAGCTTTTATAACGAGCCTAAAACATTGGCTGAAAGTTTGCAAAAAAATGAGGATGTTCAATGTATAGTTGGAAAAGGTTTTATTCCTTTTGGTAAAGCGCAGTCCCCGTCGCTCACAGATTATGCAGATGGTATTGATACCATGCAATTTTTAAAGCAATTAAATTAATTCAATATTCAGAAGTCCAAACTCAAAAGATATAGAATGAAAAAGTTATTGTTTCTTTTCATCGCCAGCCTTAGCCTTTATTCAGTTCATGCGCAGCAGGCAGATACCATTCCGCCTTATCAAAAAGATTCTTTGCATATACCTGCATTTACGGTTTTAAAAGTTGACAGCACTTATACAAATGATAAGGCTATTCCAAAAGACAAACCGGTTGTTATTATTTACTTCAGTCCTGAATGCGGGCATTGCCAGATAACTGCCGATGAGTTCAGCAAAAAGATGAAGGAAATGAAAGATATTTATTTTGTTTGGGTGAGTTATTATCCTTTACCTGAAGTAAAAGAATTTGCCAGGAAATTTAACCTGCAGCAGTTTACCAATATTATTATTGCCCGGGATGAAAATTATGCCATTCCATCTTATTACCGTGTAAAGTTCACGCCGTTTATGGCCTTATATAATAAAGAACATCACCTGGTAAAAACCTGGGACCAGGGCACGGATGCGGATACGCTGATAAAACTGGCGAAGTAAATATTATTGAAAGATAAACAGCGGTCAGACGCTTCCGGAAACATGTAATCTTACTACATGAAAAGCGTCAGACCGATAGCTGAGAGTTATTTTTTAAAACAATCTATAAAACTTTTTGCGCGTCTAATTTATCCAATACAACTTTTGCCATTTTAAAAAACGCTTCATGGCTGTAGCCCGCAATATGCGGCGTAATAATTACATTCTTTTTGCTGCATAAGTTTTGAAGCGTGCTTTTTTCCTCATCGGAATAAGAAGCCAGGTTTTCATTCTCCAAAACATCTATGCCTGCAGCTTTAATAAAGCCACTGTTCAGTGCATTTAATAAGGCTTTGGTATCGGTTACTTTTCCGCGGCAACAGGAGAGAAAAACGGGTTTGCGTTCAAAGCATTTGAAGAATGCTTCGTCAGCATAATGAAATGTTTCTTTTGTAAGCGGTAAATGAAGACTTACCACATCCGCATAACGTGCTATCTGTTCGGGCTCGGCTTCACGAACATACCCTTTCGCGTAGCCAAATTTATATTTATCATGCGCTAAAACGGTACAGTCAAAAGAGGACAACAATTTAGCAAAAGCTTCACCGGTATTTCCATAACCAATTATGCCAATGGTTTTACCCGTTAATTCCGTTCCCCGGTTGGCATCGCGTATCCATTCGCCATGCTTTACTTCTTCAAAGCTGCTTGTAATATTATTCAGTAAATTCAACACCAGGCCAAGTGCATGTTCGGCAACGGCATTACGGTTGCCTTCAGGGCTGCTTACACAAACAATTCCTTTTGATTCGGCATAAGCAACATCAATCAGTTCCATGCCGCTGCCCAGTCTTCCGATCCATTTTAAATTGTCGGCTTTATCAATTATAGCTTTATCAATTTTAAGCCTTGTTGTAACAATTAAGCCGGTGGCATCTTTAATAAGCGATTCAAGTTCCTGGTAGGTTACAGCCGGTATATGTAAAACTTCGTAGCCTTTTGTTTTTAATTCATCCAGTAAATATGCATGAACCTTGGCGGTAATAATTGCTTTTTTATTTGACATGTTTTGTCCAAAAAATTTATAACTTATTTCATTTTAAAGGTAAGCGCGGCAAATTCTTCAATGCTCAATTGCTCGGCACGCTTATCAAAAATTCCGGCCTGCAAAATATCTTCATTAAATAAATTACGAACAGCATTGCGCATTTTTTTTCTGCGCTGATTAAATGCTGTTTTCACGAGCAGGAAAAAAGTTTCTTTACTGCTTACATTTAATGGCTCCTTTTTGAGCGTTAATTCAATAACGCCACTCATAACTTTTGGTGGCGGATTGAATGCAGCAGGCGGCACATCAAATAAATAATCAACGTTGTAAAATGCCTGTATTAAAACGCTTAGAATGCCATAAACTTTTGTATTTGGCTTTGATGCTATGCGCTGCGCCACTTCTTTCTGAAACATACCTATTACCAGCGGCACATGTTCTTTCCATTCAAGCATTTTAAAAAGTATCTGTGATGAAATATTGTAAGGAAAGTTTCCAACCACGGCAAAGCTGTCTTCAAAAGGCATACTGGCTTTTAAGAAATCCTCGTGAATTAATCTGCCTTTTAGTGAGGGGTAAGTATGCAGCAGGTATTCCACTTTTTCAGCATCAAATTCTATTGCTTTAAAATTGATATTATTTAAGTGAAGCAGGAATTTGGTAAGTGCACCACCACCGGGCCCTATTTCCAGCAGGTTTGTTATCTGATGCTTGGTTAATGCGGTAACTATATTCCGGCTAATGTTATCATCCTTTAAAAAATGCTGGCCCAGCGATTTCTTCAGCGTGTATTGCATGAAGCAAATTTAACTGAAGGAAATATTTGTAAAAGAAAAAGCCCCAAAAACGGGGCTTTTCTACAGTAATGGTATGGTATCCGGGAAACATTGCTGCTTATAAACTCTCATCGTGCTGGGTAACATCAAGCCCGAGCATTTCATCTTCTTCGCTCACACGCATGGGGCTAATGATATCCACTATTTTGAAAAGAATAAAACTCATTACGAGGGCAAATACCACCACAATAAAACAACCTAAAACCTGGTGAGCAAAGAAACTTGTGCCGCCATAAAGCAGTCCATCGGCCCCGGCGGGGTTAATGGCTTTGCTGGCGAATACGCCGGTTAATATCATGCCCACAATGCCGCCAATACCATGACAAGGGAAAACGTCCAATGTATCATCAATGGTTGTTTTGCCTTTCCAGAAAACAGCGATGTTGGAACAGATAGCTGCGATAAATCCTATAAAAATGCTTTGCGGCAAACCAACAAAACCAGCTGCCGGTGTAATGGCAACGAGGCCAACTACTGCGCCAATGCAAAAGCCCAATGCAGATGCTTTTTTGCCTTTCAACATATCAAAGAATATCCAGCCAAGACCTGCAGCGGCTGCGGCAGTATTAGTGTTGGCAAATGCATCAACAGAAAGGCTGCTGGCCGCAACAGCGGAACCGGCATTAAAGCCAAACCATCCAAACCAAAGCAAGCCTGTGCCCAATAAAACATAAGGAATCCGTGCAGGTTTAACATGCTCGCCGGTTATAGCCACTTTACGTCTTTTTAAAACAATGGAACCTGCCAGGGCGGCGCAACCGGCAGAAATATGTACAACGGTACCGCCTGCAAAATCCAGTACGCCCATTTTAAATAGCAGCCCATCGGGGTTCCAGGTCCAATGTGCAAGCGGAGCATAAATAAAAAGGCTGAATAAAACCATAAAAATCACATACGACATAAAACGGATTCTTTCAGCCGTGGCGCCTACAACCAATGCCGGGGTAATTACGGCAAACTTCATTTGGAATAATGCAAACAATAAAATGGGAATAGTTGGTGCACCGCCCCAGGGCGCATGTCCGTTTATTCCTTTCATCATAAGAAATTCCGACGGGTTGCCTATAACGCTTCCAATAGAAGGCCCAAAGGCAAGGCCAAAACCAATAACCAGCCACAAAATGCTTATAAGGCCCGTAGCAATAAAGCTTTGAAACATGGTAGAGATAACGTTCTTTTTGCCAACCATTCCACCATAAAAAAATGAAAGCCCGGGCGTCATTAATAAAACAAAGGCAGTAGATACAAGTATCCAAGCAATGTCTCCAAAATTGTAGCCATCAAAACTGTAGTCCGCAACGAGCGGAACAAAAATTCCCCAAACAGCAAAGATGCCCAACAGGATGAACGGAACTGGTTTACTTTTCATAACAGATTTTAGTTTTGATTAAAAAATTAGAAATGATAAGTTGCTGCAAGAATGCCTGTAAATGTTGATTTTGTGGGATCGCCATTATTTTTAAAGAAGACTTCGTCTTTGGCACTTTCAAACCTCAGTTCAGGAATTATTGTAAGGTTGCCAATTTTTATATTAGGCGACAGGGTGATGTCGAAAATACTCGTGCCGGGTGCTGCCACAACAGCTTTTTTGTTATCGAAGTATTCGCCACGAAGTGTTATTCCAAAGGTGCTTGACGGATCTACATTAAAATATAATGCAGAACCCCACCAGCTATTGGAACTGCCGCCGTCTGGCTTCACAGATTGAACCGTTCCGTTATAACCAATGCTGAACTTGTCTGAAACAGTTCCAAGAAGCACCAGGTCAAACTGTGTTAAACCATAACTGCCGCCATAACTTCCCTGGTAATTAATATAAGCACTTAATTTATCATCAGCCGTGGCAGTACTGAATTGCGCCAGGCCGAAAAAGCGGGAGTTATTTTGAGAAACATAATCTGTGGTATTGGCCACACCAAGCATAAGGTTGCTTTTTTTGCCTAACCCGATATCTGCTTTCAAACCGGTATGTGAAAAGGGACCATAAGAAAACATATAATCCATACTGTAGTTGCGGTTGAGGTAAGCATCTGTAAGTTCATAACCGATGTGGGTAGCCCATTTGCCCATTGTTAACTTAAACCTGTCGGAAACCGCATAACTTAAAAATGCCTGCTTTACAGCAAAAAGTGTTGAATGATCCGGATTAGCGTAGGAAAATTCTTCAGCCCTTCTGCCAAAGCCTAAATCAATGGTTGCACTGGCTTTGCCAAAACTATGATCGGCCCGCAGGCTTGCCATGCCTAACTCAAATGAATTCTGAGAATTGCTGAATGCCGTGTAGTTGTTGGTGTATTTTTCACCGGTTCCGGCATCTTTGGCATTGGCGAAATTGTAGCGATAATAAACATCTACTGAACCTGTAATTGTAGGCCAGGGAGATGTTTTTGCTGAGTCTTCCTGGCTAAAAGCAGCCATACTAATAAGCAGAAAAGAAATGGAAGAAGTGATCCGTTTAGTCATAACAGTTTATAATTTGAGTTAGAGAAAATAGTTCTCCCACAGCAAGCATTGGTAATTTAAGATCGTTAACGTTTTAAATTTAAATTATAATATATAATAATATTAAAATTTATTTCACAATTGTATAATAATATTTGCGTAATTACAATAAAAAAATAAATATTTATTTTTTTAATATGAATTCAACCTGCAAATAAACCTATTCTGGGAAACTCCGGATAGGATTATTTGACTAAAGATGATGGGAGAATAAAAGGTATAAGAGCAGGCTTAATGAAAATAAGTGAAAGGGTAGAAATTGAGTATATATTAATATATGTAATATTAGTACGGGACTATTTTTTTTCAATCTTTTTAAGCTCAGGCAGGAAAGTCATAATTAAAATTCCTATACATAATAGTAGTTCTACATACAGGCCAATTTTTTTTTCAGGGCATTCACCCATATAACAGGTTGAAAGTAGCATAAAGTTGCGTATGCTCCATGCAAGATTAATTGCACCTATAAAAACGTTGGCCCTTTTTACCCATACTCTTGGTATTATAAAAAACAATAGAAGTACTACGCCCAGCACCATGTGCATAAGGCCAGGCTTACCATACATGGTACCTGGTGCCTGCATTCCTGTAACCAAAATATTCCTTTCCGGTATAAAACTCCAGGGTAAATAACAAGCACCTGCTAATAATAACACGAGAATACAGCCTATCGTTTGCGAGTATTTCATTTGGAATTATTTCATTACCAGTTTATTAATTAAAAAACCCTCTCCGCTGAGGAGAGGGTTTCAGAGGTTCCGAGCAGATTCGAACTGCTGTAAAAGGTTTTGCAGACCTCTGCCTAGCCACTCGGCCACGGAACCATAAATGGGGTGCGAAAATAAAGCAAAGCATTCAAGCGTCAAAACAAATCCTAACTCACGAAATAAATTTTAATATTTGCTAAAATCTAATAACCGGTTATGCAAATTGCCGAAAGCGAATTTATCCTGAATGAACGGGGTGCAGTTTATCACCTTAATTTGTTGCCGTCAGAAATTGCCTCAACAATAATGACTGTTGGCGATCCGGAACGGGTACCATTGATAACTAAATTCTTTGATGAAATTGAAATAAAGCAATCACACAGGGAATTTGTTACGCATACCGGCAGGCTTGCAGGAAAAAGAATTTCTGTGGTTTCCACCGGAATTGGCACTGACAATATTGATATTGTAATGCAGGAACTGGATGCACTGGTTAATATTGACTTTAATGAGCGCCAGGTAAAAAAACAATTACATCAGTTAAATATCATACGTATTGGCACTTGTGGTTCGCTGCAAAAGGATGCGCCCGAAGACAGCTTCGTGGTTTCCACGCATGGCCTTGGCATAGATAACCTGCTTAATTTTTATGTTGCCGATAATAATGAAGAAGAAAAAAACCTGCTGCAGCAGTTTATTTTGCATACGCAATTAAGCAGCAGGTTTGCGCAGCCATATATCGCCACGGGTGCTGCATCTTTGCTTAAACATTTTGTTGATGGTTTTCATCACGGCATTACGGTTACCTGCCCGGGATTTTATGGCCCGCAGGGGCGCATGCTGCGGCTGGGGCTGGCTTATCCGGAACTGATAGACCGTTTAACAACATTTAATGCGGGCAATTACCGAATTATGAATTTTGAAATGGAAACGGCAGGCATTTATGGTTTAGGTAAATTGCTCGGTCATAATTGTATTAGTTTAAGTTCGGTGGTAGCTAACCGCGTGGCGGGAACTTTCTCTAAAGACCCGGGCAGAACAATGAACAGTTTAATTGAAAAAACCTTGAATATAATCACGTCAATCAATCTTTGATATGAAGCTTACTTTTTATAAATACCAGGGAACCGGAAACGATTTTATAATTATCGATAACAGGAATGGTAAAAATATCAGCTTAACCAATTCCCAGGTTAAACAATTGTGCGATCGTCGTTTTGGTATTGGTGCAGATGGTTTAATGCTCATGAATGATAAGGAGGGTTTTGATTTTGATATGCAATATTATAATGCTGATGGCCACACCAGCACTATGTGCGGTAACGGCGGGCGCTGCATGGTAAAATTTGCCTATAATAAGGGGTTAAACAAATCGGAATATTTGTTTAATGCAGTTGATGGGCCACATAAAGCTGCCGTTGAAAATAATGGTTGGGTTGATTTAAAAATGAAAGATGTAAATGCAGTTGAAATATCTATGTTTTCCGATTATATTCTTAATACCGGTTCCCCGCATTATGTAAAACCGGTAAATAATGTGATGGATATTGATGTGGTGAAACTTGGCCGCGAAATACGCTATAATAAACGCTTTGCAGATGAAGGCATTAATGTAAATTTTGTTGAGCAGGAAGATGAAGGTAAAATTTACGTGCGTACTTATGAGCGCGGCGTTGAAGATGAAACATTAAGTTGTGGTACGGGCGTAACGGCGGCGGCGCTTTCATTTGCCCATAACGATAATGGTTTTAATCATGTGAGTGTTAAAACACCCGGTGGCAGCCTTGCCGTTGATTTTGATAAAACCGGTGAAGCAAGTTTTGAAAATATCTGGCTTTGCGGCCCGGCAACTTTTGTTTTTAAAGGTGAAATTGAAATATGAAAATTCAAACGGTAACTTCACCCGCTTTATATCTTCCTTTATCATTCATAATTCACCAAAATGGTTCAGCTTTTTAAGATTTTAAACAGTGCTGCAATAGAGATAGAAAAACCGGCTGATGCAGTTTGGGTGAATCTCGTACCGCCCTTTAAGGAAGAGGAATTCCAGGAGTTAAGTAAAACCCTTGAAATACCCATAGAATTTTTGCGTGATTCTCTGGATATTGATGAACGCCCGAGATACGAGGTGGAAGATGATGTGCGCTTTATTGTAATAAAAACACCGGCTGAAAATAATTCGTTTAATGACAGCGATGCTTATTATATAACCATTCCCATTTGTATTATTCTTACAAAGCGCCAGATTATAACGGTAAACTCGTTTGACAATGATGCTATAAAAAAATTCCTCGGCACTTTTCAAAAACGCAATCCCGATAAGCGGAATATTATGGTGCTGAAGATTTTTGAGAAAGTGGTACAGAATTTCATGGATTTTTTGAAAGAGATCAATAACCGCCGCAATACTTATGAGCAAAAATTATACGACAGCAACCGTAATGAAGAGCTGCTTAATCTCATGCGTATTCAAAAAAGTCTGCTGTATTTTGTAACGGCTTTGCGCAGCAATGAATTACTGATGATAAAACTGGAACGGACAAACTTTTTATCGCTGAATGATGATGAACGTGAAATCCTAAATGACCTTATTGTAGAAACCAGCCAGGCGCTTGAAATGGCCAATATTTATACTAATATATTAAGCAGCACGCTCGATGCTTTTGCAAGCATCATCAGCAATAACCTCAATAATGTAATGAAGCGGCTTACATCCATCACCATCATACTTTCATTCCCATCTTTAGTGGCCAGTATTTATGGTATGAATGTGGCTATTCCCTATGCAAATGTGCCGCATGCTTTTTATACACCCGTTATTTTATCCATCGTGGTATCTGTAATAATAGCCTGGTATTTTATGAAGAAGAAATGGTTTTAGGTTGATATAAAAACAATAAAGGCTGTTAATTCAAACAGCCTTTATCATCTTGTTGTTAATCAGTTTAAGATACGGTAAGCATTAAAGGGGAAACATCACACCGGCCATCTTCCTCACTGTCTAACAACAATATCTTACAAATTTATTTGTTTTTCCAACATCATTTTCCTAAGGTTTATCAACCCGTAACGCATTCTTCCCAAAGCCGTGTTAATACTGCAGTTGGTGGTTTCGGCTATTTCCTTAAAACTCATATCGCCAAAATGCCTTAACACAATCACTTCCCTTTGTTCTTCCGGTAATTTATCGAGCATTTGATGAATACGGTCATAATTCTGGTTGCGGATGATCCGGTGCTCTGCATTGTCGTTTACAACCACATGTATTACATCAAAAATGTCTTTTTTATCCTGGGTAAGAATGGTAGGCGTACGTTTTACTTTACGGAAATAATCAACGCAAAGGTTATGGGCTATGCGCATGGCCCATGGTAAAAATTTACCTTCTTCATTGTAGCGGCGGCTGCGCAAAGTGTCAATAATCCGCAAAAAAGTTTCCTGAAAAAGGTCTTCGGCCAGAAATTTATCCTTCACCAAAAATAAAATACTGCTAAAAAGTTTATCCTTATAGCGGGAAACAAGCATTTCAAGAGCGCTGCAATCGCCTTCCTGAAAACTAAGAATTAACTGGGTATCAGTTAGTGATTTATATAATTTCATAATCGTGCCTTTAATGCAATTGTAACTGTTAACAGAAATTAATTACTTGAAAGAAACCGGGTAAAAGTGTAAGTATAGGCAACGATTTTTTTTGAATGGCTTAACTATTGTTTGCAATATGTAAAAAAAAAGTGAAATCCCCAAATCATATTTGCTGAAAAAGTTTTTGAAGGGTGTAATTTCGGCGTTTAGTAAATTAAGCAGCAAAGGAAATTATATGAGTTTAAGCGAGGCAGGCATTAAAACAGATAAGCTGATCCAAAAGAAAAACCTACCTGAAAATATTTTCATAAAAGGAGCAAGGGTTCATAATCTTAAGAATATTTCGGTTTCATTTCCACGTAATAAATTTATTGTGGTTACAGGTGTTTCCGGTAGTGGCAAGTCATCTTTAACCATGGATACATTGTTTGCCGAAGGCCAGCGGCGTTATGCAGAAAGCCTCAGTGCATATGTGCGCCAGTTTATGGCAAGAATGGTTAAGCCCGATGTAGATTTTATTAAGGGCCTTTGCCCGGCCATAGCCATTGAACAAAAAGTTATTACCCGCACGCCGCGCAGTACTGTGGGCAGTATGACGGAAGTTTATGATTACCTGCGTTTGCTTTATGGCAGAACCGGTATCACCATTTCTCCGGTAAGCGGCAGGGAAGTGAAGAAAGATGATGTGCCCGATGTTTTAAAAGCCATTCAGCAATTGCCGGAGGGCAGCAAGGCTTATATTCTTGTTCCGTTTAAACAACATGCAAAAAGAGATGTACGGGAAGAACTGAATATCCTGTTGCAGAAAGGGTTTTCAAGAATTTATTTTACTGAAAAAAAAGCTGCAGCCCGCCCGTCTAAAAAAAATACGGAAGCACCTTCTGAAATTGTACGCATTGAAGATTTATTGGAAGAAGATGATAAAACACTCAGGCAAAGATTCAAGGCAGCAGGTTCTGTTTACCTGCTGGTTGACAGGATTATTACAAAAGAATTTGATGAAGACGATATACACCGTTTAAATGATTCCATAGGCATTGCCTTTTATGAAGGGGATGGTGAAATGCTGCTTGAAATTGATGAATCCAAAACTATCCCATTCAGCAATAAATTTGAACTCGATGGAATTGTATTTGAAGAGCCGGTTCCAAACCTCTTCTCATTCAATAATCCTTATGGCGCCTGTCCCACCTGCGAAGGTTTTAGCCAGGTATTGGGTATTGATCCTGAACTTGTAATTCCTGACCGGCGCATGAGTGTTTATGACGGCGCCGTTGCACCCTGGAAAGGGGAGAAGCTTGGCTGGTGGCGCGAACAATTTGTGAAAGGAGCACGCTCCATTAATTTTCCGGTACATAAACCTTTGGCTGATTTAACAGATGAGCAATACAGCATTTTGTGGACAGGACAGGAGGGTGTATATGGCATAGATGATTTTTTTAAAGAAGTTGAACAAAATCTTTATAAGGTTCAATACCGCGTTTTATTAAGCCGTTACCGCGGCCGTACCAAATGCCCTGATTGTAAAGGTTATCGTTTGCGCAAGGAAGCTTTGTATGTAAAAGTTGGCGGTAAACATATTGGTGAACTTTGTGAAATGCAGGTGAGCGATTTAAAAAAATGGTTCGATGGTTTGCAGCTAAGTGATTATCATAAAAAAGTAGCTACCCGTATTTTAATTGAGATACATCAGCGCCTGCAAACCTTATTAGATGTGGGTTTGGGATATTTAACCTTGAACCGGTTGGCCAATTCTTTAAGCGGTGGCGAAAGCCAGCGTATTCAGCTCACACGCAGCCTGGGCAGCAATCTTACCAATTCACTATACATTCTTGACGAGCCTTCCATCGGCCTGCATGCAAGAGATACAGAACGCCTGATAAGTGTTTTGAAGAGGTTGCGCGACGAAGGCAACACCGTTGTTGTGGTTGAACATGATGAAATGATGATGCGGGAAGCGCAACATATAATCGATATGGGGCCGCTGGCTTCGCACCTTGGCGGTGAAGTAGTAGCTGAAGGTGATTACGATGCCATCATTAAAAACCCTGAAAGCCTTACCGGTAAATATTTGCGGGGTGATTTAAATATTCCCGTTCCAAAAAAGTTGCGTACATCAAAACATGCCTTAAAAATAACAGGCGCCAGGCAAAATAATTTAAAGAATATAGATGTTGAATTTCCGCTGGATATTTTGTGCGTTGTAAGTGGTGTAAGTGGAAGCGGTAAAACAACGCTGGTAAAACAAATTTTATACCCGGCTTTACGCAGGTTAAAAGGTGAATTTGGCGAAAAGGCCGGCTTTCATAAAAGCCTTGAAGGTGATGTTGATTATATATCGCAGGTTGAAATGGTTGACCAGAACCCAATTGGAAGAAGCAGCCGCAGCAATCCTGTAACTTATATTAAAGCTTACGATGAAATACGCGATTTGTTTTCCAAACAACATTTAAGCAAACTGCGGGGCTTTCAACCCAAACATTTTTCTTTTAATGTAGATGGCGGCCGCTGCGATACCTGTAAGGGTGAAGGCGAGCAAATAGTTGAAATGCAGTTTTTAGCCGACGTGCATTTAACCTGTGAAGTTTGCGGTGGTAAAAAGTTTAAGGAAGAAGTATTGGAAGTAAATTATAAGGGCAAGAATATTTATGATGTATTGGAGTTAAGCGTTGATGACGCTATTGAATTCTTCTCTGCTGATAAAGACGGTGCCGCTATTGCAAAAGCCATAAAGCCTTTACAGGAAGTAGGTTTAGGTTATATAAAACTTGGCCAAAGCAGTGATACACTCAGCGGCGGCGAAGCGCAGCGCGTAAAACTTGCTTCCTTTTTAGGAAAGGGCAAAGGTGCGGGGCATATACTATTCATCTTTGATGAACCAACAACAGGTTTGCATTTTCATGATATACAAAAATTATTAGGTGCTTTCAGCGCATTGATTGACCAGGGGCATTCTGTTATTGTAATTGAACATAACACAGATGTACTTAAAACTGCCGACTGGATAATTGATATGGGCCCTGAGGCCGGTGATAAAGGTGGTAATGTCGTGTATGCCGGTATTCCTTCCGGTATAAAAAAAGCTAAGGAAAGCATTACAGCAAAATTTCTATAATAAATCCCTGAAAAAATAAACAACCCGGATTAATTAAATGAACTTATAAGGGCCTGATTAAATCTTAACTGAACTTAATCAACTTCATAACACCTGTCTTTTTAATAAAGCGTATTAATAGCTATTAAAAAAAAAAGAAAACTGGCAACATAAACCTGCCTTCTTTTTTATTAACTCTTCTGTACAAACGCTATAGTATTATCATTTTTATAATTTTTAACGAATGCTGCGAAAACTTACAAGTGTTTTTTCCATCTCATTATAAAGTGTAGCGGTTATAAAAACAGCAGTTGTTTATAGGAGGTGAATGTGGATTTTTAACGCTGGTACACGATATGTAACTAACAATAAACACACAAGTATGAAAAGAATTTTATCCCTCACATTAATCATCGCTGCAATCTTCAGTTTAACCTCCTGTGTTAAAACAGTGGAAACAGTTCCCAGGCCCGTTGTTAATCCGATTGCTGGTTCATGGTACCTATATGATGCATCCGAATTGTATGGAAATAGCTGGTATTCGTTTGATGCAGGCATTGATGGTGTATTAACCTTTTATGAAAACGGTAACGCTCAGTATGATGATGGATATTCTTTTATGCAGGGCACCTGGTATACATCTTATATTTCTGACGGCTATTATGATCAATACGGCAATTATTATACGGATATGCACCAGGATTTCCAGGCATCCATGAGTAACAGGAAAGGCTATTCGCTTGATCTTTATTTTGATGATATAAGCTTTGCAGGCAATAATACTTTTATAGGCACTTATTACACCGGCAAAAGCATTGAGCGTTATACATTCAGGCGTTATTAAGTTTGTTATAAAGGCCGGTGTTTTCGCAAATCAACCGGCCTTTATTAATGCCTGTCTATATATTCATAATCCGCATAAATGTGAATTTAAATAAAATCCTTTTTTTGTCTTAATGATAAAACGGGCAAGCGGTTCAGATTTACAATGCCTGTTGTATGATCCTGCTGAAAAATCTTATGCCATAAACCATGACGTGTGGGTATTACAAGCAGCATATCTATATTTTCTTCCGCGGCAAAATTATCGATGGCAGTAAAGATGTTTTTAAATTCGGGTTCAAAATATACGGGTGATAATTCAGCCAGATCATCCTGCACCATCTTTTTATAACCTAAGGCAGTTTCATCAACCACTTCCTTGGGTGATACAACATTTATAACATATAACTGTGCTTTTGTAAAATTGATAAGACGCTTTATCATAGCCACTGGCATTTCCAGGTTTTTTCGGTAATAATTTACGGCAAATGCAATTTTTTTTACCGGCTTATAACTTATGGTTGATGGCACAACCAGTACCGGAACATCAAGATCAATAAACGCATCCACAATATTTGCATCCCACGCAAGCAATTCATTGTACCGGCCATCTGCGCCGAGTATAATAAAAGAGGTGTTTTCTTCTTTTGCCTTTGCATATAATTCATCAATAAAAACACCCGTAACCATTTCAGCTTTTATATTTATTTCGGGGTAATTATTTTTTACCCATTCATATTCCTGCTGCAACTTTCTTTCATCATTCAATAATGTTTCACTCATGGCTGCTATTGCAATGGCATCGCCTGCTAATGATGCAGGGAAACTAAAAATATTCAGTAACAAAACACTTGTTGTGGGGTTATGTAAAAACCTGCACGCATACTCCAGTGCATTGCGGGATGATGCTGAAAAATTTGTAACCACAATAATCTTTGCCATAAATTAAAAATATCAATTTGAATGGTTGGGGCTGCAGATGATTAAGAAGCAGCAACAGTTTTAATGCCCTGCATCTGCCAGGCTTATTTTGGTTTTTGCATTTCTTATAAATATCAACACTATTGGTACAAATACAAGAAACATAAAACCTATGTACAGGAATATATCCATATAAGAAAGCACGGTAGCCTGTACTGAAACGGAACCATCCAGCATTTTATAAGCTGTTCCTAAAGCAATATTTGGCGGCATGCCTTTGGCCTGTAAACCCGCAGCCATAGTCTGCACCCTCGATTGTACAGCAGGGTCATATATATTAAGGCTATCTACAAGGTTACCCCTGTGATGAACAATATCCCTTGTTAAATAAGTTGAAATTAAGGCCACGCCAAATGAGCCGCCCAACTGGCGCATCATGCCTGAAAACGCAGCGCCCTGGCCTATTTCGGCGCCTTTTAATGTAGAAAGTGCCAGGGTTGAAATAGGTACAGACAATAGTCCCAGGCCAACGCCGCGTACCATTAAAGGCCAGAAAAAATCTTCGCCGGCAGTATGTGGTGTCATTACTTTATAAGTCATTAAACTATAAATAAAGAAGATAGCCATGCCCAAAGAAATTAATATTTTTTGCGGAACACCGCGTTGTATCAATTGTCCTATTATCGGCATCATAAACGCAACAGTTAATGTACTTGGGATCATTAATAAGCCTGATTGTGTGGCATCCCATCCCAAAATGCTTTGCGTATATAATGGGATAATAAATGTGGAACCAAACAGGCCAAAACCTTGTACAAAAGATAATATAACACCCATCCTTAAATTAGGATTTCGTAATACCCTTAACTCAACTATCGGGTATTTATAAACCAGTTGTCGCCATATAAAACCATAAAAGCCAAAACAGGTGATAACCGTTAATACAATAATAAGTTTACTATTGAACCAGTCGTCTTCCTGCCCTTTCTCCAATATATATTGTAAAGAGCCAACTGCAACGGCTAAAAGAAAAATACCTAACCAGTCAACCTGGCTTGCAGGGCGTTTTTCGCCATACTTAGGACTTCTTACATACTGCAGTGTAAGCAAAGTGGCAATAATCCCAACAGGAATATTTATGTAGAAAATATACGGCCATGCATAATGGTCAACTATATAACCGCCAAGCGGCGGGCCAAGCGTAGGGCCAATAATTACACCCAATACATATATAGCCTGGGCCATAGCCCTTTTTTCCGGCGGATAACTTTCTGTAATAATTGTTTGCGATGTTACTAATAAAGCACCGCCGCCAAGGCCTTGTATAAAACGAAAGATAACAAGCTCTCCAATGCCTGATGCATTACCACATAAAAAAGAAGAAGCTGTAAATATGATGATGGAAGCGGCAAAATAATTTCTTCTTCCAAACTGCTGTGATAACCAGCTTGTCATTGGTACGATAATAACATTAGCTATTGAATAGGCTGTAATTACCCAGCTCACTTCACTAAGCGTAGCGCCAAGGCTGCCGCGCATATCATTCAATGCCACGTTTACAATGGTTGTATCAATGATTTCAAGCAGCGCACAAAATACTGCCGTGATGGTAATAATAACCCGCCGTGAACCATATTCAACCAGTGATTGCTGTTGTTCCATTTAATTATTTTTTTCCATGCGGAAGATTAGCAGGTTATTGTTTTTAAAATGGGTATTGTTGCGCTAACGGCCAAACATTTTTGAAAGCGGCTGAATACTTATACATTGTATAAATGAAGAATGCAGTCGATAAAATAAAAACTTAAATAAATCCTGTTAATCACTTAATATTATAAATCCAGGTTATGTATTAATCCAAATGCACATCTACATATACATTCATGCCTGCCTTTAATTGCTTTACCAGTGAATCCTGCGGATTGGCAAATTCAATTCTGACCGGTAAACGCTGCACAGTTTTTACAAAATTTCCGCTGGCGTTATCCGGTGGCAATAGAGCGAAACGCGAACCGGTTGCAGGAGAAAAAGAAGCAAG
>NZ_JBQCIT010000044.1:0-47222 GCF_051953455.1 Parafilimonas sp. | reverse complement strand
GCAAGCAAAGCCATAATAATGGCAATACCGGTAAGCTGTTCCCACATTGCATTTAATAATGAGTTGATTGTTCCGTTTCCCTGGAAGCTTTCAAGCGGGCTGTTTGTAACAATTTTTATTACATACAATAAAGGAAATGCTATGATGCAGGTTAAAGCCAGCCTTCGCCAGTGTTTACCGTTTGTTGCATTAATATTATTTAACCAGTTATTGCGGCCTGCATAAATCCCGGCAATAAATAACGCTATGTATTGCGTGAAATGCGCAAACTGAAATCCAAGCGGGTGCAGCACCCAGCCAATAGGAAAAAATATTCTTACGATATAACTCATCAGCCCTAATAACAGGGCGAATAGTATTATTGTGTTATTACCAGGCAGATGACGAACGGTTTTATTGCGCGGCATAAAAATTTTCATGTATAAAACATACAGCAGGGTGAAAATTAATAATGCGGCAACAAACCACATAACACCCGGATCAATCCAGTTGTCGTAGCCTTTAAGATATTGCAGAAGCGTTGCGGATTTTTTATAACCAAACTTGTAAATAAGGAAATTCAGTAAGGGCGAGAATATAAATGAATAAAACAATAAAGGCAGGCCAAGCCGTTTTAAACGGTCTAATGTAAATTTTACGCCGCCCTTTTTTAAATAAGATGGCGTTATAAACAAAGCTGAAAGAAAGAAGAAAAACCCCATGAAAAATGATTGGTTGGTAGCAACGAACCACGTCATAAAAATCTGTGCCATTTCGTTTGTGGTTTTATCATAAAAATACCAGCCCCCGGGTGCGCCATACGTAATACAGGTATGATGGAGGATTACCAATACAGTTAATAAAACACGGAGATTGTTGATGTAATTTATTTTGGTTGACGGGGAACCCTTCATGCGCAGTATTTTGCTTACAACGAAATTCAATAAAATAAGTTACACTATAATGAAGCGAAATATTATACTAACCTGGTAATTAAAAAATTGAAACCATTATATTTGAACTTCAATCGTACCACCATGAAACCTTTTAATCCAAAACTTGCATTAACAATTGCTTTTTTTCTTGCATTATTTACTTCATGTAAAAAAACTTTTAATGATACGCTTCCTGTATCTGCCCAGGCTTCGGATGATCTGAGATTAAGATCCGGCAAACCTAACATTATACTTATTATAGGTGATGATATAGGATACGAAGTTCCGCAATACACAGGTGGTGAATCTTACAACACACCCAACCTGAATTTTATGGCGGCAAACGGCATGCAGTTCACCAACTTTTTTTCACATCCTGATGGGCCTCCTTCCCGGCTGGCATTGGTAACCGGTAAATACAATTTCCGCAACTGGGTAAAGTTTGGATTGTTGCCGGATACATCTAAAACAATTGCCAATATGCTGCAGAATGCCGGTTACAAAACCTGCTATATAGGTAAATGGCAGTTTGATGGCGGCGATGCTTCCATAAAAAACCATGGCTTCGAAAATTACCGCGTATTCCAGCCATTTAATATAGTTGATAATAATGGCATGGATCAATACCATGGCAGATATAAATCTCCATATTTATACGAAAATGCTTCTTACCTGCCCGACAGCATTGTAAAAAATAAATATTCAGAAGACTTGTTTTATGATTATGCCAGTACGTTTATCGATAATAATAAAAGCAAGCCTTTCTTTATTGAATATTCGCTAAACCTTGCACAACATCCATGGTCACCTACTCCTGATGATCCGGATTATGCCAACTGGAATCCGGACATTGATGATAGCCTGCATGAAAACAAAAAATACTTTCCGGGCATGGTTGCATACATGGATAAAATGATTGGCAGGCTTATTCAAAAAATAGATTCGGGCGGGCTTGCTAATAAAACCATTATTTTATTTACATCAGATAATGCCACCAATAAAAATATTACATCCATGTACAAAGGCTCGCCAATTAAAGGCGGGAAGAATTACACGGATAGAAGAGGCATAAGTGTTCCGCTGGTGGTATATGGCCCGGGCATCGTAAAACAGGGAGCAGTTGATACTTCTTTAGTGGATATGACTGATTTTCTCCCAACCTTCGCAGGCATTGCAAATATATCCAGGCCATCAACCTGGGGACCGCTGGATGGCGTAACATTCTTTGATAATTTAAAAGGAACCAAAGGCAATCAAAGAACTTATGTTTACTGTTACTGGGATCGCGATTATATGAAAATTCCAATACCGGTAAGTTATTCTTTTGATTATAACTATAAACTTTATGATCATTGGAATGGCGGAAAGTTTTTTAATATATTTATTGATCCTTTAGAGAAGGATCGCCTATTGGATGCTGAGCTTACAATAAGCCAGAAAATGGAAAAGCAAAAATTAAAAAACATACTGAAGTCTTATGCCGGATATTAAAATATTACCTAGCAACTGCATCCTGTAAACGAAAGTTGTATGATAACACCCGAAGACGCAAAAGCAATGGCTTTATCATTGGAAGGCACGGAGGAAAAGCCGCATTTTCATCGCACTGCGTTTACAGTAAACAAAAAAATATTTGCCACATTACTGGCAGGCGATGCCAATTTGAATTTAATGTTTGATCCGCAAACTCAATTCATATTTTGTCCGCCAGGCAGCGCTATTATTTTTCCTGTTCCCAATAAATGGGGATTAAAAGGCGCAACCACCATCAATCTTAAAAAGGCAAATAAAAAATTAGTGATGAAAGCTTTGAAAGAGGCATATAACCTGCGGAAAGAAAAATAAATTATGTAAAGAGAGCAGATTGCTTACCGGTTTTTTCAACAAATGTTGGTTTAATCAAATTCAAGCCGCATGCAGCATTTAATTTATCAACCAGATAAACGGTAAGCTCAGGCGAGGTTGCTTCATTGTGCATGTGCATAAAAAAATAAATGTCTTCAATGCCTTTGTTTAACCAGTATTGCATGCGTTCAATCCAGGCATCAATCCGAACATAATCTGAAGGATGCAAACTGTTGCCTACATAGCGAATAAATGTTTTTGGAATAGTGAGGTGCATGTGCGCACAATCTCTGCGCCCGGCTGTATCGGTTATAACTGCGCCCATATTCAATTCATGCAATGTTTTGCATAAGGTTTCACTAATTGCTGGTTTGGTAAACCAATCTGTATGGCGCACTTCAACAAAAAAATGCAGGTCTGTTGGCAGCGATTTTAAGAAAGCAAACAATTCATCTTTGCGCTTGGTGGAAAATGCATCGCTTACCTGTATGAAGATCGGGCCAAGGTGTTCACCAAAAGCCAAAACACCTCTCAAAAATTCTGTTACGAGAAAAGGCTTATCTGTAAGCTTACCAAAATGTGTAACGCCTTTATACATTTTCGGGCAGAATAAAAAATCTTTACCAATAGCCTGTTCATTCCATTTGGCAATACCCCGTTCACCATAAATATTATAATGGGTTGCATTTAATTCAATGCAATTGTAATGCTGAACATAATGCTTCAGGAAATCTTTTTCTTTTGTTTTTTCAGGATAGATTTTCCCAACCCATTCCGGCCTGCCCCATTTGGCGCAACCAACATATACTTTGGCATTTTTATTTTTTTTACCAGGAAGAATAGTTTTATTGAAAGCAGGCTCCTTCGGCAAACTAAAATCAATGCTTTCTAATGTTTCTTCAGGAACGCGGCCAAACTCCATAAAAAATTTTTACTAAGATAACATTGATTAAACAGTATTGATTTTAGGTGTTATATGCTTTTTAAATAAACGTTTTATTATATGTCCTTTCCACATCCAGAAGCCAGACAATACAACCACAGGAAATAATATCCAGCGAACAGTTAAGGCCGCATAATGAATACCGGCCACCGGGCCATAAATGAAACCAACAATGGGTATGCTGAGAATAATGTGCAGCCACCGTATAATTTTTCTTTCAACAGATGCTTTCATAAAAAAGATTTATTAGCCCCGGTAATGCCGGGGCTAAGGTTAATTACTTAATTCTTGTTGAATCTGCATGATGCCATGCACAATAGGAACCAGTGTTATTATTATGATTCCAGGCACGAAAGCGAAAAAAGAAAGCATTAGATACAAGGAATAAAACAATAACCAGTATGGCTGCAACTTTGGTAATGGTTTTTAATACCGGCCTTGCCGAGAAATTGCCAAACACATAACCAATAATAAACACCATAGCTGCAATAAATAATACTCTTATTACAATCAAAATTCCAAAAAACATAATCTGCATTTTAATGGTTAAAAAATTATTTAAGTTGTTTTAAAAGTTCCTCTACTTCTTTCATTCCCCAATGCGGTTCAACGGTATTAGCTGATGCTGTGCTTAACTTTTCCTTTGCCTGAATAAGCAATTGCCTGGCTAACTTTTTATCGCCGCCATACATTTTAGGGGTTGCAAATTTTTGCCAGCCTTCCAGGTATAACATTCTTGGATTTTCGGCATTCGCCATCTTTGCTTTTTGTATATAACCAAAGGATGTTGGGCCGTATTTTGGTCCATATGTTTCAGGATTAATAAATACCCTTGCCTGGTTTAACATCATCTGCACACAATAAATTTCCGACAGCTCTTTTTTTTGTTTTGAAGTATCAATGAGTGATTGTGCTTTTGTTATTTCTTCATCAGCCTTATCAGCAAAGTCTTCAATGTTGTCAGGGTCTGCATTTTGTTTTAACCAGCCAATTTTTGCATTGCAGAAAGCCGCATAATAATAAGGCAGCCATTGATTTTTTTGTGCATTAGCAATGGTTAAAAATGCTGATGCAAGCTGCTCATAATCTTTAATCGTTTCTGCGTTATCCAGTTTCGTTACGTTTGTTTGTAATTGTGTATTTGCTGTCTGCGCATACAAACCGGTATACATAAAAATGGCTGTTGAAATAATGACTAACTTTTTCATGATTGATGTGTTTTATTGTTGAATAGAATTGCTGCAGCACAAGGGAGTGACACAACCGTGCTTCATACATGCACTGCAGCCGGTGATATAAAAAATATTTGCGTATTTATAAATTGTCGTTGATGAAATCGTCGCGGCGGTCTATGCCAAACGTCATGAACAACCCGAGATAGAAACTGCGCGTTGCCGGCATGGTTACAGGCGTTTTAAATGCGCCGTTATAACTGTAGTTGTAATTATATGTTTGCTTTGTTCCAAAAACATTGTTGATGCCAAAACCAATTCCTGAAAAATCTTTATGCTTCCAGTTTTTAAACATGGTAAAGAGATAAGCAAAACTCAGGTTCATCTGGCTATACATATTTGTTTTGCCTTCATCTGCAACAATGGTTTTGTTTTCTGAATGTTGAATATTATAATACGGGCGGCCTGTTGCCAGCGAGTAAGAAAGATTTGCATTGAAATTTATATCAGGGAAAAATCTTTTTATAGCAACAGATGCAGTATGCGGTGTGGCAAAATTTGGTTGCAATGCCCGCGGATAATTCAAAAACTTTCGCTTTGTATCAAGATAAGTGTAAGATATCCAGTAATCAAAGTTTTTGAAAGTGCGTTTGTCGCGAAAGAATAATTCAATGCCTTTTGCATAACCATTACCGTTTGTTGCTGTATCGGGGAATGTAGTTAGAAGATTTTTATATTGCTTGTAATAAGCCTCAATTCTTATCAAACGGTTATTGAATTTTCTTTGATAATTGAGTACATAATGTGTTGCTCTTGTATAATTCAGATTGTTGTTTTGCAAAAAGTAGATTACACCAGGTTTTTGAAAAAAAATGCCATAGGCCATATTAAACTGCCCGCCATTATGCAACCTGTAAGCAAGGCTTAACCGGGGTGCAAGGTTTGTTTTATTCAACAAGGTGGAATGCTCTGCCCGCATACCAATTTTTGCAGCTATATTTTTTGCGATATACACATCACCTTCTGCAAAGGCTGCGGTTAAATTATCATTGAACTGACTAAGCGCATTGTTATAATGATAAACATGATTCGTATAAAAATTTTCTGCACCAAAACGTAATGCCTGGTTGCGACGGAATGCCTTTGTAAACACAATTCTTGCCTGTGCAAAGTTTTGCCTGGTATTGATGTTATTATTCTTTGTATTGAATGGATAATAGCCTGCATCTACTGCCTTATCAATTGAATCAATAAGCCGGTTGGTTATTTTTTGATCGCTGAAATTATAGGCAATTGCTGCATCCAGTTTCCATTTGTTTTGCAAGGGCTGGCGATAAGATAAATTAGCATACAGGTTTGAACCTTTATTATTGAATAAAGAATTTAATGCTGCACTGTCAATATCCTGGCTGCGTACGCCGGTATGGTTATATCCATAGTTGGTATAAAATTTCAGCATGCCACCATTGTTAGTTTTGATACGGAGATTGGCATCACCCGAAATGTATTCCGGCGCATGCGTAAAATCGTAATGCTGTTTTACGATGTTGTTGTACAAACTATAGTTACCATAATTGCCATTAACACCCCAGCTGCTTTTTTTATTCTTTGCCAGTTTCTGGAAACCTGCGCCCTGGGCCATAGGAAAGAGATGCAGGCTTGCAGAACTTTCATCGGGCAAATCAACGCTTTCCAAAATCAAAGCGCTGCTTAATGCTTCGCCGTACAAAGCGGAGTAACCACCCGTGTTAAATAAAACGCCTTTGAATAAAAAAGGGTTAATACGGGCAGGCTGAATAATACCCGGTACACTGGCATAATTGGGCACAGGCATTAATGTGCCATCAATAAATTGTTTGGTTTCTTCATTAGTGCCACCGCGTACAAACAGGCCTTCTTTATCACCAATTTGCTGCGCACCCGGCAGTGACCGTAATGAGTTACTGATGTCGCCGCCATTACCCGCAACTGTCATGGCATCCATTGGTGTAAGTGATGCACCTTTTGCTTTATCGCTGGCTTCAAAACTGCCTGCGGAAACGATAACAGGTTTGAGATTTTTTTCTTCAACGCCCAATGAAATGTTTACAATAATAGTGCTGCCATTCACCGTAATTTGCTTTTCCGCCTTTTCAAAACCTATTGATGAAACAGTAATTACCTGGTTGCCTTTTGCATGCGTTATAAATGAAAAAATGCCCGTGCTGTCTGATATTGTAGCTTCAGCTGTATTTTTTATTTTGATGCTTGCATTTTCAACGGGTGCTTTCTTTTTATCTGTTACTGTTCCTTTAACAATAGTTTGCGCAGTAACCGCATTCATTATAAACATTGTTGTTATGGCCAGCACTGTATACTGCAGGTGCTTGAAATATTTTTTATTGCTCCAGGTTTTACAGCATAGGTAGAGCTTTAGTTGCGTTGTGCAGTTTTGCAGTTGATCCGTTGTTGAGCGGATTGTTGCAAGTGATTTTATCTGCTTGCTGTTATTGATGTTTTGCATACGCTTTGCTTTTGTTATCACAAAGCTGCAAAGCATAACGGCTTTAAATTTTGCAGTGTAGATTACATTGGTAATTGTTTCGACAAGATGGAAAGATGTGTATTAGTGAAAAGCATAGGCTGCAACTAGCATGAAGTGAAAATATGTTACCTGTTTGTTATACGGTTAAGATTTTCTTTATAGAAATCGCTTACGGCAATTTCGTGATTACCGATAACAATAAGGTCTCTTTTAATAACAGCAATTTTATCTGCATTTACAATAAAAGATTTGTGGGTGCGGATGAATTTATCGGCAGGTAATTTTTCTTCAACAGCTTTCATGGTCATGCGGGTAAGTACAGGTTTACTTACAGAAACGAGGTAAATTTTGATATAATCTTTCAGGCCTTCTATAAACAAAATATCGCTGAATACAATCTTTACAAGATTATATTCAACATGCACAAAAATATGATCTGGCGTTGCTTCTTTTGTTGAAGACGCAGGCGAAGAAGTTTTCTCATTACGCAGATCATACAATTCTTTTGCTTTGTTACAAGCCCTTAAAAACCTTTCAAACGATACGGGCTTCAGCAGGTAATCCACAATATTCAAATTATAGCCTTCCAGTGCATATTGCTCATAAGCAGTGATAAAAATAATCATAGGCGGTTGCTGCAATGTTTGAATGAACTGCAGGCCGCTAAGCCTCGGCATTTGTATATCAAGGAATATAAGATCAATCTTTTCTTTTTGTAAAACATCAATAGCTTCCATTGCATTTCTGCAGGCTTTAACCAAATTGAGATAGGGTACCTGCTTAATGTTATCAATCACTAAATCAAGCACTAATTTTTCATCATCAACAGCTATGCAATTCATACGCTTAAAGGAAGGTTTAAATGCACATGAAAAATATTGTTTTCCCTGTTAACAGTAAGCTGGTGTTTTTGCGGATACAATAACATTAATCTTGATTGTACATTTTCCAAACCAATCCCGGAGTTATTGTCTTTGCTATTATCATCTTCAATAAATTTATTCTTCACATCAAGTACCAAGCCATTATCATTGAAAAAAAGCTGGATGCTTATAAAAGGGTCATCTGCACCGGTACCGTGTTTAAATGCATTTTCAACAAAAGGGATCAGCAACATCGGTTCTATTTTTTGCTGCAGTATTTCCTGCGATAAATTTATATCAAGATCAATTTTTATATCATCTCCAAAGCGCAATTGCTGAAGGCTGATATAACTTTTTAAATACTCAATTTCATTAGCCAGCGATACTTTTTTTTCATCACTTTCATATAACATGTAGCGCATTAAATCGGATAACATCATTAGTGCTGGCTCTAATTGTTTGGATTGTTTCCGGGCGAGGGAAACAAGATTGGTGAGTACATTAAAAATAAAATGCGGGCTTATTTGTGAACGCAAAAATTTGAGTTTGATGGAAAGCTGTTCTGCCATAATTTCTTTTTGTTTTTTATCATGCGCAATTTTATTTACAATCAGTTTATAAATAATGCTTGCGATAAGAAATGGAATTACCGGGAAAAATAAAATGCGGTAAGCCCATACATCAAGCTGCACATTTGAATAAAAAATCTGTGTAAGCCATAGTTTGAGATAATACGAGATAAATAAAATGGCTGTAACAGCTATAAGATACAACCACCATTTTTTTGTATTGAGCAGTTTTGGCAATAATACAAATGCATTAAGATAAAAAATGCCGGCATTATATAGGTTTGTTATAACGAACCAACTCACCGGAAAGAAACCTGGTTGCGTGTTGCGGCTGTCAAAAAATAAGTGTGGCAGCGTGAACAATATCAGCCAAACTGTAAGGTGTATTACTACAGTTCTGTGCCTGGAAAAAAGAATTGCCATATAACGAAAATACTTATTGATAATAGCATATAAATGTAAATGACTTTGTTAGGGCAATATGTGTATACGAAGGAGCTTATTGTGCCGACAGAAATTACAGGATAGCAGTTTTGGTTAATAGTTTGTTGATAAAGGAAAAGGCGATTTTTGTTTAACTGTTTTCGTATCAGGATTTATAATTTATTTGCAAAGGTTTTATTTAGTTCATTATAAAAGGCAAACGAGATGATTCTTTCTGACACACGCATTTTGGAAGAAATAGAAAAGGGCACCATTAAACTTGAACCATACGACCGTGAATGCCTTGGCAGCAATAGTTACGATGTGCATTTAGGTAAATGGCTGGCCACGTACCGCGAACATATCCTGGATGCAAAAAAACATAACGAGATAGAATATTTTGAAATTCCGGAAGAAGGGTTTGTGTTATACCCGCATATTTTTTATTTGGGTGTTACAGCAGAATATACCGAAACGCATGCGCATGTACCTTTTTTGGAAGGCAAAAGTTCTACCGGCCGTTTGGGTATTGATATTCATGCAACAGCAGGTAAAGGCGATGTAGGTTTTTGTGGCAACTGGACGCTGGAAATTTCGGTGAAACAGCCGGTAAAAGTGTACAGAGGCATGCCGGTTGGCCAGTTGATTTATTTTCCTGTTGATGGCGAAATTGAGGTAAAATATAACCAAAAGAAAAATGCCAAGTACAGCCAGCAGCCTGATAAGCCGGTGGAAAGCATGATGTGGAAGAATAAGTTTTAATGCTTATCAATTGCCTTTAATTTGCTTTTATGTCTTTCTGCAGCTTCTTCAATAGAATGCATTTTTTTAAAGTCTGATTCTTTTTCTGCCAGGCTTGAAAGGTGTATATAAAACTTTTTCAGTATTTCCAGTTCTTCGGGCGTAAGGTCTTCCACGTCAATAAGCCGGTTACTGGCATCTTTACTTGATGCAATGAGTTCATTCAATTTTAATTGCAGCGCCATCGTGTCTTTGTTTTGCGACTGCTGAATTACAAATACCATTAAAAATGTAATAATAGTGGTACCGGTATTTATAACAAGCTGCCAGGTATCGGAATAATGAAAGACCGGGCCAGACACCGCCCACAGGATAATAATTACAAAAGCAATAATAAATGCAATGGGCTTTCCTGTAACCCTTGTTGTAACAGTTGAAAAACGGTCAAACATTTTGGCAACGCCGCCTTTGGCTTTTTTTTTCTGGTTTTTGGTACTCATATTTTTTGATTAAAATTTATTCACATTATCAGTGCAAATAATATGCAGTTAATTTTGCGGCTAATTATGAAACGTCCAGGCCAAATGTTTTTTTCGCACAGGGGTATGTACATCAGGGCGTTTCATGATACCATTGAAAAAACAAATATGTACGAATGAAGCGGTTTTTAATTGTTTGTAACCTTATTTTCTTGTCTGCCTGCTGCTTTGCACAGGCCGACACGGCTGCTGTTAATGAAACAAAACGTTTTCAGGGCGGACTGAGGATGGAATATGATAATCCGAACACTTCGCCCCTGAGTGCTGCAGCCAAAAAAAATTTTAAAGGCATTCACTTTTTCCCCTTTAATAAAAAGTATGTGGTGAATGCCCGCTTTGTAAGAACGCCAAAAGAAAAGCCTTTCCAGATGAGTACATCGGGCGGCATACGCAAAACCTATATAAAGTATGCTTCAGTATTTTTTGTGATTGATAAAAAGGAGTATAAGCTGAATGTGTATCAATCTCAGGATTTAATAAAATCCGCTGAGTATAAAGATTATTTATTCATTCCTTTTACGGATGCAACAAGTGGCGAAGAAACCTACGAAGGTGGCAGGTATATTGATTTGAATATTCCGCAAAGCGACCATATCATAATCAACTTCAACACAGCCTATCACCCTTATTGCGCTTACACGGATGGTTATAACTGCCCCATACCGCCTGCTGAAAACAGATTGCCGGTTAAGATTGAAGCCGGCGTTAAGTTTTAGTGATATGTTTTGATTTTATTCGTGCCCCGGTGGCCAAACAAGATTTATTCGCATTTAGTTTTATCTTGACGCGCAATAAACATTGCTTTAATGCTACAATACATTTTGTCTTTCGACCAGGGTACTACCAGTTCACGTTCAATCATCTTTAATAAAAACGGGAACATTGTTTCTGTTGCGCAAAAAGAATTCCAACAAATATTTCCGCAGCCCGGCTGGGTTGAGCATGATGCCACAGAAATATGGAGCACGCAACTTGGTACAGCAGCAGAAGCCATAAGCAAAGCCGGTTTAACGGTGAATGATATTGCAGCTATCGGCATTACCAATCAGAGAGAAACAACGGTGGTTTGGGACAGGAAAACCGGCAAGCCATTATACAATGCTATTGTGTGGCAGGACAGAAGAACTGCGGATTATTGTGATTCGCTGAAAGAAAAATATACATCATCCATTCAGCAAAAAACCGGTTTGATTATCGATGCTTATTTTTCTGCCACCAAGCTTAAATGGATATTGGATAATGTAAAAGATGCAAGAAGCAAAGCTGATAACAATGAACTATGCTTCGGTACAATTGATAGCTGGCTGTTATGGAACCTCACGCAGGGCAAAGTGCATGTAACCGATGTTACCAATGCTTCAAGAACCATGCTCTTCAATATTCATTCACTGCAATGGGATGAAGCGTTGCTGGCTTTATTCAACATACCAAAATCCATATTGCCGGATGTAAAAAGCAGCAGTGAAATCTATGGTTATACAGAAAATGTTTTATCCGCTAAAAACATCCCCGTTGCAGGCATTGCCGGCGATCAGCAGGCTGCTTTGTTTGGCCAGATGTGCACACAGCCAGGCATGATAAAAAACACGTATGGCACCGGCTGTTTTATGCTGATGAATACCGGCGAAAAACCTGTTATTTCAAACAATAATTTACTTACAACTATTGCCTGGCAGGTTAATGGCAAAACTTTATATGCGCTGGAAGGCAGCGTGTTTATTGCAGGGGCGGTAGTGCAATGGCTACGCGATGGTTTACACCTGATACAAAATTCTGCCGATGTTGAAAAGCTTGCCATGCAAACATCAACAAGCGATGGGGTTTATCTTGTTCCCGCTTTTGCAGGCCTGGGTGCACCTTACTGGAACCAGCACGCCAGGGGCACTATGGTTGGCATTACACGCGGCACAACATCTGCACATATTGCAAGGGCTGCTTTGGAAAGCATCGCTTATCAAACAATGGAAGTGATTAAAGCCATGCAGGCAGATGCCCATATTGAAGTGAAAGAACTGCGTGTTGATGGCGGCGCCACCGCCAATAATTTACTGATGCAGTTTCAGAGCGATATTCTCGGAACAAAAGTTATCAGGCCCGTTATCACGGAAACTACGGCGCTTGGTGCTGCATACCTGGCCGGGCTTGCTGTTGGTTATTGGAAAGATATGAATGAAATAAGCGGTCAATGGCAAATTGAAAAAACATTCGATCCGCAAATGCAGGCTTCGCAAAAAAATGATTTAATAAAAGGATGGGAGCGTGCCATTAAGGCTGTTACAGTTTGGAGTGAAGGGTGAGAATATCACATGCATCTATAGTTTCTAAAGTATCGCATTATCTGATATTAAACTCAGGTTTGCCAATGCGTTAATTACTGATGCAATTTTTATTAAGAAAGCACTACCTGAGAATTAATTTATTTTTAGGTTTTATATTCGTGTCAGATTAAACTGATTAATTAATCCTGGGTTAACCCCAAACCAGATAAACATACCTTTTAAGTTATTGCTGATTATTTGGCAACGAAAATTGTTTTAATGAGAAAAAAAATCATTTCCGCTGTGATATTGTATTTTATTTATTCAACAGCGATGTCACAGTCTTTTGCTGATTCCTTGAGTAATTGTCTTAAAGACGATTCATGCTTTACTTCTTCGCAGATATATAAAGTGGATTATGTTTTTTCCACGGTTAGAAATACTTATTTAGCTGCAAGGGGAAAAGTTGATTTGTATATGACTGTTTATTCAGCAACCCCCTTGCCCAAAAACATTAAGAAGAAAAACATTGTTGCAAATGGCAATTATAAACAGCCGTTTATATTATTAATACATGGAGGCGGTTTCAGGGCTGGCTGCAGAACATTAATTGCAAATGAATGTATGGAATTTGCCAAGAGAGGTTATGTAGTGGCAGCCATAGATTACAGGTTAGGCTGGGCTCCGGGGGATGACAAAAAATACTGCAAGGGCTTTTGTTTTGACGGGGCCTGCAATATCGTTTTAAACAGTCCCTGCCGTATAGGCCTTAGCGACTCGCTGGATTTTGCTGTATATCGTTCCATACAGGATGCTGATGCTGCCATGCGGTACATTGCCCATTATGCAGATAACTTTAATATTGATAAAAGATATTTATATGTGGGAGGCTACAGCGCCGGTGCTATTACTGCAGTAAACCTCTCTTACATGAACCAGAAAGAATTAAATGCAGTTATGCCAAAAGCAAAAGAAAAATTAGGATTGTACAACACGTATGGAAATTCATTTACGGATAAATATAAAATCGCAGGGCTGTTTAATAACTGGGGAGGAATTAAAGACACCACTTATATTAAAGCCACCGGCGATAGAGTGCCCATGATAGCTTTTCACGGCATTGATGATTCTATTGTTCCGCTTGAAAAAAGTTATCCCTTTAATTGCGCCAATGGTGCCTATGGCAGTTTTACAGGAAGTAAACTTATTTATGAACGGCTTATACATAAGTTTCCAGGCATTCCGGTGGAGTTATATGTTACTTATGGCAAACATGGCATATTCGAAGAAAACCCTTCAACAGACCAGAAAGCGCTTTACCGCATACAAAAAGCTATTTGCTTTTTTAACCGGGTGCGTAATGGTGATAAAAGCCAAAAATTTGTAGAAATTGATAAGAACGAAGATGATATAACGTATGATGAACTGATAAAAACATCGCCTGTTGAATGCGATAAGAAAGGTCTGCAGCAAAAACAGTATGTTCCTATTGCTTTAAATTAAGGAAAAGACTTATCAGGTTGAATTATTTTAGGCTTTAGCTTTACTTAGTATCAATAAAAAACCCGGAAGTTATATGCTTCCGGGTTTTTTCTTTAGCTGAAAAAAATTTACAGTTTATCCATTTCTTCTTTCACAAACTCCATCAATGTTTTTATATGCGCGGGTGAAAGATCAAACTTTAAACCAGCGGCTTCATATAATTCCGGAAGTGTTTTTGTACCGCCCAAACTCAATGCTTTAATATAGTTATTTAATGCCTGTTCCGGGTTCTTTTTGTATTGCATCCATAACCCAATAGCGCCTAACTGGGCAATACCGTATTCAATGTAATAAAACGGTACTTCAAATAAATGCAATTGGCGCTGCCAGCTTATTTTCCTGTATTCTTCCAGGCCTGAAAAATCAACAGTACTGGTAGAAAACTCGTTGAGAATATCCATCCATGCTTCTGTTCTTTCTTCAACCGTATGCTGCGGATGTTCATATATCCAGTGCTGGAATTTATCAATTGTTGCAATCCATGGAAAGATGGTTATCACCCTTTCAAGCTGGTGTTCCTTGGCACGTTTCAGTTCTTCTGCATTATCAAAAAATACATCCCATTTATCCATGGTAAAAAGTTCCATTGCCATGCTGGCAACTTCTGCAATTTCCATCGGGTATTCTTTGAACGCACTCAATTCCAAAGGATGCGCAAGAAATGAATGCACAGCATGGCCGCCTTCGTGCACCATGGTTGTTACATCATCCATTTGCCCCGCAGCATTCATAAAAATGAATGGCGCGCCGCTTTCTGCCAGCGGGCAGTTATAACCGCCCGGCGCTTTGCCTTTGCGGCTTTCCAAATCAAGGTGGCCGAGCTGGTCCATCTTCTTCAAACAATCAGCAAAGAAGGGATTCAATGCTGAAAAACATTTTTCAGATTTTTCCAGCAGCTCTTTGCCCGTATTAAAAGGATGTAATGGTTTTATATTTTCTGGTTCGGCTTCCGTGTCCCAGGGCCTTAAAACATCAAGCCCTAATTTTTCCTTTTTATGCTGATTGATAGTTGCTACCAACGGCAGCACGTGCAGCTTCACTGCTTCGTGAAAATTAAAGCAGTCTTCTTTTGTATAATCAAAGCGGCCCAAATCAACAAACTTATAATCGCGGTAATTGGCAAACCCGGCATTCCTGGCCACCTGGTCGCGCTTTTCAACAAGCTTTGTATAAAGATCATTCAAAGTATCTTTATCCTGCTTTCTGCGTTCCTGTATTTTTCGATACACTTCTTCACGCAAATCCCGGTCGTGTTCCAGTAAAAATTTTGACGCTTGTTGTAACGTATATTCCTGGCCTTTTACTTCCACCGTCATAGCGCCGGTAATAACGCCAAACTGTTGCTGCATCACGCTTAACTCAGCCTGCAACGGAATATTTTCTTCGCGAAACAACTCAATGTTTTTGCGCACATTACGCAGGTAAGTAAAATATTTGCCTTTGTCCAGTTCTTGTGTAAACGGCGAATTAATAAGCTTTTTATTCAGTGCATCTGCGTAAGGTTGCAGCTTCGGCTGAATTTCCATGCAGAAATAAGTAAATGCTTCCTCCAGCGATTTATCGGTTGTATCACAGGTCATTTTGATCTGCCGCCAGCATGCATCTTCACTCACAACAGCCTCCAGTTCACTCATATCCTTCAGCCATTGTTCCAGCACTTCTTTCGAATCAATATCCCTGTTCAGCAAATCCTTAAAATAAGGTTCCAGCGCATCCCACGTAGTTACCTTAAAATCTCCAGGAACAAAATGACGTTTGGTTTTTTGTATATCTGCGGTTAACATTCAAATTAAAAATTTAAAAATCAAAAAATCAAAGCGGCGGTGCAATTATGTAAGTACTTATATATTTTTGTTGACCCGGCCGCAATACAGATGCATCACGGTTGTGTCATCTATCCCTGTTTTTAATCACAACCTCTCTGCAACTATAATATTTCAATCAACATTCCTGACGCTGTTGAAGCCTGGCCGGGTTACTTCTTCGCAGCCTTCTTTTTTGCAGCCTTCGGCTTGCTTTCCGCTGCTGCATCTTCAGCCGCAGGTTCTTCTTTTTTGGCCTTAGCTGCTTTTGCTTTTTTGGGCTTTGCTTCCACAGCAGGCGTTGCAACAGGCTCTTCTACCTTTGGCTTCTCTTCCGGCTGTTTATTGGGCTCTGGTTTTTCTTCTGTTTCCTCTTCCTCTCCTTCCGGTGTTTCTTCGCTCACCTTTATTTCAATGTCATTCTTGTTTAGCACATCAAACCATTTCACCATCTTCTTCATATCACTTGCATACACACGCTCAAAATCCATGGTTGGATAAACCTTTTCAAAATATTTTTTTACAGCAGGCGCTTCTTTTTCATTAGGCAGCGCTTCACCGCTATTTTTCATAGCAAGAAAAACATCAGCAAGGTTTACATTATCACCTTCGGTATAAACTTCAATACTTTCCAGGTGCGAAAAATTATGTATGCGTGATGAAACAAATCTGGTGGTTTTGTCATCCAGTGACCGCACAATAGCACCGTCATTTTTGCTGGCAACCAATTCAAACAATCCCGGCAAACCCGTAACAGAAATAAGCTTACTGTATTCCATATAAAATTTTTGAGTGGTGCAAGATAAATTAAAGAAAGTCTATCCCCAACCCCTTTCCCAGAGAAAGGGGTTTTATGGCAAGTTCTTACACTTAACTTAACAATTTTAATTTTTCAGGAAAACAAAAGGCCTTCCCTTCGGGAAGGATTTAGGATGGGCTGCTTTACCTTTGCGCCCATGCAAAAACCCGTATTGCACACATTGCTTTCTCCGCGCCTGCTTGATTTATATGATGTAGACAACAGTATTGTAGTAATTATAGATGTTTTTCGTGCCACATCAACCATTGCAACGGCTTTATATAACGGCGCAGAAAAAGTGGTGCCGGTGGCCGGTGTGGAAGATTGTATTGCAATCGGCAAAAAATTAGAGGCCGTTACTGCCGGCGAGCGGGATGGTAAAATAATTAAAGGCCTGCAGCATGGCAATTCCCCCGCAGAATATTTTCGTGAATTTATTGAAGGCAAAACGCTGGTGCTTACAACTACCAACGGCACCAGGCTGCTGCACATGGCGCTGGACAAAGGTGCATCGGAAGTTGTAACGGGTTCCTTTCCTAATTTATCTGCGGTGAGTGAACATCTTATTGCATCCAAAAAAAATGTAATCCTCGGCTGTTCTGCCTGGAAAGACCGCTTTAACCTGGAAGACACTTTATTTGCAGGCGCTGTTATCAGCAGGATAAAAGAGCATTTCACTATTCATTGCGACAGCAGTTTAATGGCTGAAGACATGTATAACCTTCATGGAAATAATATGTATGCTTTTATAAGAAAACTCACGCACTGGCACCGGCTTTCTGCATTCGGCCTGGAAAAAGACCTTGAATATTGTGTTACCCCAAATGTGGCCAATGTGCTGCCCGTGTATAAGGACGGGGCGCTGGTGGCGGGATAAAAGCTGTGTTAATTACTTTTCATCAGCCTTATACCAGTCTTCCATTTGCGCTATGAGTGCCTCCGCAAGTTCATCTTTTGTATCCTCATCATATTCGTCGTCATAATAAACATCAGCTTCTGCATTCTTAACAGTTACATCTTTTTCATTCACATTAAAAGGTCCCGCACAGGCAAGGTAGTCGGTTGTATCTCCATCTTCCCCAAAGCCAACTTTATAAAAATAAAACCTGGCCTGTTTGCCCTGGAACTTCAAAACCTTGTTAGAAAGATAAACCATTGTATCCGGGTATTCATCGTCGGAAGATGCAACATACACAAGGCTTTCAGCAAAAGCTTTCTGAGAAAGATATTGTGCGGGAAAAAGTTTTTCCTTTTTATAAGATTTTAATGCATCATATAAGTCAGTACGCTGGGATTTATCTGCCGCCAGCGCTTTAACGGCCCTGCTGTCAACGGGCTGGTTATTTTCCAGCAGTTTTTCAAGAGCGCTAAGCTGCAGATAATTATTGTTTAGCAGGCTCCATTGTTGCAGTATTGCATTGCTTTCCACATTATTCATTTTACCAAGCAGGTTTATCAAGGCATAATTTGCTGCGCTGTAACTATCCTCATCGCTTTGAGCAAGCAGGTATTGTTGCGTTGCAAACTTCAAAATATCCTGGCGGTAATTTTCCAGGAAAGACTTATCCGCCAGGCTGCTGTCTAAAAGTTTATTTGCCACTCTCACAATAACCGGCGCCATTGCTGTGTCTTTTATAAGCGGCTGCAAATCCTTAAATAGGGGTGCCGTGAGCTGTAAGGTATCAAGCAGTATATTGGTAAAGGTGTAAGAAGGCGTGATATGCGGCGGATTTTGAAGCAGCAATGTTTTTATCTCATCAAAATGCACTGCCGTTTCAAACGTAACCATTATATCGAGCAATACATTTTTAGTTTCATCGTCTGCTTCGTTGTAATGTGTTTTTGCAAACAGATAAGAAGAAGAATCTTTTAACCTGGTAATAATGCGCCGTATATCCTCCCGCGCTACATCATAATCATCCTCATCATTGTTATCAATATAGGTTTTTAATACAGCCTGGTGCAGCAAAGGCAAATCATTTTTTGTGAATGGCGCTTCCTCTAAATAATTAGCCGCCGATGCTTTTGTGGCCGAATCTTCTGAAACAAGGTCATTCAATAAAACCCTGGCTTTGGAAACAAATAAGCCATCGCTTGGTAAGACCTTATTAAACCGGAATGATTCAAAAAACTTATTGGTGTTGGCATTATTAATTTCTGCCGAATCCTGTATGGTTACCAATGAATATATTTTTCCATCATTCAATAATTTTCTCAGCCTTTTTATATTGTGCGAACCCGGTGACCGGAAAGCAAACTCATATCCGCTTACCTTATCGTTGCTTATTGGTTTTACATACAAAGCGCTATCGCCATCCTGCAAATCTTTATAGTTTTCAATAATGTTTTTCCAGAAAGCAGAATCGCTTTCCTGCCAGTAATAATTATTGAAATGCTGAATATAAATACTGTAGCTGTCCGCTCTCGAAGAGTCATAACTTTCATAACTGAATGTTGTATCGCCATCGTCGGGATTCATAACATACCTGAAGTTTTCCGGCGACCATGTTGAAAATAAACCATCGTCTGAAGCATTGGTTTTCCAGTTACCATTTATATAGTTTATAGGCTGAAAAGAATTCATGAATTTTTGGGCTGCTGCTTTTCCTTTTGCGGAATCGTATATGGCAACCAATACATACCACCTGTTGCCCCTGAATTCATAATGTGCATCAAGCATAAGCTGTGCATCTTTCATCTTGCCGCCAATTTCCAGTGCGCGGTGGCCATTTTTAAAATACATGCTATCAACACTAAGCCTGGTAAAACGGCTTCTTTGGGATGCTCTTATGTTTGCCAGCGTTACACTGTCATTCGTTATGTAAAAGCCGCTGGCGGCTTCATTTGTTCCAAAAAAATAGTACGAACCATTTACAGGGTCTGTTGAAATATTCAGCTCCATGTTTACCGAAGTGTCTTTATCGCTGTCAAGCATTTCGCCACCCGATTTAGGCGAGCCGGGAACATTTAATTTATAAGCCTTCATATTATTTACATAACTAAACTCCTCATTACTGGTGCTGGCTGTAGGTATGGTAAATGAATGCAGGAATTTATTGATGAATGCTACACCCGAAGTATCTTTTTTCATGCTTACGGCAATTGCCATATACATCATTCCATCTTTAAACAAAAAATAACCATGGCTATAATTGTTTTTGGATGAAACAAATTCGCGGCCGGGTATATTATTAATTGTGATGGGCTTTCCGTCAGAATATTCATTGGTATTGAAATAATAGGAAATGATGCCATTGAAAACACTGTCGGCCATTTTTTGTGTGTAGGGCGTTTGCATTGCCGTTGTCATGTATAGGGTGCTTTTAAAAACATCAAAATACATTTTCATGTTCAATATGGCGTACAGGTTCAGGTTACCAGCCTTACCGGGCATTTGCACTGTATAATAACCCGACTCATCCTTTATATCATACCAGGGTTGTTCAACTTCGGCAACCTTATAATCAGCCGCTTTTATTTTGCGGGAGGAAAAAACGGGTTCAACCGTAAATCCTTTTTCTTTTAACAGGGCAATCAACCCTTCTTCACCGGGCAAATGGGCGGCGCCTACGGCAAATACCATGCTGCGCTCTTTACCAAGGCTATCCATGCGCAGCGCCATTTTTTTATTGCGTTTAACAAGCAAGGCGTCTTTAAACGTACTGTCGCCGGCATTGGAAAAACTGTCAATAGCATTCAGGTTATTATCAATATATGTTTTGATTAAAAATGCCGTCATCGATTTTGTTGCCGCTGCGTTCTGCGCATCATCACTCATAGCTACATCCTGTATGTCGGATTTATCCACGAGGTCAAAGAGGTTTTCCTGGTCTTCCAGATCTTCAACACCGCCCGTCCATTTTCCCTGGCGGCGGGCTATATCAAAAAGATAAACGTCGAGAAAGCTTTGCATTCTACCGGTGCTGTAGCTTTCCTGTATCCACTTATTTTTCTCATGCAGTATATCAGCCGTGGTAATTTCATCTGCGTTTTTACCAAGCTTTTTCGCCAGTATTCTACCATATTTTTTATACTCATCCTTTTGCATCATATCCTTCAGGCGAATGGTTTCCATCGCCTTTTTCTTTGCTTCATCAATTACAAAAGGCGTGAATTGTTCGGGGTCAATCTCCATGGCAAAACCATCTGCTTTTTCAATAGCATGATAAACAGAGTCGCCAAGGTTAAAAATACGCTCATCCGTAAGGTGCAGCGTGCCAAACAGGTAAGAAGGTTTCTGAAAACCATTGCCGCTTATTCTCCACAAAAGGGTTGATGGCAGTTTTTGTGCTGACAGCATTTGCAGGCAGGCAAATAACAAAGCCAGCGTGCAACCAAACAATTTTTTACTCATAAACAGTTATATTAAGTTTAAGGCTGGTGCAAAATTACTAAAGGAATGCAATATTCATTATTAACGTTTCAATAGCCTTCATTTACTGCCAATAATGATTTATTTTTGCAGTTGCTTTTTTTTGAAGCATACATCCGAAATCTTAAAATTTATACATCAGCTTTGGCTTTACCACAGTTAATTAAGTACATATACAATAACGGAACAGATGAAGTAATTCGCCGCGGAAAAAAAATTTTTTCCCTCGGTTATGTTGAACTGATTGAAAACGATGAGTTGCTTAACTCAGTTGTTTTCCGCATGCGCGACGATACTTACAATACTTTTTATAAAGTTTACCTGAACCGTTATAATAACATTCAAACCCTTTCGCTGCGCTGCACCTGCCCATATAATCTTGGCGATATTTGCCGTCACGAAGCAGCCGCATTATTCCGCCTGCAGGAAATGATTGATAACAACCAGCTTGGCGAAACAGAAACCGAATATAAACAGCAGCATACCGTTGTAAAACTGAAACAGCTTGAGCTGCGTTCCATAAAACTACTCGCTGCACCGGATATATTAACGGTTGCAGAAGATTTTCTCCGCACCTATAAAGCTAATATTACCGAAGCGGCAAACGATATTGTAAAAGCAGAATTAAATTATGAAGGCGAAACATATAACCTGCAATTCCGCCGTAACGATGAACGCAATCTTGATACAAGCTGCAACTGCAATACAGAAACGCATTACCCGCTGTGTGTGCACAAAGTAATTGTGCTGCTGCAGCTTATGCATAATCACGGGCCGAATTTCTTTGACAGCATCAGCAACCGCGACCGCGAAAAAAATAAGTTACTGGCCTTATATGGTTATACAGTTGATGACAACCTGAAGGGCAAATTTGAATTTACATTCCGCGATGGCAAACCTTTTTTGCGTGTGCTTGACCCTAGCATAAAACGTGTGGCGGCGCCTGCACAACCGGAGCGCAAGCCTTTTCAAATGCCGGTGCAGAAAGAAAAGGAAGTATTGGTTGAAGAAAAGCCGGCAGCCACTATTCAATACCGCAAATTAGGGGTAGTATTAAGGCAGGACGCGCAACAATATCCGTTTATACAGGCGGAAGCCGTTAAAGGCGAAACCGATGAAGAACAAAAATATTTTACAGGAAAGATAGAGAAACTCGACCTTACAAAATTTGTAAATACAGAAGATGTAAGCGAAGATGATAAAATGCTGCTGCAGCATTTACGCAAGCTGCTGCCATCTGAAGTTACACGGTACCTTAACCGCAACTCTCCTTTCAGTGGTATATGGGAAAATATTATTCAGCAGCATAATGATGAACTGCCTGAAGAAACCCGCTATCTCATTACTGAATATCTTTTACCCAAATACAAGAAATTATTTTCCGAAACAAGTGAAGGCAATTTTGCTTTTTCATTACCGCAGCAAAAGCAATTTGTAACTGCGAACATTGAACCTGCAGTTCTTTCCAATCAGTACATACAGCCGCAGTTTATTATTTCGCATAAAGACAATACTTATGAAGTAAAATGTTTTGTAAAGCTGCTGAGCTCTGTTGTGCCGCTTGAAGAAAATACAATGGCTTCGCCCCTGGTTTTCCAGCATGAGAACACCTTTTATTTATGGCAAACCACGGAAGATGTTTTGCTGGCCGAACGTTTTTTAACTGAAGGAAAAATAGTTATTACGGAAGAAAGCTGGAGCAAACAACTTGCTGAATTTATTCTCCCGCTCACCAAGCAATACGATGTTCAGTTTAGCGGCATACAAAAAGAAGAGCTTAAAAATATAAAGCCCGAAATGCGGCTGATGATCAAAGAAAAAAGTGATTATCTTTTGTTTCAGCCTTTCTTTAATTATAATGGTTTTGATGTAAAACCCGAAGATAAAGACCGCATAATTGTTCCGTCTGCAGGCAAACTTGTTATTATTCACCGCAATGAAGAAGTGGAAAAATCGCTGATTAAAAAAATCGAGAACCTGCATTCATCTTTCATTCATACGGATGATAATTCACTTGCACTTAAAGGTGCCGATGTTTTGAAGAATAACTGGTTCTTTTTATTTGCAGATGCGGTGAAGGATATGAATATTCCTGTGTATGGCTTTGATGCGCTGAAGAAATACCGCTTTAATACAGCGAAACCTTCAACAAAAATATTTATCAGCAGCAATACAGACTGGTTTGATGCAAGGATTGATATTCATTTCGGCGAACAAAAAGTTACCGTGGCCGATGTAAAAAAAGCATTGGCCAATAAACAACAATTTGTGCCTTTACAGGATGGCACATTAGGCATTTTACCGGAAGACTGGATTCGCCGTTACTCGATGCTGTTTGCTGTGGGTGAAGGAAAGGCTGCCAATATTAAACTAAGCAAGTATCATTTTGGCGTAATTGAAGAACTGTATGCACAGCGCAACGAAGAAGAGATTTTCTTTAAGCTTGAAGAAAAATATGAACGCTTAAAAGAACATCATTCTGTAAAACAAATTGATCCGCCGGAACATTTATCGCATGTGTTAAGGCCATACCAGGTTTCAGGTTTTCAATGGCTCAATTATTTAAGCGAAGTAAACTGGGGCGGCATTCTTGCAGATGATATGGGTTTGGGTAAAACGGTGCAGGCTTTATCATTTCTGCATCACTATAAAACGGAACATAGCAAATTAAGGGCGCTGGTTGTGTGCCCTACATCGCTTATGTTCAACTGGGAAAATGAAATAAAAAAATTCACGCCGTTGCTTAGCTGGTATATCCATCATGGCAGCACCCGTTCACAGCAATTGGATGCTTTTTATAAATCGGATATTGTAATTACAACGTATGGCACTTTGCGCAGCGATATTCAATTGTTTACAGAAGCAGAGTTTGATTATGTTATTTTAGACGAAAGCCAGGCCATTAAAAATCCGCACAGTAAAGTAACAAAAGCTGCCAGTTTGTTGAATGCAAAGAACCGTTTGTGCATGAGTGGTACGCCTTTGCAGAACAATACATTTGATATGTATGCGCAGATGAATTTCTTAAATCCCGGCATGCTGGGCAGTATGGAATTTTTCCGCCAGGAGTTTGCTATTCCGATTGATAAATTTGGTGAGAAAGAACAAAAAGAACATTTACGCAAACTGTTATACCCATTCATTTTAAGAAGAACAAAAGAACAGGTTGCAAAAGATTTGCCTGAAAAGAGTGAAATGATTTTGTTCTGCGAACTGGGTGATGAACAGCGTAAAATTTATGATGCTTACCGAAATGATTACCGCGATAAAATTTTAGGCACGGTTGAAGATAAAGGTGTTGGTAAATCGCAGCTTACCATATTGCAGGGCTTAATGAAGCTGCGCCAGATTTGCGACAGCCCATCCATTATAAATGATGAAGAAAAATACCCCAATGTTTCCGTTAAGCTGGATGAACTTGGCAGGGAAATTTCTGAAAACATCGGCAATCACAAGGCGCTCGTTTTCTCACAATTCCTCGGTATGCTGGCTTTGATAAAAGATAAAATGAAAGAGCTTGGAATTGAGTATGCTTATTTTGATGGCAGCACTTCAGCAGTAGACCGCGAAAAAGCCATTCAACGTTTTCAGACAGATGAAAACTGCCGCGTATTTCTTATCTCTTTAAAAGCCGGCGGCGTAGGCTTGAACTTAACCGCAGCCGATTATGTTTATATAGTTGACCCCTGGTGGAACCCCGCTGTGGAGCAACAGGCCATAGACAGAACGCACCGTATTGGCCAGACAAAAAATATTTTTGCTTACCGTATGATTTGTAAAGACACGGTTGAAGATAAAATATTAAAGCTGCAGGAACGCAAACGTGCACTGGCTGCTGAATTAATAACGGATGACACAAGCTTTGTGAAGAGCCTTACAAAAGAAGATGTGGAATATTTATTCAGTTAAGTCATAGCAAAAACAAATACCAACCGGAACTTCAATTTCATTTAAAACAATCAGGCTTAGCAAAAGAAGATTTAGAAAAATGAAGCCTGAATTTGTTTAGCTCTTCTCCAGCAGCCACCACATCTTTTTCCGGGGCCTTATTTTATAGTTGCTGGTTATATAAGTGCGTATATGGTCCATGGCTTCATCAACGCTATCGGTAATTAAAACAAGTTCCAGGTCTTCCGGGCTTATCGTTTGTTCTTCCACCATTTGCCCCATAAGCTCTGCAAGGTCTTTATAATATTCTTTTCCAAATAAAATAATAGGAAACTCTGTTACGCTTTTTGTTTGAATTAAAGTAAGCGTTTCAAAAAATTCATCCATCGTGCCAAAACCACCCGGCATACAAATAAATGCATAAGAATATTTCATCAGCAGTTCTTTACGCACAAAAAAGTAATCGATGGTTATGCTTGTATTAAGATAAGGGTTTTCATGCTGCTCAAAAGGCAGCCTGATGTTACAGCCAACAGATACGCCGCCATTTTCAAAAGCGCCACGGTTAGCAGCTTCCATTATACCGGGGCCACCACCTGTCATGGTGGTAAATCCCATTTCAGCAATACGCTTACCAAACGCTCTTGCTTTTTCATAATAATGATGGCCCTCCTTAAACCTGGCAGAGCCAAATACTGTTATGCAGGGGCCCACAAAATGCAGGGTTCGAAAGGCTTTTATAAACTGCCACCATACTTTTAAACTGAAAAGTAATTCGTAACCACGGTTTTTAGGTCCCTCCAGGAAAACTTCTTCTGAGGGCAAAAGTCTTGTGGTTTCCTCTTTTGTTCCGCTTGTTTGTTTCTCAGGCATGCGTAAAAATAAAATGGTTTTAGTCTAACTTGGTCATAATTGTTTACAAATAAAAAGCCTTGAATATGTTGTTGCACGTGCATGCCGATAATCCAAATGAACGCCACATTAAAACCATCAGGGAGTGTTTGCTCGACGGTGGAGTGATTATTTATCCTACTGATACTATTTATGGACTGGGTTGCGATATTTTTCAGCATAAGGCGATAGAAAAAATTTGCCGGATAAAACATATTGACCCGCATAAAGCACAGCTAAGTTTTGTTTGTTATGACCTGAGCGATTTAAGCAAATACACCAAGGGCATTTCAACGCCGCTGTATCGCTTGCTGAAAGAATATTTGCCCGGCCCTTACACTTTTATTTTGCCTGCCAGCAAAGAAGTGCCGAAGATTTTGCAAAGCAAGAAAAGCACGATTGGTTTACGTGTGCCCGATAATAACATTGCAAGAACGATTGTACAGGAACTTGAACATCCTATTCTCTCGGCTTCGCTGCCCGGCGAAATGGTGGAAGAATATACCGATCCGGAATTAATTTATGAGAACTTCAAAAACCTTGTTGATATCGTGGTGGACGGTGGCGCCGGCGGCATGATTCCTTCAACCATCGTTGATTGCACCAAAGATGAATATGAAGTGCTGCGAATGGGCGCCGGACAGTGGAATGAATAAAAACTGGTTCAGTTTTTTAAACTGAACCAGTTTCGTTAACTAAATGGCATCTTCACAATCTTTGCTTTAATAAGCCTGCCGCGTATGTCAATAAAAATTTCATTATCCAAACCGGCATTATCAATGGCAACATAACCCATGCCTATAGCCTTTCCCAGCGATGGTGATTGCGTACCGCTGGTTACTTTACCTATCGTATTACCTCCGGCATCTTTAATTATATAATCATGGCGCGGAATACCGCGGTCTATCATTTCAAAACCGATGAGCTTTCTTTTAATGCCTTCCGCTTTTTGTTTTTCTATAATCTCTTTCGCAGTAAAAGCTGTTGTCTTATTCAGTTTTGTTATCCAGCCCAGGCCTGCTTCAAGCGGCGATGTGGTATCATCAATATCGTTGCCGTATAAACAAAAACCCATTTCCAAACGAAGCGTATCCCTTGCGCCAAGGCCGATAGGTTTTATACCTTCCGCTTTGCCCGCTTCAAAAATGGCGTTCCATATTGTATCAGCGTTGTTGTCTTTATCTTCCCTGTCTGACGACGAGGCAGGAAAATATATTTCTACGCCTCCCGCGCCTGTATATCCTGTTGCACTTATCAAAACATTATCAACGCCGGCAAATTTTCCTTTTACGAATGTGTAATATTTTAAGTTAAGGATATCAATATCGGTTAACGGCTGCAGCATTTTTGTTGCGTTAGGGCCCTGTATGGCAAGCAGGCAGGTTTTATCGCTTATGTTATGGAGTTCAACATTGTTGGAATTGTGTTGTTCAATCCAGCGCCAGTCTTTTGCAATATTGCCGGCATTTACCACCAGCATGTACACATTGTTTTCTTCAATGCAATAGACCAAAAGATCATCCACTATGCCGCCTTCATTATTGGTAAAGCAACTGTATTGCGCCTTGCCATTGGTAAGCTTCGATGCATCGTTGGTGGTTACCCGCTGGATAAGTTCTAAAGCATTTTCGCCTTTCAGAATAATTTCGCCCATGTGGCTCACATCAAACACACCGGCATTATTGCGTACGGCAGCGTGTTCGTCGTTAATGCCCGTGTAACTTATCGGCATATTGTATCCTGCAAATTCAGCCATTTTAGCGCCGAGCGCAATATGCTTTTGTGTGAAAGGTGTGTGCTTCATACCCTAACCCAAAAAGGGATTTTTTAAAATGATTTAATTAATTGCGGCAAAAATAAATGAAGCCGGGGGTGAAGTGAAATAATTGTTGCGGAGGCAGAAAAGCATACTTGCACCGAATAGTGCTGCAAAGGCCGCAATATCCTTTCCTTACTTATGGCTTTGCGAAAGAAACATTGCAGGAAAGGTAGCCACATTGAAGCTTAAGTACTTAACTTTAGTGCTGCAAGCCATTTTCTATTTCTATCACCATATACTTTTAAATAGTAATTATTCATGAAGCCGATAGTTCAGATATCGTTGGACCTTACAAATATTGATGAGGCGCTGGAAACCGCCGCTATGGCTATGCGGGCCGGTGTAGATTGGCTGGAGGCCGGTACGCCTTTAATATTAGCGGAAGGATTGCATGGGGTTAAAAAATTAAGGGCGGCTTTTCCCGGTGTGCCCATTGTTGCCGATTTAAAAACAATGGACGGCGGCTACCTGGAAGCGGAAATGATGGCCAGAGCGGGTGCCACACATGTGGTGGTAATGGCAAGGGCACACGAAGAAACAATAAAATGCGTGGTAAAAGCCGGAAAGGACTTCGGCGTAAAAGTAATGGGTGATAATCTCGGTTGCGATGATATGGTGGCGGCGGCCAAATGGCTTGAAGACCTGGGTTGTGACTATATCGTTCATCATATTGGTTATGATGAACGCCGCGGTATTGCCGCACAGGGGAAAAGAATGCCAAGCCCGCTGGATCAGTTAGGCGCTGTGGTGGAAGCTGTAAATATTCCCGTACAGGCAGTAGGAGGATTATCGCTTCAGCAGGCGATCGAGTGCCCCGCGTATGGCGCACCGTTAGTTGTATTAGGCGCCCCGCTTACAATTGATGCGGATGCTTTCAAAACGGCAGATGGTAACCTGGAAGAATCATTGCGGTTGATTTGTAAAAAGATTCACAGCTATGGTGATGTAACTAAGATGAAGTAAATAATGATTAGAGTTTAATACGGTAAAAGTGTTTAACCATCACGCAATACACAACATAAAAATTATTCTTTTTAAGTTATGATCAAATCAGCAGCAGTAGTAAACTATGCACCCGAAAAAGGTTCGGTGGAAATAAGAGAAATCAATAAGCCTGAAATAGGGGAAGATGATGTTCTGCTTGAAGTGGTGAATGTGGGCGTTTGCGGAAGCGACTTACATCAATGGACAGCCGATCATAGCTGGCCGGTAAATTACCCCGTGGTGCTTGGACATGAATTTGGCGGCCATATTGCAGCAACAGGAAGCCGTGTAAAAAACTGGAAGGAAGGAGACAGGGTTGTAAGTGAAACAGCGGCTATTATTAATCCCGATAGCCCGATGTCAAGAGCCGGCCTCTACAATCTTGATCCAGACCGGAAAGGATTTGGGTATGGCGTGGATGGTGCAATGACAAAATATGTAAGGGTGCCCGCCCGCTGCCTGCATCATGTGCCCGGCCAGCTTTCATTTGAGCAGGCTTGTTTAACAGAACCTTGTTGCGTTGCTTATAATGCAGTGGTTGAAAATTCAAGAATAAAACCCGGTGACCGGGTTATTGTTTTGGGGCCGGGTACCATCGGCATACTTTGCGCTGCTGTGGCAAAACTCTGCGGAGCGAATGTGGCAATTGTTGGTTTGGAAACAGACAGGCACCGCCTGGACATTGCAAGGCAATACGGCGTTGAACCAATAACCGGCGATGCAACGGAATGGGCTAAACGAAAAGATGGGTTAGGCGCTGATTTCATCATTGACGCAGCAGGGGCCAGCATTACTTTAAAAATTGCATTGCAATTGGTGAGGCCAAACGGACATATCACCAAAGTAGGCTGGGGACCGCAGCCACTGGGTTTTTCATTGGACCCACTGGTGCAAAAAAATGTTACACTCCAGGGAAGTTTTAGCCATAACTGGCCGGTATGGGAAAAAGTAATTTCCTTATTAGCTTCCGGAAGCCTGGATGTAAAACCAATTATAGGCGGTGTATGGCCCATTACAGAATGGCATGAAGCCTTCGAAAAAATGCATAAAGGAGAAGTAGTAAAAAGCGTTTTGAAACCAGTTTAATCATCAGCTATGCGATTGCAGCATAAAGTCATAATCGTTACCGGCAGCACTACCGGAATTGGTAAAGCAATTGCCAAACGGTGTGTGGAAGAAGGCGCAAAGGTGGTACTGCATGGATTGGAAGAAGAATGGGGCAAAGCGGTATTACATGAAACAGGCGGCGATAAGGCCGTTTTGCATATTGAAGATATAAGCAGGGAAGGCGCGGCAGAACGATTGGTGCAATTGGCCGTAAAAACATTTGGTAAACTGGATGCAGTTGTAAATAATGCAGCCATTGTTACTTCGTCCAGTATCCATACAACGGACCCAACCTTCCTGCGGAAAATACTGGAAGTAAATACAATTGCCCCTTTTAGTTTAATTAAAGCCGCGCTGCCTTATTTATCTCAGCAAAAAGGTTGTGTATTGAACATCGGTTCTGTTAATGCTTACAGTGGTGAACCTAACCTGTTCGCCTATAGCGTTAGTAAAGGAGCTTTGATGACGATGACAAGAAATCTTGGTGATACTCTATTCCGCGAAAATCATGTGCGGGTAAACCAAATTAACCCGGGATGGGTGCTGACAGAAACAGAAAAGCAACGGAAGAAAGATCATGGCCTTACGGAAGACTGGTATAAAGATTTGCCACCGGTATATGCACCGGCAGGCAGAATATTGTGGCCTTCAGAAATTGCCGCGGCTGCGGTTTACTGGCTGGCGGATGAAAGCGGTCCCATCAGCGGGCAGGTAGTAGATTTAGAACAGCATCCTTTTATCGGGCGCAACCCTCCTAAAGATGCTTCAACAATCAAGATATCCAAATAACTAACGGTAATCAATATGCCAAAATTAGCAGCGTTTCCCAAAGCATTTATGCAGGCTTTGTGTAAAGATGGAACAATGAAAGTAAGCGAATGGATTGATCTTGCTTCAAAGCTCGATATTGATGGCCTGGAATGGTACGCCGGTTTCCTGGAAATGCATGATAAAAGCAACTGGCCTTTATTCCGGCAAATGGTAAGCGATAAAGGCAAAGTAATTCCAATGATGTGCTGCTCGCCCGATTTCACGCATCCCGATAAGAAATTCCGCGATAGGGAAATGGAGAAGCAGAAGGTATGGATTGATATGACGCATACTCTGGGCGGATCTTATTGCCGCGTTTTATCAGGGCAAAGAAGGCCAGGGTTATCCGTTGAGGAAGGCGTGAAACTGGCAGCAGATTGTATTTATGAATGTTTGCCTTATGCGCAGGAAAGAAATATTACATTGATATTGGAGAATCATTATAAAGATGATTTCTGGGAATATCCCGAGTTTGCACAGAAAATGGATGTATTCTGCAAATTGGTTGACGCCGTTCAGCACCCTTTTTTTGGCGTGAATTATGACCCAAGTAACACCTACCTCGCAGGCGAAGATCCGGTTGAGTTATTGAAAAGGGTTTCGCACCGTGTAGTTACGATGCATGCCAGCGACCGTTATTTGAAATATGGAACGATAGAAGACCTTCGGAACGAAGAAGGCGGTGCAACAGGCTATGCAAAAAGGCTAAGCCATGGTGAAATAGGGAAAGGGTTGAATGACTATGATGCTATTTTCTCCGAATTAAAAAGGGTGGGCTTTAATGGCTGGATCAGTATTGAAGATGGTGTTGACGGCATGGACCAACTGGAAAGAAGTGTAACTTTTTTAAGAAAAAAAATAAAACAATACTGGTAATAAATATAATGGCGATTCTTGTTGAGACTAATGGTGCTTTATGTACTTGTGCGGGGTTCGCTTTGTTTTATGTTGCAAGGCACAAGTACACTGCCAGTAGTGCCCGGAACTCCTGGCAACCGGTAAATGTTATATAAATGGTTATCGGTATTTAGTTGACGGTATTTATTTTTCTGAACTCGGATGGATTTATCCCTTTATACTTTTTGAATGCCCGGTTCAGGTGGCTTTCATCGGTAAAATTAAATTCGTAAGCAATTTCATTAATCCGCATATCACTGTGCAATAACCTGGTTTCTACCAGCCGAAGCTTGTAATTGGCAATATAGCTTTGCAGGGTTTCGCCCGTTTGTTTCTTAAAATACCGGCCTAAATAATTGAGCGATATATTAAAATGCCCACTGATTTTTTCTGCCCTTAAATTTCGCGGTTCAAAAATATTTTGCTGAATATACTGCAGCATTTCCAGCACAGGTTCACCGGTGTTTTCCTTTATATTTTTAGGAAGTTTCAGCGCAATATTTCTTGCCACAATAGTAATCATGGTACTAATAATTTGTTCCGTAATACGGTTGTAATACAGTTGCTGATTGGATTGTTCGTGCAATATGCTTTCCACCAGCGAGGCAATTAAAGGCTTGTCGGTTTTATTCTTTAATATACAGCCCGGGCGATGGCTGGCATTTTGTAAAATATATTCCACCTGTTTTACCGCTTCTTTATCCTTTCCCATTTTTTCTTTTACATACATTTCATTAAACCGGATAAAGAAAAAGGTTGTTGGCGTACTAATATCAAATGAATACACATCCTGCGGCGTTAATAAAAACAAATTGCCCCTGCGGTAGTTAAACCGGTTCTTGTTTACCGTTTGTATGCCTGTGCCTTCTATAATATGTATCAGCTCAAAGAAATTATTCCGCTTTGTAACTTTTGGGAAGCGCTGCATTTCTTTCTTCTCAATCTCATACGGTTTGTATAAGGTTTCAACCTGCATAGCTGCAAAATACAAAAGAAGCGTAAAATAGTACAAATGCATAGGCGTATGCCCTGCATAGTTTTGCGTTTATCAACTTATAAAGCAAATGAAAATTTGCTGCCCGGTTAACGGAGAAATCATAAGAATCAGTAACAATTAAAAACAATAAATTATGCCACATTTTATTATTGATTGTTCGGCCGATGTTTTAACACAGGCGTCTGAACCCGACATGCTAAGTGCTGTATTGAATGCTGCTGAAGCCAGCGGCCTTTTTACAAAAGATGATATTAAAGTAAGGGTAAATCCTTATGTGCGCTATGAAGTGGGCGGTAAAAAAACCAGCTTCATTCATGTGTTTGGGTATATTCTTGAAGGAAGAACGGAAGCGCAGAAAGCCGGCTTGTCGCAGCGGATTGTAAAAGCACTGGCGGACCTGTTTCCCGGTATTGAATATATAGCTTCCAGTATAGATGAATTTACAAAAGCCGGTTATTGTAACAGGCATTTGTTGCCGGCTTAAATCAATTCAATTTTTTTAAAAAAACTATAAAATGATGAAATACTTAATGTGTGCTGCCTTTATGTTATTCACCACATTACAGGCACAAAATGTAAAACAGCCGGAAAAAACAAGCAAACAACTTGTGGGCACATGGGCATTGGTAAAGGTGGAAAACACAAATGCCGACGGAAGCAAAACATTGCCTTACGGCGAAAATCCCGTGGGGTTGCTCGTGTTCACCGATGGTGGTGATTATGCCATACAGATTTTAAAAGCCGTTCGGCCAAAAGTTGCAGCAGGCGATAAGAATAAGGCTACACCCGCTGAAAATGCTGCTTTGGTGCAGGGCAATAATTCACATTTTGGCACCTATACCATTAACCCGGATAAACATAGCATTGCTTTCAATGTGCAGCATGCTTTTTATCCTAACTGGGAAGGCCATGTGCAGGTACGCAGCTTCACGCTTGAGAATAATGTATTGAGTTATGTGGTTACCCATACCACCAACGGCGGGGCCGTTACTGCAACCGTGGTGTGGAAGAAGCAATAATGTTTATGCTTTCTTGATACCTGTAAAAGCTTGAATCCCTGCAACCCTTTACATAGGAAACTTTTATGAGGCTGTTCTGCTTTATATTTTTTGGGCAACGGTCAATGACATTGCAAAATGCTTATCTATTTTGCCGTTAAAATTTTCATTAATAAAATCTTCAATTTCCCGATAGAATAAATGCTGAATTTTTTTGTCAGCTTTAAGGTGACTTGAATACGTGTTCAGTAGCTTAACAAAATTCTTTGCCGTGTAGGTTATAATTACAGGAAAGAGCTGATAGTGCATTAATTTAAATAAATGTTCATCAATTTCATCGGGTTTAAGTTCTTTTTTGTTTGGCAGTTTTGGTTTAGGATTATCTAAAAAATTATACCGCTCATAAACAGGTTGTGATTCAATAAAAAAATTATCTCCTGCTTCATCCGATATATGATTTGTATGAATGACTGCCAGATAACCGCTATCCCGAAGCAAGCGATGTGTTTTTGTATATTTTACAGCAGGGTCTATCCAATGAAACGAAGTGGCTGCATATACTAAGTCGAATGTTTTGGGCAAAAAATCTGATTGTTCAAAAGAAGTATTTACTACCTGAACATTTTTATAGTCGTCCAATTCCCGCTTTGCTACTTCTGCTAATGATTGCCCTAATTCAACTGCAGTTATTTGAAACCCTTTTTGAGCTAATGGTTTTGTGGCTTGCCCGGTGCCGGCACCAATTTCAAGAAGTGTTGCATTTGCATCTAAATTAGTAATGTCAATCAACGTTGAAAATAATTCATCCGGATAGCGGGGCCTTACCTCGTTATATAACAGGGCTACTTCATCGAAAGTTTGCCTTAGTATGTTACTGTCGTTCATTAATAATGCCTGGATAATTAGGTTTTGACAGAATAGGCGCTAACATTAAACGGCTTGCGAAGCCAGGATAATAGCATTGCGCCTGCCTGCGCTTATGCCGAAGGTGAATAAAGATATATTATTTGACCTGATGTTTTTGATTGTTGTAATTCATAGAAGCCTGAATTAAGCATTACCGGCTTACAACGCAGGGTCTCATCCTGCACACCAGGCTTTGCAATGAAGACCCTGCTGCGACAGAAAAAATTAATTGACTGTTGGCAAAAAAGTTTCTACAACTTCATACATTCCTGGTTCAAATTTGGCTATTTTAAGAGCTTCTTCTAAATAAGGCGAAGCTGTTGAATTGCTCCTCATGTTTTGATAGTCCTCAATACTTTTCCATTGTGCGTACATTGTAACTTTTGTCCCGTCAATACTGCGGTGCAGACTTGAAGAAATAAAACCGGTTATTTGTCGAACGCTAATTTCAGTTGCCAAAGTCAACAAGTCAACAAGTTTTTGTTGATTAATTGGGTCAACCGTAAATACATTTATGAGAGTGAGAAAGTTTGCCTCTTTTGTTATTGTGATCATATTGTTTTATTAAAAATTTTAAACTGTAGGCTGTCACACTAAACTTGCGGCCAACGTTCCTGGCTTGCTGCTGTGCTGGTATTTTATGATTGTCAGCCTGGCAACTGAAGCCGATTAAAAAACCAAAGTACAAAATATATTTACGTCGCAGCAGGGTCTTCGTTAATGGCATTTATGCAAAGCCACGAGACCCTGCGTGTTATTTTAATTCTTTCTAATGAAAAGGGAGTAAATGTTTTGATTGTTGTAATTCATAGAAGTCTGAATGAAGCATTACCGGCTAACAATGCAGGGTCGCATCCTGCGCACCCGGCTTTGCAATGAAGACCCTGCTGCGACAGAATAATAGCAGCTAACGTTTTGCAGCTTGGCGAAGTAGCGGAAATCGAAGCCCAACTGTTCAGTTTTGCACTAAAGTCTAATCTAAGAACTGAACTTGAATTTAGCACTAAACCCGCCATTTTGCCAAACTGCTGTTGTGCGTTTGGCTTTCTTATCTGTCATTATAATTGGTATTTTTCAATTGCTTGTTTATAAGTTGATTCGGCACTGTCCTGAAACCTTGTCTTGTTTTTTAAAAAGTCATTAAACTTGCCATAGATATTTTTATAAATGATATTATGAGCAGGATTTTGAAGTAGTTCGTCTTTATACTCGTCCATTTCAAATTCACCTGTTGAAGCAAATTTTAGCAAATCCAATACATGTTCTTTATTGATCTGGTCAACGTCTGTCCAAATATCTTGGCTTGAATCAAGTCGATAAAAACCTTTATTGTTTTCAATCTTTAAGTATTTCATAAGTTTGAGTTTTACGTTCTGTGTAAGCATCTTCACCCGCTTCTAAGCAGTTAAGAATTGCTTCATAATTTTTAATTTTTGTTCCGTCAAAACAACTTAATTCTTTGTCCGATGGATAACCGGTAAATATGCGATATACAAATTTTCCGTCTTCTAGGTTTTTGTGAGTGATAGCAACAAAATTTGGTTTTATTGATGCACCAACAGTGCTATTATGAGTAACTACCACAACTGGCATTAGTTGTGCCATATCTTTTATTAGTGTATTTATTTCCTTTCTTAGAAATAAATTGTCAAAAGAAGATTCAGGCTCATCAATTAGTAGTATATCGTATTGGGTAGCATCTTTTATTTCGTGAATTAAGTTGAATTCAGATCGCTCACCACCTGAAACTTTAAATCCGTCTTTGTTTAGAGTAACGGATTCAATTTTTACGAAGAATTTATAAAGATTTGCGTCTTCAACTCCTGCCTCTCTAAGTTTTTGAACATAGTAATAAGGTTCATTATACTTACCTAGTGCTGTGCTGTAAGTTCTTTTGTCTCGCCCAATCTTTTGTAAATCCGAAGCACTTTCAATTGGCTTTGCGGTTGTAATAATTGAAAACTTGCCTAATTCTTCTCGGTTTATATTTCTCGGTTTTTTTAGTTCTGAAACTACTTGATTGAATTTCGTCACTTTCATTTCATCTGTTGCGATTTTATAAAAATCCACGTTTTCTATAAAAGTGCTAGTGGTTTTTACCCTTAATTCACGTTGAACATCGTTAATGATAGAATTCAACCATTTCTTTTGTTCATTCTCAACTTTTGAAACTATTGCTTTTTGGATTAGCTCATTTAGTAGCCCTTTCAGGTTTTCCTGAGATATGTATTTGGTTATTATGTCTTGATACTCGTTGTTTTCAATTAGTGTTGTTACAGATTCAATAAGCTTATCAAGATTTTTGAAATCTTCTAAAGAAAATAGTTCTTCACTAAATAACAAGCATTTCGAATACAAATCTTTTTTCTCACTTTCTGTTGCAAATTTTTTAAGTGACTCTAAATAGCTTTCTATACTTAGCAGGTTTTGTTTAAGGTCAACTTGAACAACATCTTCAACTACTGATTTAAATTCAGTTAAGTAATTGTTATTCACAATGCTTAGCCTAGTGTCGTTTGTCCTATTAAAAGTCTCTTCATCATTTTGAAGAAGCGAGAATTGCCTAACGTATTTAGCACTTCCCGAAGATGCAGCTATTTTATCAAGAGTAACTGTTTTACCTGATGAACGACCGCCCAAAATAATATTTAAACCAGTTGATAATTCTAAGCCTTCATCGGTCGCTTGAAAAAAATCATTACCACTTTCTTTTGTAAGTGAGATTTTTGATTTGTCTGCAAAGCACGATTTAATACCTGCTATCGAAATTTCTTTAAGGTCAACAAATGTGTGTCTTGTCGGAAAGTCAACTAAACTACTACTAAAACGCAAATCACTAAACAGGACGGGCGTTAGCCCGTTCTGTTCTTTCATCATTCGTTTAAATTTTGGGATACTAGCTACTTCACCTGATGTGATATGAGGTTGTAAATCTAATATTGTTGCTTTCTTTATTTCTGGACTTTTGTCGTAATGCGGTATTAGAATGTATTTGTGAAGATCAGTAAAAATGCTTTTGAATTGAGCAATAGTTAGCGTGTCCGTATTTGTTTTGATTAAGGCAGAAACTTGCTTACACTTTTCATCAAAGTTTGAAACTTCAAATTCGTCTGAATCAGTTATTACCAAAAGATGACCGCCTTCTAAGTCGACTTCAATGCCTGGAAAAACAGTAATTGTCAGACTGTTTTTAATCTGTAAATATTGTGCTAAATCAAAAACATTGTGATTCGTAATAGCTAAAGCATCTATTTTCAACTTGTCAACATACTCTTTAACCTTTGAAAGGTCAAAGTAAAAAGAATAGTCGCTTATTGTCGAAATTGTATGTGTATGAAGGTCTATTTTTTTCATTCAAAATCTTTCTGTAACGGTTGTCTTTAAGCTGACGCACGACACGCTGATTTATGTTACAAAATACGAAACTATTCAAAAAACCCGCTATTCAAAATCAACACTTTAATGTTATACAGAATCAATTGTCGTTAGAATAATCCACCCCTCACAAACCCAAAAACAAGGGCTGTGCGGCACGTGGCAACAGCCCTGTTTAAACCACAATAAAAAACCCATAGATCAACCTTCTTTTATCATCCGCACTTCCATTTCCAGCGTTTTGCCCTGTTCTATTTTTAATACCTGTGTTTGTGTAACATAACCGGCGGCGCTTATTATTACATGCCAGGTGCCGGCTTTCATGCTTTCAATAGCTGCCACGCCCAATATATTGCTGGCGGCTTGTTTGTTCAGCTCCTGCACCAGCATTACAGCGCCTTCAATGGCGGTGCCGCCGGCTGCATCGTTTATGGTGGCCATGAGGCCGGTATGGCGCGTGCCCATTTCTTTCACCTTGCGCACTTCGCGGTATTCATTCACCAGCCCGGGGTTATCATCCATACCGTTGATAATAAGATTATCCAGCAGCTTCAGGCTTTTATCAATAAGCAGCATAGTGGCCTCTATACCCTTGGTACCTGCCTCAGATGCCGCCTGTGCATTTTCCGGCGCACCGGTCACGGCTTTATAGGCCGCAATCGCATCGCCAATGGCGGTAATATCTGCCGCCGTAACGCGGTAATCGGCCAGCGCGCCGTTTAAAGACTGCAGGGCTGCATAAATATTCTGCACGGCAGCCAGTGTTTTGGCAGTGGTACTCTTTTCCAGTTCATACACCTGCACGTCAAAGAGGTGCTGCAGTTCATCGTTATTGTTGTCCACAGCATATACGAGCGCTTTGCGGCTGGTTTTTACGGTAAGGTCGGCCATATTTTCAAGCAGCGTTCTTTTCTGGGTGGTTATCCCCTTGCTGGTGCCGGCCTGTGCATTAATATAATTTTCAAGCTGCGTGTTTTGCTGGTTAAAAACGGTTATTTCGGTTTGCACCCTTGTAAACCCGGCGAAGGCAGCAGCATTGGTTTGAAAAAATGCAGCTACTGCATAATACATGTTTTGTTTGGCAGTTTGTGGTAGTGTCATAATGATTGGTTTAGTGATTAATAAAAGTGTTCAGCGGTTTTATTTTAAGGATTCACCGCTTTTTTGCTGTTGTGTAATGGTTGCCCGCCGTTGCGGGATGTCATTTCGTTGTTCCCGGATGCCATTCCGAAGCTGAGAGATGGCATTTCGCTAATCCCAGGTGCGGTTCCGAAGCTAAGAGATGGCATTTCGTTAATCTCAGATGCCATTCCGAAGTCAAGAGCTGCCATTCCGTTATTCCCGGATGCCATTCCGAAGTTAAGAGCTGCCATTCCGTTAATCCCACGTGTCATTCCGGGGTTACGAGATGCTATTCCGTTGTTCCCAGGTGTCATTTCCAAAAGAAAATTTTTTTAATACCTGGGCTACACCTGTATTATCATAAAAAGAAAAAGCCTGCGGTTTAAAACCACAGGCTTTTGTATAAGAAAAGAACAATTATCAGTTTCCAAATTCGCTTAAAAACTTAATGCGCATTATTTTAAGCTGCTCCCAATTATAGCCACTGTCGGATAATTCTTCCTGCGCCACCTGTAACGATGAATCCTGGCAATTCTTAAAATAATCTATTATCTCTTCTTTATCATCATCATCCAGGTTCATATCGTCAATGGCATAATCAAGGTTAAGCCTGGTGCCGCTTGCCACAATGGTTTCCATTTCTTCCAGCAAACCATCCAGCCTTAAATCTTTGTTGCGGGCAATAGTGGCCAGCGGTATCTTTTTATCTATGTTCTGAATAATATAAATTTTGTTGCTGTTTTTATTCACCACAGATTTCATTACAAAATCATCGGGCTTTTCCACATCATTTTCTTCCACATACCTGGCTATAAGGTCCACAAACGGCCTTCCAAATTTCAGCGCCTTGCCTTTACTCACACCCTGGCATTTTTCAAGCTCCGCCAAAGTAGTGGGATACATGGTGGCCATATCCTGCAGCGAACTTTCGAGGAATATAACAAACGGCGGAAGCTTCTTCTTCTTGCCTTCTTCATGGCGCAGTTCTTTCAGCATTTCAAACAGCCTGTCATCTGCTGCCGCACCGCCGCCGCTGCTTTCGCTTTCATCATCATCTTCATCCGCTTCTTCAAATAAATTGTTGAGCACAATTTTAAATGAAACGGGCTTTTTCATGAACTTAACGCCGGCTTCCGTAAACTTAAGCAGGCCGTATTCTTCAATATCTTTTCTTATAATATTGCCCAGCAGCATCTGCCGTAAAAGGCTGTTCCAGAAATGCTCGTCTTTTTCTTTACCCAGGCCAAATTCAGGAAACTTCTCATGGCGGAACATCATTACCTGCGGCGTAAGCTTGCCAATTAAAATATTCACCACATATTCTGCGGGGAATTTTTCATCAAGCGCCTTAATTACTTTCAGCGCTTTTACCACTTCATCTTTTGTTTCTATTTTTTCTTTTGGATGAAGACAGTTATCGCAGGCGCCGCAGTTTTCTTCTTCCCTTTCTTCACCAAAATAATGCAGCAGTATCTTTCTCCTGCACACGGAGCTTTCGGCGTAAGCAACAGATTCATTTATTAATTGCGCACCCACTTCGCGTTCACTTAATGGCTTATCGCGCATTAAATGTTCCAGCTTGCTCACATCTTTATGCGAATAATACAGGATACATTTTCCTTCCAGCCCGTCACGGCCGGCGCGGCCTGTTTCCTGGTAATAATTTTCTATCGATTTGGGTATGTTGAAATGAATAACAAACCGGATATCGGGTTTATCTATGCCCATGCCAAATGCAATGGTGGCTACAATTACCTGCACATCTTCATTCAAAAACTGGTCCTGCCTTTCGGCCCTTAGTTTGGAATCAAGACCGGCATGATAAGCAACGGCTTTAATGTTATTAGCCATCAAAACATCAGCAAGTTCTTCGGTGGTTTTGCGGTTAAGCGTATAAATGATGCCGCTTTTGCCCGCCATATTGGTGATGAAACGAACGATGGATTTTACCGTTTGTTCTTTCTTAACCTTCGGCTGAATTTCATAATAAAGATTGGGGCGGTTAAAAGACGATATAAAGATATTCGGATTGCGCAGGCCGAGGTTTTTTACAATATCACTCTGCACTTTAGGCGTTGCCGTGGCGGTTAATGCCACTACAGGTATTTCATCATTGATAGAATCCATCATTTCCCGCAGCCGCCTGTATTCGGGCCTGAAATCGTGCCCCCATTCCGAGATACAGTGCGCCTCATCCACCGCAAAAAAAGAAATCTTCAATGCCTTAAAGAAATCAAGGTTTTCCTGTTTGGTTAAAGTTTCGGGCGCCACGTAGAGCAGTTTTGTTTTGCCGGTTGTAAGGTCGTCCTTTACTTCCTTTATCTGCCCTTTATTAAGAGATGAATTTAAAAAGTGTGCAACCGTATCGTTTTCGTTATAACCCCTTACCAGGTCTACCTGGTTTTTCATTAAAGCGATAAGCGGGCTTACGACTATGGCACAGCCATCAAGCATCATGGCTGGTAACTGGTAACATAAACTTTTGCCGCCGCCTGTGGGCATTATTACGAATGTATCACGGCCGCTGAGCAGGCTGTTTATGGCTTCTTCCTGTGCCTGTTTAAATTGTTCAAACCCAAAATGATGTTGTAATGCAGCGAAAATGTCGTGGTTGCTGTTTGGATTTTTTTTGGTTTTTCCAGAAACTGTTTTTTTTGCAGTATTCTTTTTCTCAGTCAACACTTCAGTTGACTCTTTTGCAAGTGATTTTTTTGCCATTGTTCACAAATTTCCGTCTCTCTTTTTTTTAAACGGGAGCTCTATAAAAACTCTTAAGGTACAAATTCCATTCTATTTGCCAAAATCCGCCGGTTCAAAAACGGGCTGCTTTGGTAGTTCTTTCAGATGGTGGAAACAAAAATAAGTTATAATAAGTTTTTGTTAATGCTTAATTCGTTAAAGTTGTTTGCGTGTATTTATATCACTATAAAACAAGAATGTACTTTTGCCGGTTATGGAAACAAGCGCACAACGTTCTGCACTTTATACTATAGAACAGGAAGCGAATGCTATTGCCAATCTTAAAAACTTTATAGACGATTCTTTTGATAAGGCCGTGAATGCCATCCGCCAGGCAGGCGGCAGGGTGGTTATTACGGGTATAGGTAAAAGCGCCATCGTTGCCCAGAAAATTGTGGCCACATTAAACTCTACCGGCACGCCTTCTTTGTTCATGCATGCCGCAGATGCCATTCATGGCGACCTGGGTATGATACAGGAAAAAGATATTGTTATCATACTGAGTAAAAGCGGCGAGAGTGACGAAATAAAAGTGCTTGTTCCCTTAATTAAAAATTCAGGCAACATTATCATTGCCATTGCCGGCAATAATGTTTCTTTTCTTGCCAGGAATGCGGATATCTTTTTAAATACAACAGTGAGCAAGGAAGCTTGTCCCAACAATCTTGCGCCAACAAGCAGCACAACGGCGCAAATGGTTATGGGCGATGCCCTGGCTGTTTGCCTTATGCAGCTAAATGGTTTTGACAGTAATGATTTTGCAAAATTTCATCCGGGCGGCAATCTGGGCAAACGGCTTTATTTAAGGGTGAATGATATTTATACAATGAATGAAAGCCCTTCCGTTATGGAAGATGTTTTATTTAAAGATGTCATCTTTTCCATATCAGACGGCAGGCTGGGCGCAACGGCTGTTTTAAACGATAATAATAAAATAACAGGCATTATAACAGACGGCGATATAAGAAGGTTATTTGAGAAGACAGATAATGTAAAACATTTAAAAGCATCTGAAATTTCTAAGGCAAACCCCAGAACCATACTGAATACTGCGCTTGCAGTAGAAGCGCTTGAAAAAATGAACAGCAACAGCATCACGCAATTAATAGTGGTGGATGAAAATGATTCTTATCTCGGTTTTATACATTTGCACGACCTTATTCGTGAAGGAATAATTTAATACTTTAGCCCCGCAATGAACAAACATAACTACGTAGCTATTTTAGCTGGCGGTTTAGGTACAAGATTTTGGCCTAAAAGCCGTGCCTCTTTTCCAAAACAGTTTTTAGATATTCTTGGTACAGGTGAAACGCTTATACAATCTGCCTATAAGCGATATGCATCTTTTATCAAACCTGAAAATATCTACATAATAACTTCAGACGAATATGTGGATATAGTTAAAGAACAATTGCCGCAGTTAAACACGGAAAACATCCTGGCAGAACCCAGCCGGAAAAATACAGCTCCCTGTGTGGCTTATATTGCCTCTAAACTTTTACAGGAAGACCCGGAAGCTTCGCTGATTGTTGCGCCAAGTGATCACCTGGTTATTGATGTTAACATCTTTAAAAAACTAAGCCTGCAGGCCTTGGAGTTTGCCAAAAATAATAATGCACTTGTAACGCTGGGTATAAAGCCAACCTATCCAAATACAGGCTATGGTTATATACAATACGACCTGGGCACTGTGCAGGATGATAATGTGTATGAAGTAAAGACTTTTACTGAAAAGCCTGATCTTGAATTGGCCCAAACATTTTTAGCAAGTGGTGATTTTTTATGGAATGCCGGTATTTTTATATGGACCGCTAAAGATGTATTAGCTGCTTTTGAACAATTTCAGCCGGAGATGTATGAATTGTTTGCGGCAGAAAAGGAAAATTTTAATACGCCTGAAGAGAAGAATGCCCTTCAGCGCATTTATCCTTTATGTGTTAGCATTTCCATTGACTATGCCATTATGGAAAAAGCCGAGAATGTATATGTTATTCCTGCCGACTTTGGATGGAGCGACCTCGGTACCTGGAACAGCGCTTACACCAATCTTGAAAAAGATAAAAAAGGCAATGCCATAACCGGCGAACATGTTATAACTTTTGATGTGGAAAACACAATGATATCATCAGAAGAAAATAAATTACTGGTATTGCAGGGCCTGGAAGATTTTATAGTGGTGGATACCAAAGATGTATTATTAGTTTGCAAAAAAGATAAAGAGCAACAGGTAAAAGAATTTTTGGCAGAAGTAAAAAAGAAAAAAGGCGACAGGTATCTATAACGAACTTCTTACGCGTAAAAAAGGCGGATGCAAGTTTTGTATCCGCCTTTTTTATTAAAAGAAATATTTAACCGCCAAGCCCTGCCGCTTTGCTTATATCTAACATTCTTTGTATAGGTTTTAAAGCAGCCAGTCTAATTTGTTCATCCATTAAAATTTCGGGCTGTTCATATTCCATGCACAGGTATAGTTTTTCAAGCGTATTCAGCTTCATGTGCGGGCAATCGTTGCAGGCACACATATTATCAGGCGGCGCCGGTATAAAAGTTTTACCGGGCGCATCTTTCTGCATCTGATGCAGGATGCCGGTTTCTGTGGCCACAATAAATTTATTGGCTGCATCTGTTGCAGCAAATCTTAAGAGCTGCGTAGTACTGCCTATATAATCCGCATACTGCAATATGGCTTCTTCGCATTCAGGGTGTGCAATAAGCTTTGCATCGGGATGCTGCGCTTTAAGCTTTAATATTTTTTGCTGGCTGAAAATTTCATGCACCATGCAGGCGCCGTTCCACAACACCATATTCCTTCCTGTTTTTTTAATAAGATAAGCGCCGAGGTTTTTATCAGGCGCAAAAATAATAGGCTGATGAGCGGGAACACTTTCAATAATCTTTTGTGCATTGCTGCTCGTGCAGATAATATCGCTCATAGCCTTTATATCGGCCGTACAATTTATATAAGAGATTACCACGTGGCCGGGATGCTGCTCTTTAAAAGCTTTAAACGCGGCGGCAGGGGCGCTATCTGCAAGGGAGCAGCCGGCCTTTAAATCGGGCAGCACAACTTTTTTTGACGGATTAAGGATTTTAGCTGTCTCAGCCATAAAATGTACGCCGGCAAATACAATCATATCAGCGCTGGTTTTAGCGGCTTGCTGGGCAAGCCCCAGGCTATCACCGATATAATCGGCCACATCCTGTATATCAGGCTCCTGGTAATAATGCGCCAGCACCACGGCATTCTTCTCTTTTTTCAAACGTTCTATTTCATGAAAAAGATCGAGCGTGGGGTTAATGTCCACATCAACAAAACCTTTCAATTCTATATCCGCTTCATTAATGTTGATATCTGCCATAATATATTTATATTAATATTTTAATAAAAGAACCTATTACTATTACAAGTGTGAATATGGTTAAAACTTATTTGTTCACACTATGCAAAGTTAAACTCGGGCAGCTTATCCATAGTTATTCCACATTAATTTCACAATTAGAATATATAACCGGCCTGTATTGTGAATAGATTTTAACATGTGTTGATATAAGCGGTGTGAGAATTAGCCTGAAGCAATTCACAATTTATAAATGTTAGAAGCAATTTGAAAAATTGTGTTGAGAATGCCTAAAAAGCAGCCGCTGGTGAAAATGCCTGTTTTTATTCTCCATTTATGCAGGCCCGGAAAAATTAAAAATGAGGTTTCCCCACATAAAATCAATGAAATAAACAGGGTGATGTGAATTTACGTTTCACAGAAAATGTTTGGGATGTTTGAAAGTATGAATAATATATAAGGAAGCTTTGTTTTCCACAATTTGTTCAAAACTTCAATTCCCCTATTTTTGCCATCCTTTAAAAATCACTATGTCACTCATTCAACAAATCAGGGAGAGAGCAGCCTGGATACTTTTTGGTGCGATTGCAATATCTCTGCTCGCTTTTATTCTGCAGGATTATTTCTTTAATAAAGGTCATGCATCTGCAGGTTCGGGAACCACTATTGGTAAAATTAACGGGCAGTCAATTGAGCACGAAGAATTTGAACATAAAGTAGCGTTTTATGAGCAAATGAATAACGGCCAGTATTCCCGCAGCATGTTAATTCCGCAGGTATGGGATTATATGATCAATCAAACTTTGATGGACCAGGAATCCGAAAAGCTTGGTATAACTGTTACCGGTAATGAAAAATCTGATTTGTTGTTTGGCAGCAATCCCCCGCAGTTCATGCAGCAGTTCTTTACTGATCCTAAAACGGGCATGTATGATGTGAATACGGCAAAGAAACAAATAGGGGAATTAAAGAACCGTTCCGCCGATCCCAATGTTGCCAGCTTTAACGAAGCATATATTGATCCGCTGGTTATGCAAACAAAAGCACAGAAGTATGAGTCGCTTATAACCGGCGCCATTTATATACCCAAGTGGATGACGGAGAAAATGAATGCTGATAACAATTCAATTGCAAAAGCATCATATGTATATGTTCCGTACAGCTCAATTGCAGACAGTGCAGTTAAGGTTTCTACCGCAGACATGGAAGCTTATATTAAAAAGCATTCCTCCCAGTTTGAAAGGGATGAAGAAACACGTACTATTTCTTATGTTTCCTTCAATGCAAATCCAAGTTCGGCAGATTCATCTGCGGTTCGGCACGAGCTGGAGCAGCTTAAACCTGAGCTTGCATCCACCAATGATGAAAAATCATTTTTGAGTACAAAATCATCCGGCAATAATAATTATTACAATAGTGTAATTGGCGGTAAAGAAATAAAACAAACTATAAAAGATTCATTGTTCAGACTGGCGCCGGGCCAGGTGTATGGGCCTTATCTTGACGGCAACAGTTATGCCATTGCCAAAATGGTTGCTAAACAGCAAATACCAGATTCGGCATCTGTTCGTCACATCCTGGTAGCAACGCACCAGCAAGATCCAAACAGCGGAACGCTTATTCGCGTGAGGGATGACAGTGCGGCTTTAAAGAGACTGGATAGCGCTATCGCTTTGGTTAAATCAGGCGTTCCCTTCGATTCTGTTGTGGCTAGATATACAGATGATCCGGGCAGTAAAGCAAGCGGTGGCAGGTACGAAAATTTCCCTTCAGGCCAAATGGACGAAAACTTTAATGATTTTGCTTTTACCGGGCATGTGGGTCAAACAAAAACTATTCACACAGCTTATGGTTATCATTACGTTGAAATACTCGGCCAGAAAGGAAGTGAAACCGGTTATAAGATTGCTTATTTAACAAAACCAATTGAAACCAGCGCTGAAACAGATAATGCGGCAAGTAACGCAGCATCCCAGTTTGCAGCATCAAGCCGCACGCCGCAGGCTTTCCAGGACAATGCAAAAAAGGATAAATTGATGGTAATG
>NZ_JBQCIT010000043.1:0-29317 GCF_051953455.1 Parafilimonas sp. | reverse complement strand
ATCAAATTGCTGTGTAAAATTGCTTAGCAGCTTGAGTGATGCAGGAATCGTTACATACCGAAAGGCCACTGTAATTACACGTGGTTTTACAGGCTCCTGCGCAGCATTTGTAAAACAAGCAGGATTATATTTATACAGCGGTTCACTTTTCGGTTCATTGTCATAAAATTTCCAGAAGCGGTTATAGTTGGTTCTTTCTTTCAGGCCAGCTTTATAGGTTTGAGATGCATCTTCTAATTTATTTATTATTGCCTGTTGTTTTAACCAGTCTTCATTATTATCGCTTAATATCTTTTTTACTTTAGCAATTTTATCTGACACATCCGCTTCCCAATTTCCATAATTTCGCTCAATTGCATTATTATGATTGGAGGTCAATTCTGCAATCAGCTTTGGAAAATATAATTTTTCCCTTTCATAATATTCCAAAAGAGCTTGCAGGTATTCTTTCCTGCTCACGGGCACTAATACGGGATCTTTTTTCTTCACAAACCAATAGCGATAAATAAAATTATTGCGATTGTTGGGTTTGATGTCTTCTTTTGCCACATCCTGGAAAAAGCCTTGCCCGGTATTAATGGCTTTTATCAACTGGTCGTTATTACAGGAAAAATAATTGAACAACTGTACTAACGGATCCTGTGCATTAGCCGGCTGATGATTTTTCCAATCCTGAAATTGAAAACCAAAATCATATTCCCCCATACTACTACCAAAGGGATAATCTAAAAAATTACCCAAGGTGTTGGTGGGAATTGCATTCACATAAATCCGCAGAATAGTTCCGGCCTCATCATTGCGTTTCAGTTTACCATTCAGGCAAAAGAATTCGTGCAGCGAAGCCTCAAAACTGTATTGCCCCAGTTTAGTAGTTCCATAATAAGCGTATCCCTTTGTTGAATACATATTTTCCCAGTTACCTCCCGTGAGTATAAAACCTTCATGACTTTTTGCTTCTATTTTCTCAATCTGATTCAACGTTTGCTTAGCCATAATTTTGTCGGCAGCCGTACTCATATTTTTGAAATATTCCGCCCTTACTGCAGGCCAGGGATATTGCGCTGCTGTTTGATATTTTCCAGGCACCGTTTCTACCTCTGCATTGGTTTTGCAGGGTTGTGCTTGTACCTGTTGCATACAGAAGAACGCCAATACAATATTGAAAGCGAAGATTTGTTTCATCTGAAAAATTGTTGGTGATTTTTTACGCATGATTATTTTCCAAACCCGCTGATGGCTCCGGTCATATTTCCGGATATCAAACTCATTCTACCCGAAGCGGTGATGTTTATACTGGGGTTGTTTACAATACCGGCCGGGTCGCTTACCGTATTAGAACCGATGGTTACCTTAGCTTCCCCGGTAGCATATACATCTTCAATTCCACGGCTGCTCAATTCCATTCCCATACCGGCTTTTACGGATGCACCAACTTGCAGCGGCCCCTTGCTGGTGGAAATACTTTTGTCAATGGCCGTTGCCTCCATTGTACCTTTTACGAAGCGGTCTATCCCCGCATTATCAGACTTGAAATGGAAATTACCACTCAGCCGGCCGGCATCAAATGATATAGATGACTTACCACATTCAAATGCCATGGTACATACCTTAAAATCAAGTGTTGATTTGTAATTGCAGTGCATCTCATCAAAATCAGCAAGTTTATACCTTGATGTTTTTGTTTCCGCTGTTTCACAAGCGCCATATTTATTGGTGGCTATGTATCTTGTATTTCCAATGGCTTCCAGCCATTCTTTTTTTGCAGCAATTTTAGTGGCTTCAAACGCAGTGTCGTCTTGCACAAATTGCTTCCAGTACAATTCTTCCGTAATTTTTACATACAACTGGTGCAAATAATTTTTATAGGCTTCTTCCAATAGCTTGTTGTAGTTTTTATACACCCATTCACTGTATTGCTGTTGCACCACGCAGTTATCATAGCCCAGGTTTTCACCTTTTTTTGCCAGCTCAGATTCACCAGTCGCTGTGATGCTGTTTTGCTTTTCAATCTTTTTTCGTTGAGCTTCATCCTTTGCCTGGAAATCTTTCCGAAGCGAATCAATAGCGGCGATTGCTTTTTTAAGCCGGTAAGCTTCACCGCCATCCTTATCCATTTCTTCCAGGTTGCGTTGGGCGATAGTCTCGTACAAATTGCTTTTTGTTGCGTTACCTGCTTTCATTTGCAGGATTTGTTCTGCGCTTTTTCCGGCAAATTTTTCATAAGCCTGCTGTGCTTTTTGCGCATTGGCCTGCTGAAATGGTACCAGGTCTTTTGCCAGTTGAATACTTTTTTCATTTACCTGTTTCTGAAACGCATCCCAGTCGGCGCTTAATCTTAATTCATCAGTATAAGATGCGGGAACATCGGGACGGATAAAGTTTTGCAATCCCAGCGGGTCAGGGTCTGGATGAAAAGGAATACGCATATCCGTTCCTTTCACTTTATAGCCGAGTTTCTTCAGCATATTTATTTTGTCCAGAGAAAAACTGTAGGCAAGACTGTTTTTCATTTTCTCAATGGCCGTTACCGTATGACCCTTGCTTTTTTCAATAAGACATTGGGTGTAGTTAGCCTGCGGGTGATACGCAAAAGCTTTTACTACTTTATTCAGTTGTTCATTGGCTTTGTCTGTTTCGCCAAGGTAAAACCATGCCTGCCCCAGGTTGTTGAGTATCGTTGTATTGCCGGGATATTGTTTATTCAAATATTCCAATAGCGGAATAGCACGATGCGGCGCCCCACCCATACTTAGCATAGTCGCAAAATTGCTCAGCAAATCTGCATCTGATGCATTGTTGCTACAGGCACGACCTATGACGTATATTGCTATTTCCGGCCTGCCTATAGACCAGAAACCAACTGCTTCATTGCCTATTGCCTCCGGCGTATATTTATTGATTGAAAAAAAATCATACACTTCTTTCGCTACAGGTTTTGCATCCGCGGCAATGTTTTTTTCAATATACGCATTCAGCGATTGTATATAGGAAGGAAGTGTTGCTGCTGTTAGGGTTATTGCAGGAATGGCAGCAATTAGCGTTGCATTTTTTGCAGGAACGGAAAATGCATCTCCGCCCAATGCCGTTCTTACATCCGCATCGCTCAGGCCGTTTGGCATGGCGGGCAGGGTGGTGGACATGCCCATTTGCTCCATCATCTTTTTTTGCTCCGGTGTTAATTTATTTAATTGCTGCTGTGCCTGTTTTATTTTATCCTGCACTTCTTTGGTGGTAGCAGGGTTGGTTGTTTGCGCAACTGAAAATATCACAAACCATACTGAAGCGAAAAGAAGGACAATCTTTTTCATTTTAAAAGCGATGATTGTTTGATGCATTGAAATCTATTTGATAATTTTTTAAATTCCTTTGAGAGTTTTACAGCTTGTAGTCGTCCGGTTAATTTGAAGTTTGCCCCGAAGCAGTTCCGGCATCCTTTTCAAACCCGGGCGGATTATCAATAAGCGATTCTTTTCGCTGCGTATATGCAAACCGGTAAGGAGGGTCATTAAACTGGCCGCCATCTCTTTCGGTTGGTTTATCAGTATAAAGTATTAAGGAATTGCCATAAGTTGGGTCGCTAATTGTTTCAACAGTATAAGTGGTCTTTTCAAGTTTTGGGGTGGATGATTTTTTCAGAGGCCCCCATTCCTTAGTACTTGATTTCTTTCCCCAAAATCCGGCTTTCCCGCTTTTTGGCGTGAGGATAAGTTGGTTGCCCTGTACTGTATATGTTCCGCTTTCATAACTAAAAATGATATCAGGTGCCTTTGTTAGCCATTGTTTAATGCGGAACAAATAAGTGCCATTAGCGTTAAATTGGTATTCCTTTCGCATGTATCCTCCGGTGTACATGCGGTATCCGTTCATAAAACCGTTGTCTTCTGCCTGATTGGTTACCCATAAACCTACAATGGAAGTATTTGCTGCGGAGCTTGTGGTGTTTTTATTTTCGCCGGTTTTCTGGCCACTTTGTTGTTCATTGTTTGCCGGGTTGCTTTGCGCCGTTGATACTTTATTTGCATCCAACGCTATGCTCGTGATAAAGTCTTTTAAATTTTTCATATAGGGTTGTGCAGTGCCATTCCACAAAACACTTATGCAAATAGTTTCGTTGCTGTAAGTTGTAAGCACCGTTGCTGCGTTTGCACCATTGTATTGCCATACGCCACTGCGGCTCATTACCTGCCAGCCGTCGGCAGATTTTGGCGGGGTTTTGCTCTCCTGTTCTATGGTATGGCCCACCAGCACAATATCCTGCCAGTCTTTCTGCGCATCCTCTTCTATATTACCGCTGCTTTGCCTGCTTTTATAAACGGCAATCTGGCTCCAGCTTGCGCCGTCAATTCTGGAAAAAGAAACATAATCATCTTTAGCGTCTTTATTCCAACCGGCAGGAGCTATATAACTTACAATATCAAACGTTTCCTTTTGGGCAATACCTGCACCACTCAGCATGAGTAACATGTAAGATAAAAATATTGGTTTGGCAGATTTCATATTCTAAAACTTTTGTTCAGGAATCAGTTGGATTGATTTTGTAAACTTTCCAATCGGTGCTCATTATTTTTGAACAGGGCAATACGTCTTTAAACATGATTGCTCGTGTCCTGGCCGCCATCCTGTTAATAAGATCAAGTGTGAGCATTACTTTAGTTTTATCAGCTGTACAAGCATCATGTTTGTTCCAAAATATTTGAGGACAGAATAAAATCACAAGCAGGAAAGCTGTCGGGAAATAAATTATGTTTTTTCATGCATTCATTTTATTTTCCAATGATCTATGAACCAAAATTAGAGGAGCTCTATACGGCGCACAATCGTTAAAAAAGATGATTTTTTAAAAACGAAAGGAAAATCATTAAAAAAGATGATGACCGGCGTTGCCTTATTTACCTTTATTTGTATCGAAAGAAAAATGTAAGCTGCAGCATGAAGAGATCAGGGCCCAGCTCTCCGTAGAATGTTTTCTGCTTTCTCAGCTGCGTAGAATGTTGGTTGTTTGGCCCCAGCTCGGCGTAGAATGTAATTGTTCGGCGTAGTCTCCAGACTACGTCGAAGCGTAAGCAAATCTCAGATTTGCATATCTGTCATCATTATTCAAACAATTAAATCAGAGATTTAAAAACACGATGACGTAGTCAGAGACTACGCCAAGCGTTTCAAGTCACTACAAAAAATCAATTGCACACATCGCTTTTAAACCAGCATAATTTCTGGCGCTGCTATATAAATAATCTTCAGGCTTTTCAACGATGCCTGCACGAACAGGATTGTTATGTATGTAATCTAATTTCTGTTGCGTAAATTTTGGTGTAAACAGCTCAATAGCATGGTTCTCATGTGTCCACATCTGGTTAACACTATTTCTTGCATTCGACTTCGCAGAAAATTCAAAACGTTTCATCATCCAGTCACTTCTGCTTTCTGTTGGTTGCTGCATTAACGGAAATAATTGGTTAGCAGTAAACTTTTTAAAATCACGAATAATATCAGATAGATGAAATGGCTCCTTAGCACGTACAATTAAATGAAGGTGATTGGTCATTATCACATACGCATACAATTCAAGTCCTTTATGCTGTCTGCAATAATCAAAACTGTTTACAATAATTTGTTTGTATTCGTTTCTTGTAAACACATCAATCCATTGCACTATCTGAAAAGTAAGGTAATAGAGTTTGTTTTGGTCATAGATTTGGTAGCCTTGGCTCATACTACAAATTAAAAAAATTATAGTAAATCAAATCAGGAGATTTGAAAACACAATGACGTAGTCAGAGACTACGCCAAGCATGAGAATTAAGAAATGTTGATTTAACGAAATTGCGTACATAAAAACCGTAATGTCCTTTCCACACACGAAGCGAGGTTAAGAGACATTGCGGAGAAGAAAAAATTGAAATAATAAACGCAGAGTCTCGTGCCTTTGCACATATGTTGACGAAGACCCTGCTGCGACGTAAAGCTCTCCGTAGAATGTTTTTCGCCCTGCCCTTGTTGGCCTTGTGACCCCCAGCTCTCCGTAGAATGTTCTTCGCTCTCCGTATGTCTTCAGCTACGGAGGCAAATGAAAAAGCCAGATTGTATCCGGCGTTAAACAAAAGATCATATCAAATAAATCCGTAGTGATAAACTAAGGATAACTAAGGTCTTCATTGCAAGCTATGTGCGCAGCATGCAATGCGATTTAAACCGTTAACGCTTATTTTACAGGCAGATTAAACGAACCATTTGTTATGGTTATTTCCTCAGTTGAATCATTACGATTATGCAGTGTACCACTGAAAGTTCCGGTTACAGTTGTATTGGTAAGATTTGAAATTGTAATTTGTATAGTTGATGAATCAGGCAGCAGAATTCCTGACACGTAAGAAACTGTATCTTTTATATAATTACCGCTTGGATAATATCCATTGGATGGTTTGTTATAAGAGCCTGGTGTTATTTCAACGCCAAAAGGGTGCACAATGCCTAGCGAAAAGCTTGAATTATCAGAATCGTTTTTTGCATTCATGCTAAAGCCTGCAGATAGGTCGCCGGAATATTCCGAAGCAGAAGGACTGCCGGAAAACGTTTTTTCCGTTCCGTTGATTTTTGCTTTTATAAACCAGGCAGCATTATCAGTTCCTTCTTTTTTGCACGCACTGCAATACAATGAAGCAATCACTAAAAGCATTAACCATCTTTTCATGACATTTTATTATTCATGATTATGCTTCAGGTGTAAACGTTGCAATCAAAAGAAATAGTACACTTTCCTTCTCCGCCATGTCTCTTCCTCAAAGCCATGTGTATGAGCAAGGACATTACGGGTAACCGGAACACAAAGCCCATCATTCATGTAACTTCCATCTATGCCTGTTCGCAAAGGCAGAACAAAGGCATCAGATAACTTTTACATCAACAGCATTCATTCCTTTTTTTCCATTTTGCAAATTAAATTCTACGCGATCTCCTTCCCGGATTTGATCAATAAGTCCGGAGGAATGCACAAATGTTTCCTGGTTGCTGTTATCATGCTTAATAAATCCAAAACCCTTTTCCGTATTAAAGAATTTTACGGTTCCTGTATTTTTGTTGTCCACTATAAAAAATTTAATTATTAAGAAATATTAGATAGCGAATGTAGCTTATCTCCCGTTATCCGCAATGCCTCTTTCTCAAAGCCATGTGTCCGCCTTGTTGGTGTTGTCTCCAAAAAGGGGTTTGATAATGAAATCAAGCAGTATTCATGCAATTAATTCGTTGGTCATAAGATTAACGAAGGCTTCCTGTAGAGAATTTGAACATTAGCAGTGCAGGCTTTTATGAATTACAACAAACCAAACATTTTACTCCTATTCATTATGAAGAATTAAAATAAGACGCGGGTCTCGTGGCTTTGCATAAATGCCATTAACGATGACCCCGCTACGACGTAGCTTCAAATTTTTGCAGCAGCAGATTTTTCACTTATCAAACGGAGCATACTTCATCCAATCCACTTCCAGCTCGTACGGGTACAAAGGTTTCTCTATTGCATTGGCATTGGTTTCAACGCCCCAGTTGTTAGTATGCCAGAAATTGAGGCGGTAATAACTTGGATGTTGTGGTATGCCGCGTTGCGATCCGCTGTAATCCCATAGAACAATTTTTTTACCTGTCACCGGGTGCACCATCCACCAGGTTAGACGGTCAGGATGCCAGTCAAATCCATAGGTATAGAACCCGGATGATGCATCATAGTTATTAATGGCCTCAATGGTTTCGGGCTGGTTTTGAGCGCCGGTTAAGGTATCCGGTTTTCCATCATAACCTTCTTTATAAATGGTATTGTAAATAATTCCCTTGGCTAAATTGATGGTTCGACCAATTCTTTTAAGTTCACCGTTGTAGCCAGTCCAGGTACCAATATAAATAATGGAAGGATCAGCCACCAGCCATTCAAAATCTATTTCACTCAGCCCATACACGCTGTCCATATAATAAGTAAAATAGCCCACCACAGCGCCTGTATTTGGCTGAATATTTCTTACATCGGGCACTTTTAAACGGGCAGCATAGGTGCCATAATAAGTAAAATCATTCGATATAATTTCAGGGCCACGGCCGGCACCCGCACTGTCTGCAGGATCTATTTTAAACAGCAGCACCTTGGTGCCGGATTCTGTTTTGGAAGTAACGCCGGGTTGCCATTTAAAAGCGGCTTTATTTCCGGCGGAACCATACCTGAAATTTTGTAAAACGGAATCGTTGAAATTTTCAGTAAAAGCATGCGCCAACTTTTCTTGCTGCGCATAACCAGCAAGACTGGTAAAAAATGAAATGATGAATAGTATTTGTTTCATGATGATGAATAAATCCTTGCAGTACGAATGTAATGATTACAAAGTTTTTGCATTTCCTGGTGAAGTTATAAACCTGGCCGCATCCGTCTTAAAGCTTGTAACTTTTTATTCAGTATTCAACTGATAAAGAAAAAGTTTAACCGTGAAATTTATATAAGCAAATTTGCAGATCGTCTATTTCATATAAACATTGTGGGAAGCAGAATGATTAAAATCACTGCTGTTCTTGATTATGTTCACTTCTTTTTCGTCCGTTCGCTCGACCCTGTTGCTATATAAGCTGTTGTTTAGTTAACGGCAATTAATGTTTTATTCTGTGACTTTAAATATTGCTCATAAAAAACTTTTCTGAAAACAGGAATATCGAAGTAGTCATTGGTTTCATAAACCCTATTATCGGAATCAAAAAAAGACCAGGGGGCCTTAGGATTATAATCGCCAACATCAATTGCATAATCTTTTAAAACACACTGCCTGAAATGGTCGTATGCCAGTTCGTTATATTGATATAGCCGCTTGTTTGTTTTGTTTTCTTTGCCCCCCAATTGTATATATAAAATGGTTTTATGCAAATACCTCAACTTTACAAGCTGCTCAAATTCCCATAGCACACCTTCTGAGCCGAAAGGACGCATTATAATAAGCGATGCAGAGGCCATATATTGATGAATTGCTTTTTGCCAGTCTTCAACATACCCTTTGGAGGCGCCCACGATTTCGGTTTCTTTTCTAAGGGGTGAAGCAATGGCTATAACAGGCCCAACCATTTTTGTATAGCCAATAGCAATATCTTCATAAGTAATAAGTTTTTTTGAACCTTTACTAACTGCATCAAATATAGTTAGCGGTGCATCGCCTTCCGTTTCAAAAGACCGCAAAAATAACACAGGAGGTCTTTTATCTGTTTGCATGTTTTCCTGTAAGGTTTGCTGGTTACTTTTTTTTACCAGCCATATACAAAATGAAAAAAGGGCAATTAATAAAGCCAGCAAATTATATAAGCCGCTCCCCGAAAAGTTAACAAGATTGGAAATGCCATCTCGAAAAGCGAAAAGCAATGCTCCAAAAACAACAATGCCCATTACCTGTGCATTAATCTGTCGTTTCAAAAATTTGTTGTACCAGGCGATGGATTGTTTTTCATTTTCATTGGTAATAATATTGTACTGTTTTTTAAAGTATTCTCTTTTATCAGAAAAGCGCATTGCAGCAGCCGCACATCCGCCGCCGGCAGCAATCATTAAAAGATAGGGCAAATAGTGACCAAGCGTGGGCAGGAAGTCTTGCATATGAGTGTTAGTCTTAGCTAAAGATAAAAATAATCCCGTAGTTCGCTGTAGAATGTCTTACCCTGCGTACATTTTTAACTATGGAGGCAAATAAATTAGCCAGAAGCACCAGGTGGTTAAACAGCAGATCATAGTAAAAAAATCCCGCAGTTACAAACTACAGTTAGCAAAGGCAACCCTTATTTGTTTGGCCAGTTATATTTACTCACCCAACCATAAAACTCACTTACTCTAGTTTCATTGGTTGTAACCCAAAGTGCAGATTCATTTTCGGTATTTTGTAAAATGAGATTAACCAATACTTCTGTGTAATTGTTTTTCTTAATGTCAGAAAAGAAAGGCGCATAAAATTTCCAGAAGAAGCCTTTCTGTTTTTTATCATCTAAAAAACCGCAAAGCGCATCAAACTGAAATTTCAATTTTTGTACTGCTGTACTTAACTGAAGCTTATCCATTATGTCAGGCGATGCTGCCATCAGGGATATACCAAGTTCTGCTGAAGAAAAATTATTTTCTTTGGCTTCCGATAATGATGATGAAGGAATATAAATGGCCATGTTCTTTTTAGCTGAATCTGATTTTACAGTGGGCGCAAATGCCGATTGAATAAATTGAGCACATTCAACAGAACGTTTTGTATTTTTTTCTGCAATGCAAACCATTGTTGCAGTCAATACAGCAGGAATTTTATTTTCATCAGCAAGTATTTGATACATTCCATTATTAGATCCTGCATGGAATGGCCTTAATGTAACCGCTTTCTGAAAATTCTCCATCGCGTTTTCATTATCATTGTTTCGATATTGTGTTATACCCAGGTTGAAATATAATAAATAGAAATCCGGGAACTTTTTTATTCCCTGTTTATAGGTTTTAATTGCCTGTTGCGGCTGCTTGCTATCATCATATACAGAACCGAGGTTTACATACACTTGTTTTCGCGTATTATCGGGTATGTTCATCTTCAAAAGTTTTTCATCTAAAACAATTGCCGAATCCAATACACCACTTATGTAGTAGGTGTACGACATTTCATAAAGCGCTGCCGGATGATCAGCATCGGTGGTAAGCGCTTCTTTGTATTTTGCAATTGCTTCAGCGTATTTGCCTGCGTCGTGTAATTTTATTCCTTCATTAACTAGTTGCTCAGCTTTATCAGGATTTTGAGAGAATACATTCAAAAAGAAAAGAGACATAAGAAGGGAGAAAATAATTTTCTTTTTCATAAACAGTTTATTGGTTTAGATGTTTTGGAGCATCAAATTACACAAAAATATTTTTTCAGGAAGTTCCCTTTCCCGAATGTCTCTTTAGCAAAGTCATGAGCACAGAAAAAACTTTGCAGGCACGAAGTATAAAAGCTCATTCTCTTTCACAACTTCAATTCATGCCCGTTCGCAAGCCTTATTCACTTACAGGAATCTGCAATAAAAAATGGTTTATTAATCCTTAGTTTAATAGCATGAACCGATTTATAATTATATGGGATCAGGATAGTTCGATAGCTGGAAGACTGTAAAACAGAAAAGGTATCTGCACAGATAAATTTAATTTTATCATCGATTACAGTATCAATGCCCATAATCAGATCTCCTGTAATTAATGCCTTGCGGCTATCAAGGTTGCAAAAACTATTATCAACCTGGATATAGCTTACGGAATTATGCCCAAATGGTTTGGAGTATTCATACCAATACAAACTACTGTCATTATTAATCTTGATTGAATCTTTTAAAACAATTGCATTTCTGTCATGATCTTTAATTATTAGAGAACACGACTGACTGATAAAAAATGTAAAAAGCAACCCGCAAAAAATCTTTACATATCTCATTATCCTGATTTCTGTAGTCGCAATTGAGTCACAAAACCCGCTTATTTTTTACTTAAAAAACCTGTCAGCAAAATCCAGGTATTGCTGCCAGTCGTAAAGCTGTATATCGTGCCCGCCATTCCGCATATGATAACCTATTGACCCGCTGCCCACCGGCGTATTTATCGGAGGAGGCACTGCGCCCGGCAACCCGGTGAGGTTATAAAGCCTATATACTTCCCCTGCATGCCAGGCGGAAAGATATTCTCCTGCAGGGTCCGACCATTGGTCCTGTGATGCACTGGCCACATACACAGGCCGGGGCGCTATTAAAGCCACCAGTTCATGAAAATCTACAGGCAATGCATCTTCACGGTCGTTATAGGCTTTATAGTTATCGCAAAACCAGTGCGGAAATGCCGTATTGATTTTGGTAATCGTTTCCCCATACTTTCTTCTTGTAATTGCCGCGCCGCCTTCACCAGAATTATTGGACATTACCAGGGCAAAACGCTTATCCTGCGCGCCGGCCCATAAGGCGGTTTTGCCCAGGCGGGAATGCCCTATTACGGCCACTTTCTTTGCATCAACCGCCGGATCGGTTTCCAGGTAATCCATAGCCCGGCTCAGGCCCCATGCCCACACACCAATAGCGCCCCATTCACCGGGGGCGGGTTTTGTCTGGCCATCTTTATAAAACAAAGGTGCAATGCCTGCATTAACACTATTGCTGCTGTCGGGCTGAAGATCCCCATAATATATGGTTGCCAATCCATAACCGCGGTTAATGATTTCCTGTACCGGCCACCGGCCGGCCTGTATGCCGCGGGAAGCTTCGGTAGCATAATGATCTTTATATGCCGCCCCTTCATCATACCTTACCCATCTTTTTGAAATTAAAATTCCGGTATCAGTATCTATAGTTTGATTGCCGCCAAAATTCAAACCTAAAAATAGCGGCGCAGGCTTATCTGTATTATTGGGCAGGTACAATAAGATGTCCATAAAATATTTTTCATCTTTTGAAAAATAGGCCCGCACCTGTTTGCGTGTAGCTGCCCCATTCAGTGCAGTGGTGTTTACAGACAAGGTAACAAACCGCAAAGGGATTTTCTTCACCGGTGTTTTACCATATACATATTGTTCAAACAGTGCAAGCACTTCAGGCCTGCGCTTTTTTTCCCAATCTGCTGCCGTATGAATTGCTTTGCCCGATTGCGTGATTAACAAAGGAGGTAACTGATAGGAAGTGTCGGGAATTTCTGTTGTTTGGGCAGTGGCAGCCATGGTAAAAGCAACAGCCAGTGCCGTACCCGTGATAAACTTACTGATCATGCAAGCATTTGTTTAATTGTACTGGAATAGATATTAATCAACCGGCAAGAAAGATACTATATCCCGGCCGTTCAGGGCAGCCGGTTTTTTCATGCAATTGTTTGAGGTGTTGCGGCTTTGACGAAGCCTTTACTACATCTCGTCGAAATTCACCGTATCTATCTTAAAGTTTGTACTTTTATTATACAATACATGAAGTTTAAACCTCCTGCCTGCACTCATGTAGCTGCAACCTTATAAGTTATGAGTCATAACCGTATTTAAAAACAATTTGTCATGTCAAAGAAAAATTATTTCCCGCTATTTTTAATTTTAGGGCTTTTGCTCTTCATTAATCAACATAGCTTTGCACAAATGAAAGTATTATCAAAAGGCGCCAAAGCACCTATGTTCACCAGCAACGCCAGCCTGGCGGGCAATGAATTTGAATTTTCTTTAAAGGAAGCCCTTGAAAAAGGCCCCGTAGTTGTATATTTCTATCCTGCCGCATACACAGGCGGTTGCGACCTGGAAGCACACACTTTTGCCGAAATGAAAGATAAGTTTACGGCAGCGGGCGCCACCATTATCGGCGTATCAGCAGACGATATTGAGCGGTTGAAATCGTTTTCATCCAGCCCTGAATATTGTGCAGGAAAATTTCCCGTGGCTTCAGATGAAGGCGGAAAAATTGCAGCTACCTATGGCCTGGAGCTGATACCTCCAAAAGCCGGTGCTAAAGATGTAACCGGGCAGCAGATTTCACACGGCTTTATTCCGCGAACAACATTTGTTATTAACAAAAACGACGAGATTGTAGCTGTCTTTTCATCAGAAACCGATCATATATCGCCTGATGAACACGTAAAAAAATCGCTGGAAATTGTAGAGCAGCTATAATTTAAAACGTAAGTTCATGCTTGCAACTTTCATTATTATCAATAATAATTTTACTGCTTACGATATTGCATAAATGAAAAATGCGCATTATTATTTACAACGCTGTTTGGTATTGGCCAAAGCGGCCGCGGAAAAAGGAAATAGCCCTGTAGGTGCTATTGTAATAAAAGGTGATGACATAATAAGTGAAGCCGAAGAAGCCGTTAAAACAAAAAACGATATTTCCTGCCATGCAGAAATGGAAGCCATAAGGCAGGCTGTTAAAAACTTAAATACAAATGATTTATCAGCCTGCATTTTATACACCACACATGAGCCTTGTGTTATGTGTTCGTATGCTATAAGGTTCTATAAAATCAGGGAGGTTATTTACCTGGAGCAATCAAAATATTTAGGCGGTATTTCATTATCCATGCCATTACTCCTTACAACTGACGTTCCGCCTTCATGGAGCAAACCGCCTGTTATTACGCATGCAAGAAAAGAGGACTATATCTAAAAATAATACAACAATAAACCCGCCACGGCGCCGGTAAGTGTATTTAAAAAATTCACGGCACTATTATTCAGGATATGCTTTCGTTCCAATGTGGCGCCCAAAACAGAGTCGGTTAAATTGCCAACGGTACCTGCAATAACTATCCATAAAAAGTCAATCGTAAACCCTGCCTGCAGCGCATATATTAAAGCAATTAAAATGCTGCCGGCTATGCCAATTAATGTTCCTTCAAAACTTATCACACCATTCAATCCGCGCAGGTCTTTTTTTAAGTTCATAATGTTATAGAATTTCTTTCCATACACATTGCCTAATTCAGAAGACAGGGTATCTGCAACGGCTGAGGAAAGACTGGATGCAACCATTAACAACAACAAGGGTTGTTGTTCACTAAACATAAAAGATAGTAATGATAGCAGGGCTGCAACGCCACCGTTTGCTATAACCTGCGCTGCTGTTCTTTGCCCGCGATGTTGTTCTGCCAAACCGGCTTGTTGTTTTGTGCGCATCTTCCAGGATGTAGCAAGCGTACCGGCTATAAAAAATGTTGCCAGCATTGCAATACCGGTATAGCCTTCACCAAGCCAAACCATAAAACCAATTACAACTGCGGCAACAGCGGCTTTTGCATCCAGTTTTTTTAATACAACTGTTGCCACTGCTGCGGTGCATAATAAAACAAAGACAATAGCATTTTGCAACATGTATAACAAGATTAAGATTTTTCATTCTTTCCGCAACCGGCTATGCAAGTGAAATTGTATAATTAATGTGCAACACGATAGTGCATACAGGTAGGGGATACTAAGAAACATAAGGCGCCGGAAGGTTTTTGGGATGAGTAATAACAACCGGTCATAAAACATAATACTTTACACATTCGTTAATTTCCAAACAAAACTTAAGCTGTTGCCTTGTCGCATTTATAGTTCCTGCAAGCTCAATAGCAAAAACAATACATGAAAGCTGGCTTTATATTTACACATGAACAGCCAGTAAAACAGCATAATCAGCAACAAAATGAATGAAGTGTACTGCACGCACTTTAAAAATATAAAACCATCTTGCTTCATTCATTATAACTTTATAGGCCATGGTAGAACGACCGCACAAGCCGATACGACAGACGGAAAACCAGGCCTGCCCCCTACCCGAAAAAAAGGCCGTTTGAACAAAGCAAATCTGGCCGTTTGAACAAACCTGCTTCACCGGGCTCCATCTACTTTTGTCTTAACATAATAATTTAAAAATGGGACAAACGAATTACAACGGAGCATTACAGAAACCAATAGGTTCGGGCTTCAATGCAAAATCAACTTCAACAGAAGTAATTAAAGATATTGACCTTACAGGAAAAACTGCTATAGTAACAGGTGGAAACACGGGCATTGGCCTGGAAACAGTGAAAACACTGGCTAATGCAGGAGCTACAGTAATTGTTCCTGCAAGGGACATTGAAAAAGCAAAGAAAAACTTGCAGGGAATTGATAACGTAGAAATTGAAGAAATGGACTTAGTAGATCCTGATTCCATTGACACATTTGCTAGCAGGTTTTTAGCTTCGGACAGACCGCTGCATTTGCTCATCAACAACGCCGGAATTATGTGGGTTCCGCTACGCAGGGACCATCGCGGCATTGAATCGCAATTAGCCGTAAATTTTTTGGCTCAATTTCAACTAACCGCAAAACTTTGGACAGCACTCCAAAAAGCAAACGGAGCAAGGGTAATTAACGTTTCATCGCAAGGACATCAATTTGCACCTTTCAATTTTGACGATCCGAATTTTGAACATCGTGCATACGAAACGTTGCAAGGTTACGGGCAATCAAAAACAGCTGTTAACCTGTTTTCGCTTGAATTAGACAACCGGGCAAAAGAGTTTGGCGTAAGAGCATATTCAATTCACCCGGGGTCTATTGGAGGAACAGAATTAGCAAGAGAAGCACCATTGGAAATGTTTATACAAATGGGCTTTTGCGATGAAAAAGGAAATATGTTGCCCGAAGTTGCCGCTTCGCTCAAAACAATTCCGCAAGGTGCATCTACAACAATTTGGAGTGCGACAAGTCCGCTGCTAAACAACATTGGCGGCGTGTATTGTGAAGATACCGACATTGCTGAATTGTCTTTAGGACAAGACATTTCCGCGGGTGTAAAACCTTATTCGGTGGCCGAAGCAAACGCAAAACGTTTGTGGGAATTAGGCGAAAATTTGACGGGCATAACATTTCAGCTTAACTGATATTTGTAAATTAGCAACTGCACCAGCGTATGGACTTTCAACTAAAATACATAACAGACGACATTAAACTTTCCTGCTATGAAGACAAGTTGTTTAAGACAGAAGTTGTGTTTGAACACCATATGCTTGTGTGGTTCATTTCCGGTGAAACAAAAATCATTCAAGCTCATCAAAACTATTTGTTTAAGACAGGCGACATTTTTCTCATTCCAAGAAATCAGTTAGCAACTATTATCAATTATCCGAAAGACGGACGACCGCACATGTCTGTTGTAATGCATCTTTCCATTGACAGGCTAAGGGAATTTTACGCCAACCTGAATGTAAAACCCAAAGTTTCCCCAACACTACAAATCAGAAGTTTTAACAAGCACCCATTATTAGAAAGTTGCCTTGCTTCGTTGATACCTTATTTTGACATGCAGGAAAAATTTCCTGAAAACATTGCTTCACTAAAAATTACGGAAGCAATTAGCGTTTTGCGGACAATAGATAAAGACATTGACAACGTTTTAGCCAACTTTGAAGCGCCACATAAAATTGACCTTTCAAATTTTATGGAAAAGAACTTTATGTTTAATATGCCTTTGGAAAAATTCGGTTACCTGACAGGTCGCAGTTTGACAACTTTCAAACGGGATTTCCATAAGATTTACAACACAACGCCACAACGATGGCTGACACAGAAACGCCTGGAATTGGCACATTACCAACTTACCGAAAAAAACAAAAAACCAGTTGACGTATATTTAGAAACAGGTTTTGAAAATTTATCTCATTTTTCTTTTGCTTTCAAAAAACAATTCGGGCAAACACCAACCGAACTAATAAAAGCAAGATAAATTTTTTCTGACCGCTTTATTTTTTACAAAATTCAGCAAGTTCCGGATTTTCTGCCACAGCATGCATTCCAATCTTTGCAACGGAATTAAAACAAAAAACAATGCAAAGATTTAAAGACAAGTTCGCGCTTATTACAGGAGGAACAAACGGAATGGGTTTTGCCACTGCCCAACAATTCATTCATGAAAACGGTAAAGTAATCATCACGGGACGAAGTGCTGAAACGGTAAATAAAGCCTTGGAAAAATTAGGAACAAATGCTTTTGGCATTGTTTCAAACGCCGCTGACATGAAAGACATATTGCTTTTAGAGGAACAGGTAAAACAATATACAGACACTGTTGATTTATTGTTTGTCAATGCAGGTTATGGAAAGTTTGCACCCCTTGCATATGCTGATGAAACACATTTTGACGAGTTGTTCAACATGTTGGTAAAAGGAACATTTTTTACCGTAAAACAAATATTACCATTCATGAACCCGGGAAGCGCTATTGTGTTAAACACTTCTGTTGTTACCGGCATGGGGATAGCAAATTTCCCGGTGTATTCAGCCGCCAAATCAGCCGTGCAGTCATTTATCAAAACCTTTGCAGCAGCGCTTACAGAAAAAGGTATTCGTGTGAATGGCATCAGCCCGGGATATATTAAAACAAACGGGTTTAACAACACAGGTTTAAGTCCCGAACAAATTGAAGGCGCTATGCAAAGCATCATCCCAACTATACCCTTCAAAAGGTTTGGTGAACCTTCCGAAATTGCCAATGCGGTATTATTCCTTGCTTCGCACGAAGCCTCCTATATACACGGAACGGAACTAACTGTGGACGCAGGATTTTCAATTATCAGGTGATACAACAAAATTGTGAGGAGTTTCCTTCCTGCTTCGGAAGCACATGTATCGCAAAATCTTTTAAGGCCGGGCTTCATCTCCCACAGATGAGATTATCTAAGGATTTTTAAACATCTTGCTATAAGAATAAGCAGGCTGTATTTGTATGCAGGTAAAAAACTGGAGAGATTCAGCCTTCTCATAATTTATGAAATGGGCTCGTATTTTATAGCATAAATTAGCATGTTGTGCATCATGCAAATACAGCCTTTCGTTACTTCAAAAATAATATTAATGAGATTGACCTATCTTCTTGTTTTCCTCTTATTAATCAAACAAAGCTTCGGGCAAAGTTCAATTAAAGAGTATATTCTCAAAAATGCAAAAACAATAACAAGCATCTACCCTAACGACACAAATTTTACAGACTTAGAAATCTTACGAAAAACAATCGGCACCAAAAGAATTGTTATGCTTGGAGAGCTGTATCATGGTGATGGAACATCTGTTCAGGCTAAAACAAGATTGATAAAATTTTTGCATGAAAGAATGGGCTTTAATGTGCTTGTTTTCGAAAGCGATTTCTTCTCTTTAAACGATGGTTGGAAGGTATATGAAGATGGTGGTATTTCCTTGGATAGCTTGATCTATTTGTCAATTTATCCATTATGGACACAATGTTCGCAATTCCAATGGCTAACCTCTTATGTTAATCAATCAAAAGCTGAACAGAAACTTGTGCTTTCAGGAATGGATTTCAGGGGTTATACAGGTTACAGCATAAGGTATTTATATAAAGCAATTGATTCTTTTTTGCGTTTAGAAAATATTCCGTTTGTAAAGAATGAAAAAGCTTATTCAGACTATTGTTCTTTATTAAAGCAAGCACCTGCTTTAGTAGAAGGAAAAAGCAAAACAGATATGAATAAATTACTTAATTATACAAATAATATTCTCGCTCAGTTGCAATTATTAGAAATTAAAGACAGTTTTTACATTAAGGTTTTGCAAGGACAAGTGCAATTATTTAAAATGGCTAAGTATTATAGGTATGACAGTTCATATATTCTAACAAAGAAAAACTATCCTTTACATGATTTTCAGATGGCTGAAAACTTAAAATGGCTCGTGCGTTCAAAATATACAAACGAAAAAATTATTGTTTGGGCTCATAATACGCACATTGCAAAGGGAACGGCGATAAATGCAAACGGCATTGACTATAATAGTATGGGTTACTATTTTACACAAGACACATCTCTGCTAAATCAAACTTACATAATTGGCTTTACAAGTTTTTCAGGAAAAGGAAGATTGATATTAGGAAATGTTTCACCAGAAATAGTTACAAAGCCGGATAAAAATAGCATTGAAAATTGGATGCATAGTTCAGGCATCGCATACAATTTTGTTGACTTTTCAAACCTTAATAATTCTAACATAAAATCTGAACCTTTTTATATAAAAACATATATTAATACCGAAAAAAAATTAGATTGGTGTAAGTATTATGATGGCGTTTTTTTCATAGATAAAATGCGCCCTTGCGAATCAGTAAATAACAAATAATATAAAGTACGAACACACAACAAAAGACTTGGCAAAAACTGGTTGACTCGTGAAACTACTGAATCTGCCTGGGAATTGACAAGTCAGGAAATACAAGAAGGGCTTGCAAAAGAAAAACAGTAACGTCTGCCAACAGTTCATCGGTTTCTGTAAATCTTACGCTGTTAGCCATTAGTGCTTAACTTCAACATCTGTTTTCCATTAAGTATTTTGTACCGGCTGGCCAATCGTTATGGCGGTGCCTTCAAAATGCTTCAACATTATATGTTACCCTGCTGCAACAACAGTACAACTATAAAAATGTAATAATGAAGCAGTTTTTTTTAACGTTACTAATAACATCATGCATTGCCTGCAACCAGCAGCAATCCGATAAAACACAAGCCTTGCAATCCAAGATTGATAGCTTACAGTCCCAACTTAATGACAGCTATAAACCAGGCTTCGGCGAATTTATGAGCAGTATCCAGGTGCATCACGCAAAGCTTTGGTTTGCAGGTATAAATCAAAACTGGGAATTGGCCGGCTTTGAAATTAATGAGATCAAAGAAAGTTTAGACGATATTAAAAAATATTGTACCGACCGGCCGGAAACCCAATCTGTTCATATGATTGACGAACCGCTGGAAAATATAACCAATGCCATTCAAAAGAAAAATGAAACGGATTTAAAAAGCAATTATACCATTTTGACAAACACCTGCAACAATTGCCACCAGGAAACTCAACACGCATTTAATGTAATTACCATTCCTGCAACGCCGCCATTCACGAACCAGGTTTTCAAACTGAAAGATGAAAAGTAAGTTGTTACATACGCAACCAGTTCCCACAATAATACCACGTTTGATTGTTGGACTCATTTTTCTTTCGGAAGGGCTTCAAAAATTTATTTTCCCCGCATTGGTGGGTTCGGGACGGTTTATGAAAATTGGTTTCGTTAACCCTGCATTTTGGGCAAATTTCACCGGCACTTTCGAAATAGCCTGTGGAGTATTGTTATTGCTGGGCCTGTTTACAAGACTGGCTGCTGTTCCGTTATTAACGATCATGGCCGTTGCTTTCATCAGAACCAAAATACCCATATTGCTGGGCCAGGGTTTTTGGGCCATGGCACACGAATACAGAACTGATTTTGCAATGACTTTACTGCTCGTATTCCTGTTGTATTTTGGTGGCGGTCGCTTTTCGCTGGACAGGAAATATTTTAGTAATGAAAGAAAATAACGCGCTGAAAGAAATCGCCAAACTCTTTTTGAAACTGGGCTTTACTGCATTTGGAGGGCCTGCGGCCCATACGGCAATGATGAGAGAAGAAATTGTCGTAAAAAGAAACTGGCTCACCGAGCAGCAGTTTCTTGACATAATGGGTGCCACGAATTTGATACCGGGGCCAAACAGCACGGAGTTAGCTATTCACCTGGGAAAGGAGAAAGGAGGCTGGAAAGGATTACTCGTTGCAGGAAGTTGTTTCATCCTGCCATCCGTTTTTATTACAGGTATTTTTGCCTGGTTATATAAACTATATGGGCAACTCCCACAGGTTGAACCTTTTGTTTATGGAATTAAGCCAGCCATAATCGCCATAATTCTTGCAGCCATTTATCCATTGGGAAAGCAATCTCTAAAATCAACTGAATTAGGCATTATCGGGGTTTTAGTTTTGGCTTTGTCATTTTTTGTTTTCAATGAAATCTTATTGATGTTTGGCGCAGGGTTTCTCTTTACATTTTACACTTCTGTCAAACAAAAGAAAACCTTGAGCAGCCTGTTGCCTTTTCCATTTTTGCAGGTACCTGTCACATCAATTATAGCTGCTACAAACCTTAACTTATTTTGGAGCTTTTTGAAAATCGGGGCAACACTTTACGGGAGTGGCTATGTTTTATTTGCTTTTTTAGATACCGAACTTGTTTCAAGAGGGCTTTTAACGCGTCAGCAACTTATTGATGCCATTGCAGTGGGGCAATTTACACCGGGGCCCGTTACCTCTTCCGTTACTTTTATTGGTTACCAGATCAACGGTATTGTAGGAGCAATGATTTCAACTTTTGCCGTGTTTCTTCCCTCTTTTGTTTTTGTAGCGCTTCTAAACCCTTTTCTAAAACTAATGCGCAACTCAAAACTTTTTTCATCATTTTTAGATGCGGTGAACATTGCTTCTGTCGCACTTATCCTTTCTGTTTGCCTCGTAATGGCAAAGGAAACCATTACCGGCTGGCGAACAATTGTTATAGCTGTTACAAGCATTATGCTGACATTTGGTTACAGGAAAATAAACACCGTGTTCATAGTTTTGGGTGGTTCTTTGTTAGGATACCTGTTGACATTAATTTGATAAACAGAAGTAAAGAAATGGCGAACGCATAATAAACAAATTTGCAAAAGAACAGCATGATACTGCCGTTGAACATTTGTAATTATCTTCAACGTTCAGTTTTTCAGTCAGGTATTTGCAACCGGGCTTACCAACCGTTATTGCTGTTCCTGCATACATGCTGAACTCACTTTGCGTGATATTTTAAAAGATATTTTATACTCAATGAACCTATTGCATACAGGCCAGTTTTATGGACAGACAAATAATACGATGCTCCTTAATGGCCTTACACTGACAGACACGGAATACACACAAGACAAAGTGGACTGGCATTATCATGAAAATGCCTACTTTACCTTTATTCTGCAGGGCAATGTAATTGAAGGCAATAAAAAAGAAGTATATAACTGCTCGGCGGGCGATTTATTGTTTCACTATTGGCAGGAACCGCACTATAATATTAAACCTAAGGGATTCACCAGGGGCTTTCATATTGAACTTGGAAAAAGATGGCTTCATCATGTAAACCTGCACCTGGAACATTTAGCCGGAAGTACAAATATTAGAAATCCCGGTTCAAAACTGTTGTTATACAATATTTTTAAAGAAACAAAAATAAATGATGAAACATCCGCATTATCTATTGAAAACTTATTGTTGCAGTTATTGGAACAAACCATGCAGGATACCCATGTTTCATTATATAAAAAACCGGTCTGGGTTACCAGGATAAGAGAGGTTTTAAACGATACATTTTGTGAAAAACTTACCCTTACCGGGCTGTCCGATATCCTGGAGATTCACCCCACCCATCTTTCAAGAGATTTTCCAAAATATTTTCACTGCACATTGGGCAATTATATCAGGAAATTGAAAATTCAAAAATCACTGGTACTGCTGCCCGTAAAAAATAAGTCATTAGCCGCTATAGCTTTTGAGTGTGGCTTTGCAGACCAAAGCCATTTTATCCGGTGTTTTAAGAATATTGTTGGCGTTACACCTTTCACCTACAGAAGTTTAATACTTGGTTAAATACCGGCCACGCTAATTCCGTTCTATTTCTACAGCATATACAGTTTTAATTTTGAGCGCCATCAGATAAGGGTTCAATATGAAATATCTACTTATTGCAGGCTATTTGGCCGTTATTCATACCGTATGCATATATGCACAAACGAAAGACATTGTAAAAACAGAGGGCATCACTTCGGAGTTGCAGCGCAATAATATTGGTAAAATATATTTTACTGCAAATAACATTGCATTGCCCAACTTGAAAACTTCGGATTTTTTAACCGGCTATAAACTAACCAATAAAAGCAATCTTTTTTTTATTGCTTTCATGGGTAATTCAATAACCAACTACCTGCATCAATTACAACCCGGGTTAACGGCTGATTCGCTTGTTAAAACGGGCAATTATCAATTCACCCTTTTTGTAGATGATAAATTAATCTACCGGAGCAATTTATATCCTGGGGCTCCCTATGCAAAAATTCAGCATAGCGCAACGGTTATAAACAAACCGCTTATTAACAATGAAAACAGCAACGGGCTTTGGAGTGAATCGTTCTGGAACAGGTTTATGTATTTTGGTGGCGATACTGCTTTAACGGAAGGCAGGCATTTATTGCGGATGGAAATAAAACCTTATGTGGATGCAGGGGAGGTTAAAGTGGGCGATTTAATTGCTGCCGGCAACTTAAACCTGGTTGTAGAGCGAAAACCGGTTATTGATATTACGAATATCAAACTCAGCCCTGTAGCACCCTATAACGGTTTTGCGGTATCCAAAGAAAGTTTTGATACCAGTAAAATCAAAGAACTGAAAGGCAATATAGAAGAAGGTGTGTTTAAAAAGATAAGCAGTATCGTCGTCATTAAAAAGGGTAAATTATTGATGGAGGAATATTTTAATGGTGAAACCCGTAATACCCTGCACGATCCCCGCTCGGTGGGAAAGTCATTCGCTTCAACCATTACAGGCATAGCCATTCATGAAAATTATTTACACTCCGAAAACCAGCAGCTGAAAGCGTTCTACAACTTACATGCTTTTAAAAATTATTCCCCATACAAAGAAAAGGTAACACTCAGGGATTTGCTTACCATGAGTGCTGTTTTTGATGGTGATGATGAAGATGGCAATTCCCCCGGCAACGAGGAAAATATGTATCCAACAGACGACTGGGTGAAATTTGCCCTGGACCTGCCGGTTAAGAAAGATACTGTTAACAGCAACTGGCATTATTTTACAGCAGGCGTGGTAGTTTTAGGAGACATCTTAAACAAAACCGTTCCCGGCGGGCTTGAGCAATATGCCAGTGAAAAGCTCTTTAAGCCATTAGGCATATCAAGCTACAAGTGGCAATATACACCACAGCATGTACCTAACACAGCGGGAGGTATTCAGATGAATGCATTGGACTTTGCAAAATATGGGCAGGTATACAAAAATGGCGGCGTATGGAACGGTAAGCAAGTAATACCAAAAGAATGGGTGCTAAAGACCTTCACCAAACAAAAGCAGATAGCAGGCAGAAACAATGAGTTTTACGGTTATTTGTTTTGGAATAAAACATTCCGGGCAAACAATAAAAGTTATGAAGCATACTATTGTGCAGGCAATGGAGGAAATTATATCATTATTTTTAAAGACCAGCCTCTTGTAATTGTGATAACGGCAACAGCCTATGGCCAGTCTTACGCCCACACACAGGTAAACAAGATGCTTTCAGATTATATTTTACCGGCATTATTCAAATAATTGCAGTTATATTGTTTTCATAAAACATTATATGAGGAAGCTTGCCGCAAACCTTTATGTAGCATCCCGGTAATAACAACGAAAACATTTTTTAACCATGCATCAATGCTTAAGCCCGTTTCATCTTATACTGCTTTGCCTGAGCGTTTTTTGTAATCTAAACGCCCGGGCACAAAATACCGGTGACACATTGTATTGGTCTCAAAATCATCGCCTGGTCTTTGAGGATTTTAAAGGAAAGCCAACTAAAAGTGATACCACTTTATATGAAGCAACCCCTGATATGCTTACACATAAACTTGGTGCTATTGTTAAAAGCATTGACGTTCATTTTTTAGCAGAGCATAATAAAACAACATTTACAATCAGGGCTGGAATGAAACGAAGTTTATCCTGGATTAAAGATGATGGCGACACAACAGCGCTCAAACATGAACAAGGGCATTTTGATATTTGTGAAATATATGCGCGCATCCTGCGGCGTGACATTAAAAACGCAAAATCACTTTCAGACGCAAAAGCAATTTATGAAAAGACATCAGCGGATGAAGAAGCAGAACAGGATAATTATGACAAAGACAATACCTACCAGGCGGGTGGAATAACCAGCGAATGGCAGGAAAAAATTTCCAATCGTTTAAAAGCACTTGAAGCATTTAAAAACCCGGTAATAACATTGTCTATTCCCCTACCGGCTGGTGCCCCCGCCAACCGGAATTAATCTCTGTAATGTGTGAGTGCATTTCTCTATCGGTTGGTGTTCTGAGGCTGACCGATAGTGGGAAGCCATTGCCGGCTGGCGAACAATTGTTATAGCTGTTACAGGCATTATTCAGATATTTGGTTATAGAAAAATAATTACCGTGTTCATAGTTTTGAGTGGTTCTTTGTTAGGATAGCTGTTGACATTAATTTGATAAACAGAAAAATAAAAGAGTGAACGCATAACAAACAAAATGACAAGAGAGCGGATGAAATATTATTGTTCAATATTTGTGCTTATTGTTCGTTCGTCTTGCTAATAGCCGGCCGTTATACCAGGCTTATGAAACAGTTCCTGATAATCATATCCATTTTTTTTACGTCCTGCACAGGTGCGTTTAACGACAGGCAAAAGGTAGACAAAAACTTAGTTAGCTATGTTGAAATCCGCAAACAGTTTGACACTATTGCATTGCGACTAACAAATGACCAAACCTCAGACTTTATTGACAGTTGGAATAATTCAAGCGCTAAGGGGCCGCATAAGTTTTTACCAGAGTATTTTTTAACGATTCAGTTTAAAGGGGACAGCGTACTTTCTTACAGAACAAATGGCGGCTTGATAAAACAAAAAAGTGATTGGGCCTACGCTGTTGGCGATAAGGATTATTTTAAAAACATTTGGTTTAAGCAAGCCGGTTTAACCGGTGATTATTTTGAATACTTTCCAACGTATAATAACAAAGGCGATGGAAAATTTTCAACTGACCTAAATCCGCTTACGGAAAAGCAACGCAATGCAATCAAACAAGTTTTAACTTACTACAATTATAAATGGAAAGATATAAGAGGACAAATATTTTATAAAGGCAAAATTAACGAGGAACTGCTTTGGAATTATACCACAAAAGCAAACGACAGCTCCTGGCTGTCAACTCATAAGTGAGGCTATGGTGCAACACTCAAATGAAGCATTAGCCGCTATACCAGGACCAGGTGCTACTACCAATGCCCTCACGAATGCTTCACCATTGGCGTCAATCATAACACACCAACAATATGAATTACAGAGAGATTGCTGAAAAAATAATTGAACTGCAAAATGCGGACTTAGCATTAAGGGACAAACTTATTCAAAGCGGGCAACTAAGTGACGGATATAATGAAGAAATGAAAGAATTGCACAACAGGAATGCAATAATCTTAAACGAAATAATTGACCAAATTGGTTATCCTGCCATCACAAAAGTAGGCAAAGCAGCAAGTGAAGCAGCCTGGTTAGTGATACAGCATGCTATCGGGCAACCTGGCTTCATGAAAAAGTGCGTGAAACTGTTGGAAGTTGTGGTTAGTGAAAACAAAGCCCATGCAAAAAATTTAGCTTACTTAACTGACCGGGTAGCCGTGCTTGAGGGGAAGCCACAACTTTACGGAACTCAGTTTGATTGGGATAAAAACGGAGAATTAAGCCCTGAACTTTTTGACGACTTAATAAAAGTAAACCAAAGGCGAAGATCTATCGGCCTTAATTCACTTGAAGAACAAACAGGCGTCATAAGAAGGCAGGCTAAACTCGAAAAGCAAACACCACCGGCAGATTTTGAAAAACGAAAAGCGGAAATAGAACAATGGAAAAAAGCAGTTGGCTGGACAAAATAAAAACTGCCATTGATAATTAAGTTTCGTTGTGTCAGCAGGATGAATAATGAAAGGGCTTTCTTCCTATCGGTTGGTGTCCTCACCAACCGAAACTACCTCTTATAATGTGTGAGTAAATTTTTCCGTACCAATTGGTGTTCCCATCAACCGGAACTAATCTATGATGCATTGAAATTAAATTCATCTTTATCTGCAATCCTAAAGCAGTTTTGCCGTTGTGATGGAAATGGTGTGCAGGCAGGTGTATCCATTCCCACCCTACATTTTTTGCCAAATGACAAATAACCGTCAGATGACAACTTCTAACTTTACTGAATGGAAAAATTTATTGAATATGTATTGCAGTTTGGCAATTTGAACAAGCAACAAATTGACCTGATAAAAAGCAAAGCAACGGAGATAGAACTTCACAAAGACGACTATTATTGGGAAGCGGGAAAAACAGTTAGACAAATTGGATTTCTTACGGATGGTATTATCCATGTGTTTTATTACAACAACAAAGGCGAAGAAATTACACGTTATTTTATTGATGAAAACCATTTGATTTTATCGGGCAACACCATTGACGAAATTTATACGCCTTCTGAATATCTCTCAGCAATTACGGATTGCAAACTGGTTGTTTTTTCAAAACAGGATTGGAAAGAAATTGCCGAAACTATTATTGGCTGGGACGCTATTCTTCAAAAAATAATGGCTAAATATCACAGTGAAAAAATGGCAAGAAGAAGTGAATTGGTATCGCAGGATGCAACTACGCGTTATCTTGATTTTATTGAAAAATTTCCGGCGTTGGTCAATCGTGTGCCCTTATCATTTATCGCCTCTTACCTGGGAGTTACACAATCTTCATTAAGCCGGATAAGAAAAAATATTGGCTAAATCACTTTTTGCCAAATGGCAAATGATTCCATTTTTTATTGAACAACTTTTGTGGAGTCAAATTTTAAAATCAATAAAATGGAAAAAAGAAAATTAGGAAATAGTGGATTAGAAGTGTCTGCATTGGGTTTTGGCGCTATGGGATTAAGTTTTCCAAATGCACCCGCAAAAGAAGAAAACATAAAATTAATTCGTTCGGCAGTTGAATGTGGCATTACGTTTTTTGACACGGCAGAAGGCTATGGCGAAAATGAATTATTAGTTGGCGAAGCGCTTGCACCATTTCGGAATGAAGTAAAGATCGCCACCAAATTTGGTTTCAAAGAAGGCAAAATGTTGTCAGGATTAGACAGTCGTCCCGACAACATAAAAGCAGTAGCCGAAGCCTCTTTGAAGCGCTTAAGAACTGACGTGATTGATTTGTTTTACCAACACCGCTTTGATCCAGATGTGCCGATTGAAGACGTTGCAGGAACGGTAAAAGATTTAATTCAACAAGGTAAAGTAAAACATTTTGGTTTATCGGAAGCCACCGCCGAAACCATCCGCAGGGCTCATGCTGTTTTGCCGGTAACGGCTTTGCAAAGTGAATACTCCATGTTTTATCGTGAACCCGAAACAGACATCATTTCCACGTTGGAAGAATTGGGAATTGGCTTTGTACCTTTCAGCCCGTTAGGCAAAGGATTTCTGACAGGGACAATCAATGCGGGCACCCAGTTTGATAAAACAGACGGCAGAAATTTTTCACCGCGTTTCAGCAAAGAAAACAGGGAAGCCAACCAGGCCCTGGTTGATTTGGTTATTTCCATTGCAACAACCAAAAATGCTACGCCGGCACAAGTTGCATTAGCCTGGCTGTTGGCCCAAAAGCCTTTCATTGTTCCAATTCCGGGTACATCAAAATTGCACCGCTTACAAGAAAACATGGGTGCTGTAAATGTTTCATTGACAACGGACGAATTAGGCAAAATAAATTCGGCATTAGCTGTAATTAAAATCGTTGGCGAACGCTATCCGGCACAAATACAGGAAGCTACAGGACGAAAATAGATAGCAGCATAACAACCGGCAAAAGACAAGGCCTGTAACAGGCGTTTGCCGTTCCTACCGGCTGGTGTCCTCACCAACCGGAATTAATCTCTATAGTGTGAATAAATTCTCTATCGATCGTGTTTTCACCAACCGAAACTACTCCTTATAATGTGTGAGTACATTTCCCTACCGGTTGGTGTCCCCACCAACCGGAATTAATAATGACGAAACCGGAATATGGTATCCGTATAAAAGTAACAGAAGTTTACAGCTACCTGTCCCTGCCGTTTATGAAACACATTCATGTTACAAATTACA
>NZ_JBQCIT010000042.1:0-11918 GCF_051953455.1 Parafilimonas sp. | reverse complement strand
AACGATGTTGAATATTTATGAAATTGGCTCTCCTGTTAAATGTATCTTAGTCATTTGCAGGTAATGATTCTGGAGCTGATGAATGTATTGAATATTGGGGTTAATACGCTTGTCATCACGGTACCATATATCCATGTGGCTAAAATCATCCGGTCCGGGTATCAGCATCCTGAATGAGCCTTTTTTATATTTTACCGAACCATCCGGCTGCACTTCTTTTACAAAATTTAATTTCAATAAGGCTGCATCGCTTATAGGCAGCGGGTAAAGATCTTCTGTTTCAAACCAGAACTCCTGCACATCTGTTGCCAGGCAAACCTGTTTTTCATCACCATTTAAATTTACCACTTCGCCTTCCCATTTCTTGCCTTCATATTCTCCCAAAACGTAATCGCCGATTTTAATTTCATTGAACTTTATCATATAGCTTGTTTTTTGGAAAAGATTAAAATTAATTTTTGTTTTAAATGCAGCAGCTTTAATAAGCTTAATCAATATTTAGCTTCCGCGGTTTGCCCCGGTTGAACGCACTTTTTGTTTGGCACCGCCAGGTTTGGAATTGGCTTTTATGAATTTGGAATTACTGCCCGATGCAGCCTGGCTTTTCTGGCTTTTATTTGCCCCTTTTTTGTTATTTACCGGTAATGACATAGCTATAGGTTTAAATTAAAAATAGATTGTAAGATAGTGTTTTCTGTAATTTATAAACAAAGTGTCTTTAAACTTTTACTGAAGTATTTTTTTCTTCCTGCTTTCTTTCTTCTGCTTTTTGCTTCAAATAATTTATGCTTAGGTTAAGTTCATAACCTATGAGCAGCATTAATGAATTAATAAAAATAAGCAGCATGGTTATAAGTAAGGCGCTGATGGATCCATACACGCGGTTATAACTTGAAAAATTCTGCGCCCATATAGAAAAGCCCCACGTGGCCAATACAATAAGCACTGTTGCAAATACTGCACCGGGCGACCATAGCCGCCATCGCTTTTGCACAGAAGGCGCATATTTATAGGTATATGCTATGGAATAGAAAAACAGGAATATTACAAGCAGCCATCTCAATATTTCTGTCCAGGAATTTTTATCCGCTCCGCTCACACCAATCCAGTTTAGAAAAGATGCAAACAATGCACCCTGCCCTATACTTAATAATATGGTAGCAATTACCAGAAATATTACTACCACTGTAAGCTTTATAGCACGAAGCCTTCGCTGCATAAATTTTTTTGGCGTCTTCACCAGCAGCGATGAATCGAATGTGCGAATAACGCCAAGCATGGCGTTAGACGAATAAAATAATGCAAGAATAAAACCAATGGATAATAAACCTTTTTTGGGTTTATTAAATAAATCGAGCATGGTGGTTATAATTAATGCCCGCGATTCTGAATTGGGCATTACATCAGAAATGAATTTGAATAACTCATCCTGCATGTTTTGCGCCACCGGGAAATAAGGTATTAATGTAAAAAGAAAAATAGCCGCTGCGGGAATAGCCATTATAAAATTGAAAGCAATGGCCGCAGCCCTGTCTCTTATGCCTATCCTGCTTATCTGGCTAAGTACAAACGTTATCACATCATAAAGATATAGGCCATAAAAACCAGGCAATATCATGGTCTTGCTTTTCCTTATGAGAAAAGCAACTGGTTTTAACCCGGTAAGAAATTTTTCAAACTTCGTCAATGTGGTAATGTTTTATTTAAACTATCCTGTTGCCTTTTAGCTATTTGTTCGTTCAAAGCCTGCTGGTACAGCTTAGCATATTTTTCATGCTCGGCAAAATTATTGGTAAACTGATGGTACCCACTAAAATCGCTTTTTGCTACAAAAAACAAGTAATCTGTTGCCGGCGCATTTAGTACAGCATCAATGGTAACCGGCGATGGTGTGCAGATTGGCCCGGGCGGCAGGCCTTTATTTCGATATGTATTATACGGCGATTCCGTATTAAGTTGTCCATAATAAATACGCTTTAAGGCAAAATTTTTCAAAGCAAATTTTATAGTGGGGTCAGCAGCAAGTGGCATGCCGCTGTTCAGCCTGTTTATATACACGCTTGCAATATTTCCTTTTTCATCATTCTTATTGGTCTCTTCTTCCACAATGGAGGCCAAAGTGTAAACCTGTTGCCTGGTTAAATTAAGTGCCGCTGCTTTTTGAATACGGTCATTCCTGCTCCAGAATTTATCCTCTTCATCTTTTAAACGCAACAATATTTTTTGGGTTGATGTGTTCCAGTTGAGAAAATAGGTATCAGGAATAATAACTGTCATTAAAGTATTGGTGTCAACGCCTAATGTTTGCAATGAATCACTATTAGTCAGGTATAATAAAGCCTGCAGTGAATCGGTTGAAAAATTTTTGCCAATAATTTTTGCAAGGTCCTGCGGAACCCGCAGTTTATTAATTACAAGACGCACGGGGCTTTGGCTGTTATTGCGCAGTTTTTTCAAAATGTCAAAAATGCTTTCGCCGGTTTTTATTTCAAATCTTCCGGGTGTTATACGGCTCCAGGCTTTTGCAGGCTTAGCCAGCATCCTAAAAATAAAAACCGTGCGAATAATATGCCCCGTATCTAATTGCCGTTCTATTTGCGTTTGTGCGCTGATATCATCCCTCACATATAAATATTTAGCCTTGCCTTTAAACTCCGTAGCGGCGCCAAATACAAGCCACGCAGCTATCAATGCCAGCAACACTATTATCAAAGCTGAAATGCCCAATACTTTCTTCATAATAACAAAGTTAAGCGCCTGAGGTTATTATACTTATCCGGATAATGAAACAAAAATCCCCTGCAATTGCAAGGGATTTTTTTATCGAAAATATTGTTTTGTAAACAAATTATTCCTGTGGTTTGGGCCTGGATTCAGGTTTGGGCATTAAAGCTTTGCGGCTCAATTTAAACTTGCCCGTTTTAGGATCAAGGCCAATCAGTTTCACTTTTACTATATCACCTTCCTTTAATACGCCTTCCATTGTTTCCAAACGTTTCCAGCTTATTTCGCTAATATGCAATAAGCCTTCTTTCTTTGGCAGAAATTCAACAAAAGCGCCATAAGGCTGTATAGTTTTTACTTTGGCTTCATACACTTCGCCCACCTGCGGTACGGCAACAATTCCTTTAACCCATTTAAGTGCTTTTTCTACACTTTCTTTATTGGTTGAGAAGATGCTTACTTCACCAAAGGTGCCAACTTCTTCAATGTTAATAGTAGTTCCGGTTTCTTTCTGAATTTCCTGTATCACTTTACCACCGGGGCCTATAACGGCACCAATAAATTCTTTGTCGATGATAAGCTTCTCCATGCGCGGTGCATGTGGTTTAACTTCTTCCCTTGCAGCAGGCATGGCTTCATACATAGCATCTAAAATATGCAGCCTTCCTTTGCGTGCCTGCTCTAACGCTTCGCGCATTACATCCATGCTCAGGCCATCGATTTTAATATCCATCTGCACACCGCATATACCATCGCGGGTACCGGTAACTTTAAAATCCATATCACCCAAATGATCTTCATCTCCTAAAATATCTGTAAGGATAGCATATTTGTTATCACTTGATCTCGTTATTAATCCCATCGCTACACCGCCCACATGCTTTGGAAGGGGAACGCCGGCATCCATTAATGCCAGTGAACCCGCACAAACGGTAGCCATGGAAGAAGAACCATTGCTTTCCAGTATATCGCTCACCACACGCACGGTATAAGCATAATCGCTGCCCGGCATCATTTGTTTTAAACTGCGCATGGCAAGGTTACCATGGCCCACTTCTCTCCTGCCCGGCCCACGCATGGGCTTTACTTCACCGGTTGAAAACGGAGGGAAATTATAATGTAAAATGAATTTGCTGTAATCGCTTGTTGCAGCACTTTCAATTAATAATTCATCTAAAGGCGTACCTAAAGTAACGGTGGTTAATGATTGTGTTTCACCACGTGTAAATAATGCCGAGCCATGCGGTGCAGGTAAAACATCGGTTTCCATGTTTAACGGGCGAACCTCATCTAATTTACGGCCATCCAAACGCTTGCGGTCGTCTAATATCATATGACGAACCACTTCCCACTGCAAATCTTCATAATATTTTTTGGCAAGTTTCAGGTGTTCGTCCGTTGTATCTTCGGGTAAGCTTGCGAGCAATTCATCTTTAATAAGCTTGAATGCTTCAGACCTTTCATGTTTGGCGGTGCCGCCCACAGCCACCTGGTATAAACGATCTTTACTAAAAGCTATAACTTTTGCTTTCAGCTCTTCATTTTGTTCAGGTAAAGCATATTCACGTTTGCCTTTAACGCCTACTTTATCCCGCAACTCCTGCTGCGCCTTGATCTGAATACGAATGGCATCATGTGCAAGTTGTAAAGCTTTTACCAGGTCTTCTTCACTGCACTCCTGGCTTTCACCTTCCACCATCATTAAGTTCTTTTCGGTAGCGCCGATAATAAAGTCCATATCAGCTTTAGCAAGATCGGAGCGTTTTGGATTTACGACCATTTCGCCATCAACCCTGGCCACACGCACCTCTGAAATAATTTCTTTGATCGGAATATCAGAAACGGCCAGCGCAGCGCTTGCAGCAAGGCATGCCAATGAATCGGGCATTACTTCAGGGTCGGATGAAACAAGCGTAACCAGTACCTGCACATCGCAGAAATAATCCTCGGGAAATAAAGGGCGTAATGCACGGTCAATTAAACGGCTTATTAAAATTTCATAATCGTTTAGTCTTCCTTCACGTTTAAAGAAAGAACCCGGAATTCTTCCGGCGGCAGCAAACTTTTCGTTGTAATCAACAGTTAAAGGAAACCAATCCTGGCCTTCCCTTGGTTCTTTGGCAGCAACTACAGTTGCGAGTATAATACAGTTGCCCTGGCGAATGGTAACGGCGCCATCGGCCTGGCGGGCCAGCCTGCCCGTTTCTATAATAACTTCCTGCCCGTCAGACAGTTTAAAACTTGATTGAAATGGTTGAGATAACATAAAAATTCATTTTAAAAAAGAGAGAGAATAATACGTGCTGCGGGAGATGGTAACAGTCACGTTGAAGCGTTTGGCGAAACTATCGGCAAGAATAATTGCAAATAAAAGCAATCCCAACCATTGTAGTTGGGATTGCTTTTTATTATCTATAATTATTTTCTTAAACCAAGTTTTTCAATAAGTGCGCGGTAACCCTGCAGGTTTTTTTTCTGAAGGTAAGTTAACAGGCGTTTGCGTTGGCCAACCATGTGCATAAGACCGCTATGTGTGTCGAAGTCTTTTTTATTGCTTTGCAAATGTTTGGAAATACTTGAAATACGTTCAGTTAACAAAGCAATCTGTGCTTCGATTGAACCGGTATTTTCTGCTTTGCCACCAAAATTGGCAAAAATTGTTTGTTTTTTTTCAGTAGTTAAATAAGACATCTTAATTAATTTAATTGCATCCAGATTTTTTCATCCTTCTATATAGGGGCGCAAAAGTAGCGCAAAAAGATTAATTAACAGTTTTATTATAGTAAATTAATTGATAAAGAAAGCGAAAAAAATCTTTTATGTCCAGCCATTTGCCCTGCTTATTCCCAGCATTAATCCTCTCAATTCTGCCAGGCCACGCATACGGCCAATGCAGGAATAACCGGGATTGGTTTGTTTGCCCATATCATCCAGCATTACATGCCCATGATCGGGCCTGAATGGGATAGGTGCATCCACTTTCTGCTGAATGGCCAGCACTTCCTTTGCCACGGCATACATATCGGTATTGCCGCCAAGATGATCGGCTTCATAAAAATTACCAAATTCATCTCTTTTTGTATTGCGCAGATGTACAAAATGGAGGCGGTCGCCAATGGCCTGGACAATTTCGGGTAAATTATTTTTAATACCGGCACCCAATGAGCCCGAACAAAAGCATATGCCATTGCTTTTATTTTTTACAGAAGAGAGAATGAATTCAATATCTTCTTTATTGCTTACGATTCGCGGCAGGCCTAAAATGTCAAATGGCGGATCGTCGGGATGAATAGCCAATTTTATATTCTCTTCATCAGCAACAGGCGTGATTTCCTGCAAAAAATATTTCAGGCTTTCACGCAGGGCTGTATGATCAATATCTTTATACCAATCCAGTTTTTGCTGCACTTCTTCTACCGTTATCTTTTTTTCACCAGGCAGGCCAAACAGTATAATGCGTGTAATTTCATCCAGCTGCGACTGCGAATATTGCCTGAATCTTTTTTCAGCTTCCGCTACAATCGTTTCAGTATAGCTTTCCGCTGCATTTTTTCTTTTTAAAATATGAATATCAAAAACGGCCAGGTCGAACCAGTTAAAGTATAACGCTTTTGAACCATCAGGCATCAAATAATCGAGGTTGGTGCGTGTCCAGTCTGTAACCGGCATAAAATTATAGGTAACGGTTTTTATACCACAGGCTGAAAGGTTGCGCAGTGTTTCTTTATACTGCTCAATATATTTTTTGTAATCGCCGGTTTGTGTTTTTATAGATTCATGCACCGTAACGCTTTCAACCACATCCCAGGTTAACCCTGCAGCTTCAATAATATCTTTTCTTTTTTGAATCTCATCAACCGCCCATACATCGCCATGCGGAATCTGGTGCAAAGCATTTACAATGCCAGTGGCGCCGGTTTGCAAAATATCCTGTAGTGTAACAGGGTCATCAGGGCCAAACCACCGCCATGTTTCTTTTAACTGCATATTTTTTCCAGGTTATATTATTTATTGAATGATTTTTATCGCTGCAAAAATATCTGTATTTAATATCAGCGATGTTATAAATAAATATCATTTGAGCTATTCCTGCAAATATTCCGGCAGCGAAAAATAAAATATAATCAAAGAAATTTCCGCAGGTATTACAATTACACATTTTCATTAGGTTTGCCGCTCCTAAAATTCATGCATGATGAAGATTAACTGGAGTAAGGTTACACCGCATCTTATTGCTATTGCTATCTTTTTAGTAGTGGCACTTATTTATTGCAAGCCTGCTCTACAGGGAAAAGTATTGCAGCAAGGCGATATTATCCATTGGAAAGGCATGGCTGAGAATTCCTTTAAATATAAGGAAACACATGGACATTTTCCTTTGTGGACAAACGGCATGTTCAGCGGTATGCCGGCTTTCCAGATTGCCCAGGATCCCTCCAACCCTTTTAATCTGATTTATCTGCATAAGGTTTTATCATTGTTTCTTGGTAAGCCATTCCAGTTTTTCTTTTTGTTATGCCTGGGTTTTTATTTTTTAAGCCAGGTATATAAAGTTGATTACAGAATCGGCATTGCCGGTGCGCTAGCTTATGCATATGCATCGTTTAGTCCTATATTGGTGGTAGCCGGGCATGAATCGCAGGTGCTTGTTATGGCATACATGCCTGCACTGTTGGGGGCTGTGTTGCTGGTATATCAAAAAAAGTATTGGGTAGGGGCTGCACTCACGGCCTTGTTTACCAGTCTATTTATTGCCCTGAACCATCTGCAGGTAACCTATTATTTTTTAATAATTGCCTGTTTTATGACATTGTATTATGTTATAAAATGGGTTCGTGAAAAGGAATATAAACACCTCATTAAATCGTTAGTTATTGTTGGTATTACAGGCATTATCGGCGTGGCATCCAACATGGTTATATTGGCAACCACTTATGACTTTTCCAAAGCCACCATGCGTAATGGTGTGTTGAATTTAGATTCAAATAATACGGCAACAAAAACAACAGGCCTGCCGGTTGATTATGCCTTCCAGTGGAGCTTTGAGAAGCCTGAAGTATTGTCAATACTTGTGCCCAACATTTATGGCGGAGCTACCGGTGTAGATGGCATTGATAAGAATTCCAACCTCGCAAAAATTGCCATTAACCAAGGCGCTTCACCTGAAGATGCAGAAAATTTTGCCAGGCAAACAGGCTATCAGTTAGGTGGAACTTATTGGGGATCGCAAATATTCACTTCTGGACCGGTTTATCTTGGAGCGGTTATTTGCCTTTTGTTTTTGTTTGGTGTGATATACCTGAAACGAAAAGACAAATGGTGGATGCTTGCTGTAAGCATATTAGCTATTATGATGAGTTGGGGAAGATTCTTTCCTGAATTCAATAATTTTCTCTTTAATTACCTTCCTTTATACAATAAGTTCAGGGTTCCCACATACACACTTATTATTCCGCAGTTGTTATTTCCACTACTATCTATGCTGGCTTTAAACCAATTATTTTTTATTGAAAAAGATAAAGCTTATGCATGGAAAAAACTGAAAGTGACAGGCATTGCTATCGCTGGCGTTTTTCTTATCCTTCTTATGTTGTATTCAAGTTTCGACTATAAAGGAAATGAAGCAAGCCAGATAGAAAGCACCATTAATCAGCAAACAGATAAAACTCAGGGTTCAGCATTACAATCTGCTTATAATGCATTATTGCAAGACAGGCAATCATTATTTGGCACCGATATTATGCGCTCTTTAATATTCGTTGCCATAGCCTTTGGGCTTATGTGGTTATATATAAAAGATAAGCTGAAAGCTTCGTATGCATTGCTTGCCATCCTGCTGCTAAGTTCAATTGATATATTGGCGGTTGGAAGAAGGTATTTAAATGATGAAAAATTTCAAACAAAAGAAGACCAGCAGGCGCAAAGCTTTACACCTTCAGCAGCGGACCAGCAGATATTGCAGGACACAGGTTATTACCGCGTGCTTAATTTAACGGCTGATGTATTTAATGATGCCATGACATCTTACTTCCACAATTCAATCGGAGGTTATAACCCGGCCAAGCTGGCTATTTACCAGGATTTAATTACTTACCAGTTAAGCAACAAAATAAATATTAATGTGCTTAACATGCTTAATACAAAATATGTGATTAACCGCGGGCAGCAGGGCCAGGCCGAAGTCCAAATCAACCCTGGTAATCTTGGGCCCTGCTGGTTTGTAAAGCAGGTAGCTTATGTGAAAGATGATGCAGCGGCTATGCGGGCTTTGGATAATAACAATCCCGCTGACACGGCAATTGTAGAGGAAGCTGAAAAAAGCAAAATTCCGTTCGCACCTGTATTAGATAGTGCGGCATCTATTCATTTAATAAAGAATGATAACGACATAATAACATACTCCAGTAAAAGCAACGCCAACCAGTTTGCAGTGTTTAGTGAAATATATTATGACCGGGGCTGGAAAGCATATATTGATGATAAAGAAACGCCGATTGTAAGAACAGATTATGTATTGCGTGGCCTGGCTGTTCCTGCAGGCACACATAATATCCGCTTTGAATTTAAACCTGCTTCATTTTATAACAGCATTATTATAGCCATTGTAGCATCCGCTATAATATGGTTGCTGTTGGTAGTTGCAGCATTCGTGCAGGTTAAGAATAAATCAAAATAAATTATATAAATAAAAAAGTCCCCCCGATGTATAGCCGGGAGGACTTAAGATTTCTATTAACGCTAAAGTTAAAACTGCTTATTTTTTCTTTGCAGCTGCTTTTTTAGGAGCCGCTTTTTTTGCAGCTGCCTTCTTAGGAGCCGCTTTTTTAGGAGCTGCTTTTTTTGCTACTTTTTTTGGAGCTGCCTTTTTAGGGGCTGCTTTTTTAGGAGCAGCTTTTTTTGCTACCTTCTTAGGGGCTGCTTTTTTTGCGGCTTTTTTTGCTGTTGCCATAGTTTTGAAATTTAATGGTTAGTAAAATAATTTGACTAAAGTATAAACTATATTACTATGCACCAAAAAAATTATCCATATAAAGTGGATAACTCGTTTATATGGATAATACTATGGATGTAAAAATAAACTATAAGTAAGCTATGCCTGCGCAGGCATTACAGACACTGTAGTTTTATTGGCCTTTGTTTTCTTAAATTCAACAACGCCATCTGCAAGTGCAAACAAAGTAAAGTCTTTACCAACGCCAACATTTTGACCAGGATGATAAACTGTTCCTCTTTGACGAACAATTATATTACCTGCTATAGCAGGCTGGCCACCATAAATTTTTACTCCTAAACGTTTGCTTTGCGAATCGCGGCCATTTTTTACGCTGCCTTCACCTTTTTTATGTGCCATGATATTTTATTTAAAACATTAAATAACAAATTTCAAAATCAAAGCTTGCCTGTTACTTAATGCGTGTTTTGAAATTAATTATGCTATGCTTTCAATTTTAATTTGTGTGTATTGCGTTCTGTGGCCATGTTTCTTACGAAAGCCTTTTCTTCTTTTCATTTTAAAAGCAATAACCTTATTGCCTTTAACCAGGTCATTCACAATTTCAGCCTTAACGGTTGCACTTGCATCTTTACCTGCTGAAAGTTTGCCATCGGCATTTACCAATAATATATCTGAGAACTCAACTTTATCTCCACTTTTACCTGCAATATGTGGTACATACAGGCTTTGTCCTTCCTGTACTTTGAATTGCTGACCGGCAATTTTAACTATAGCGAACATAACTTTTAAAAATTTGGACGGCAAAGGTAATGTTTCGCCGCATATTTATGAAAAGAAATTTGCAAATATTCTCCTAACCTTCTTTTAAAGGCGGTTTTTAAAAGCACTTACTATTAAATTTGCGGCTTTAGCGTTTGCTTATGTATCTAAAATCCTTGTTAGCACGTCCGTTATCTACTTATGTTTCCGGCAAGACAAAAAAATGGATGGAGTCCGCTGTTGAAGACCAGGAAAAAATAATGAAAACGCTGGTAAAATCAGCCAAACAAACTGATTTCGGCAAAGATCACGGCTTTGATAAAATTGAATCTTATGAGAATTTCAAACGGCAAATCCCTGTGCGTGATTACGAACAGCTTAAACCTTATATCGAAAAAATTAAAGAAGGCAGGGAAAATGTGCTTTGGAAAGGCAAGCCTATTTATCTCGCCAAAACCAGCGGCACCACGAGCGGCATAAAATATATACCCATTTCAAAGCAATCGATTTCCAACCACATTGAAACGGCGCGAAACGCTCTGTTATGCTACATGGCTGAAAGCAGCAACTCGCTTTTTGCCAACGGTAAAATGATTTTTCTTAGTGGCTCGCCCGAGCTGGAACGCATTGGCGGTATACCCACCGGCAGGTTAAGCGGAATTGTAAATCATCATGTTCCAAGATATTTAAGAGGCAATCAACTTCCCACTTACGAAACAAATTGCATTGACGACTGGGAAACAAAACTGGACGCTATTGTAAAAGAAACTGTCAAAGAAGATATGACGCTCATCAGCGGCATTCCTCCGTGGATGCAAATGTATTTCGACAGGCTGATGGAAGTCTCCGGCAAAAAAGTGGGCGAACTATTTAAAAACTTATCTGTATTGGTTTACGGCGGCGTAAACTTCGAGCCTTATAAAAACAGGATTGAAGAGAGCGTGGGCAGAAAAATTGATTCCATTGAATTGTTTCCTGCAAGCGAAGGCTTTTTTGCTTTCCAGGATTCACAAAAGGCAGAAGGCTTATTATTAAATACCGATTCAGGCATCTTCTTTGAATTCATTCCCGCCGGCGAAATTGGAAAGCCTAATCCACAACGGTTGCAGTTAAAAGATGTAAAGGTTAATGAGAATTATGCAATGATTGTAAGCAACAATGCAGGCCTGTGGGCTTACGATGTTGGCGACATGATAAGGTTTGTAAGTGTTAAACCTTATCGCCTGGTGGTTACTGGCAGAACCAAACATTTTATTTCAGCTTTTGGCGAACATGTAATTGGAGAAGAAGTGGAATTTGCATTAACGCATGCGGCAGAAAAATTAAATACAAACGTTATTGAATTTGAAGATATGCCTGACAACATTACGGCGCTTGCAGCAGAAATTGATAATACCCTCCGGGAAAAAAATATTTACTACGACGACCTGATAAGCGGCAACATTCTTGAACCTTTAAAAATAGTACCCATAAGAAAAAA
>NZ_JBQCIT010000041.1:0-109399 GCF_051953455.1 Parafilimonas sp. | reverse complement strand
AATCCTGATATTGTTTCTTTAAGCGGCACAAAAGTGCGTGAGATGCTGGCAAACGGCCAACGTCCGCCTTCTGAATTTTCACGCCCGCTGGTAGCCGATATTTTAATTGAATGGGCAACTAAAAAAGCAGCTGCTTCTGCTTAATTGTTTTCTGTATAAATTAAAAAAGCTGTTCCTTCCGGAACAGCTTTTTTGTTAGTTATAAATTAAAGCAGAAACCAATATTCAATAATTCAATTTTATTTACCCTGACTTTACCCTTCAAAACTGCTGTAGAAATACGGAGTTTTGGCTTCAAACTCTGCGCTGCAGGTATCAACCATTTTATAAATACGGGTTATGCCGAGCGCCTTACGTTTCTCATACACCTCTTCATCCGTGCAGCGGTCAATTAAAATACGGGCAATTTGCTCGTCACTGAAACCATTATGCTTGGCTTCTCTTAAAAGATCTTCCGGCAGGTTTTCCAGCGTATGCTGTGCAATCAGCTTTTCAATTCTTACAATTTCCTGTATCTGGTAAATAAACCAGCGGTCTATGCGGGTGGCCTGCACAATTGTTTTAATGGTTACGCCCTGCATTAGTGCATCTTTTATGCGGAAAATACGGTCCCACTTCGGCGTTTTGATGTATTCGATCAGCTCATCGCTTTTCATCATGCTCTTTCCATAATAACCTAAACCAACAGCTTCATTCTCCAGGCTCTGGCAGGCTTTCTGAATGGCTTCTGTAAAGCTCCTGCCGATGGCCATTACCTCGCCAACACTTTTCATTTGCAGGCCCAGCGTATCATCGGCGCCTTTGAATTTATCAAAATTCCAGCGTGGCACTTTTACAATTACATAATCCAGTGCCGGTTCAAAATAGGCTGAAGTTGTTTTGGTGATCTGATTCTTGAGTTCATCCAATGTAAAACCAATAGCCAGTTTCGCTGCAATTTTTGCAATTGGATAACCTGTTGCCTTACTTGCTAAAGCCGAAGACCGGCTTACACGCGGGTTAATCTCAACCGAAATAATATCTTCTGTTTCAGGATCAATAGCAAACTGCACATTACAGCCACCCGCAAAATTGCCGAGGCTGCGCATCATTTTGATGGCCTGGTTACGCATTTCCTGGAAAGCAGAATCACTTAATGTCATGGCCGGAGCAACGGTGATGGAGTCGCCGGTATGAACGCCCATAGGATCTACGTTTTCAACCGTGCAGATAATAACCACATTATCATTTCTATCGCGCAGCAATTCCAGTTCAAACTCTTTCCAGCCAAGTACCGCTTTTTCAACCAGCACCTCATGAATGGGCGACGCCTGCAAACCGCGCTGCAGGGCTTCATCCAGTTCGCCTTTATCGTGCACAAAACCGCCGCCAGTGCCGCCAAGGGTGAATGAAGGGCGGATTACCAGCGGGAAACCAATTTCCTGGGCGAATTCTTTTCCTTCCAGGAAACTGTTCGCCACCCTGCTGGGCGCCACTTTAATATCTATATCAAGCATTAACTGCCTGAACTTTTCGCGGTCTTCGGCCACTTTTATAGCGTCTATATCAACACCGATGAGGCGTACATTATATTTTTCCCAAATACCCAGTTCATCTGTTTCAATGCAGAGGTTCAATGCTGTTTGCCCGCCCATGGTTGGTAATACAGCATCTATCTCGTTCTCCTGTAAAATCTGCTCAATGCTTTCAGGCGTTAGGGGCAAAAGATAAACCTTGTCGGCCATCATTGGGTCGGTCATAATAGTGGCGGGATTGCTGTTGATAAGCGTAACCCTGATGCCTTCTTCACGCAGGCTGCGGGCTGCCTGCGAGCCGCTGTAATCAAATTCGCAGGCCTGGCCAATAATGATAGGTCCTGAACCAATAATTAAAACCGATTGAATGGAATTGTCTTTAGGCATAGAAATATAAATTGCGCAAATGTAACCTGCTGAAATTTATTTTGGGCAACCTTAAGTTTTTTATGTGAATTTTTTAGGGAGAACTTTTGAAACGGTTTCCTTATAAAGATGGGAACCTGCTTATATATATAAATATTATCTTTCGCAAAATAGTATCATCATTAAATTTATTCTATGCCGGATTATGAAGTAATAAATAATGAGCAGCAGCAACAGTTTGAAGTGCATGCTGAAGGTGAAGTGGCCATTTTAGTGTATCGTTTTTATAAACATGATATTGCATTGATGCACACAGAAGTGCCGCCTAAGCTTGAAGGCAAAGGCATTGCGTCGGTATTGGCAAAACATGCTTTGGAGTGGGCAAAGGCGCATAAGAAAAAAGTAATGGTGTATTGCCCCTTTGTAGCCTCCTATTTAAAACGCCATCCTGAATACAATGAGGTAGTTGATAAAAGCTTTAGTTAGCCCGGTTAGCATATCAGCTAAACAATGAACCTGCAAAACCTGCATTGCCTGGTTTTTTGCCTAAATGTTCATATGCTTTATGGGTTACTTCCCTTCCACGCGGCGTGCGTTGCAAAAAACCTTCCTGTATTAAAAAAGGTTCGTAAACTTCTTCAATGGTTCCCGGTTCTTCACCAACGGCGGTTGCAATGGTTGTAATACCAACAGGGCCGCCCTTGAATTTTTCGATGATGGCTGATAAAATACGGTTATCCATTTCATCTAATCCATGTTCATCCACATTCAGCGCTTTTAATGCATGTTGGGTAATGCCAATATCGATAATACCATCATTCAATACCTGGGCAAAATCCCTTACACGGCGCAGCAAGCCATTGGCAATTCTTGGCGTGCCGCGGCTGCGGCCTGCAATTTCACTGGCGGCATCTGTTGAAATGGAGGTATTTAATATAGAAGCACTGCGCTCAATAATCCTCTTCAGGGTTTCAGCATTATAATATTCAAGCCTCGATTTAATGCCAAACCTTGACAGCAGCGGCGCTGTTAGCAAACCGCTTCGCGTGGTTGCACCAATCAATGTAAAGGGATTGAGATTAAGCTGTATGCTTCTTGCATTTGGTCCGCTGTCAATCATAATATCAATCCGGAAATCTTCCATTGCCGCATACAAATATTCTTCCACAACGGTGCTTAAACGATGTATCTCATCAATAAACAAAACATCATTCGGCTCAAGGTTCGTTAATAAACCCGCAAGATCGCCGGGCTTTTCAATTACAGGGCCGCTGGTTTCCTTGATGTTTACGCCAAGCTCATTCGCTACAATCCTGCTCAGCGTTGTTTTGCCCAAACCCGGCGGGCCATGAAATAAAACATGATCCAGCGCTTCGCCGCGGATTTTCGCCGCTTTAATAAATATGATAAGATTTTCTATCAGTTGCTGCTGCCCTGCAAACTCAACAATCTGTTTAGGCCGAATGTTGTTTTCAAACTCTTTTTCGTCAACACTCAACTGCGATTTCTCATTATGTAAATTAGGATTCGCCATGTTAGTTAATCAAAATAATATCGCCAATAATTTTCTCAAAGTTATCGTTCTTACAGCAGCGCAGGATCAGCCATCAATCATTTTATATAAAACAGCACGCTGTTTATTGATGAAATAGAATGAGACCGCCTACTGAATATGCATTGAGCTTCGTTGCGTCGCACACTGCAGCCGCCTATCATTATTCAGCCAATGCCTGCCGCCCTGCAGTCTCCGGGCTTTTCTTAATATCAACCCGGATTCCTTTTAAAGCTGCAAAACAAAAAATTCTGTTTCGTATTAAACGGTGTTATATGATCTTCTGTTATGCATTTTAATTTATCAAATCCATCTTGCAATTGTGCAGTTAAAGATTGTTCATCATACTGTTTTATTTCCAGCCCGCTGCATTTCAAAGGGCCAGTTGTTGAGAACGTACCAAGCATCATAAATCCCCTTACACATCTTCGTGCAATATCCAGATATTTTGATACCTGTGCTGCCTCTGTAAGAAAATGAAACGCAGCGCGGTCATGCCAAACATCATAAATAGTGGTTGGTTCAAATTCAGTCACTTCGCACACTATCCATTTCACTTTTTCAGCTCTGTTGCCCAAACGTTGTTTTGCTTTTTCAAGCGCTTTGGAAGAAATATCAAGCACCGTAATATTTTCATATCCTTCATCAAGCAGGAAATCCGCCAGCCGGCTGTCGCCGCCGCCAACATCAATTATCTGCGCATCTTTTCTTAATGAAAATGAATGAATAAAATCAAGGGAAGTTTTTGGCACATCCTGCGTCCAGCTTACTTCATCAGAATTTTTGGTTTCGTAAATTGATTCCCAGTGTTTTTTATTAGTAATATTCCCCATAGTTGAATTTTATAGGAACTTATGCATTCTGCGAAGCCTCCGGGCTTTAAAAACACAAACATATTACCGCCCGTAGAAACTTGAGGCACTTACATTTGCGTAAACAGTCTAAATTAATTACAAAGTACAAACTTCACTTCAGGAAACTGCGTATGCATATTCACTTCATACAACACATGCCATTTGAACATCCCGCTTCCATTGCAGACCGGGCGGCAGCAAAAAATTATACCACCTCTTATACAAAAGTTTTTGAAGCCGCTACTTTCCCTTCATTAGGTTCTTTTAATATGCTCGTAATTATGGGCGGCACTATGGGTGTATATGAAGAAGATAAATATAGCTGGATGGCTGCTGAAAAAGATTTCATCAAACAATCTATCAACGCCGGAAAAAAAGTACTGGGCATTTGCCTTGGTGCGCAATTTATAGCGGAGGCTTTAGGCGCAGGCGTATTCCCGCATACAACAAAAGAAATCGGCTGGTTGCCGGTTGAAAAAGTTGCGCTGCATCCGCTTACTGATGGACTGCCCCAAACATTCACCACTTTTCACTGGCATGGAGATACATTCACCCTTCCACCAAACGCAATTCATCTTTTTAAAACAAAAGGTTGTGCGCAACAGGGTTTTGTATATAATAATCATGTGGCAGGTTTGCAATTTCATATGGAAGTAAAAGAAGATTTGCTGGATGGCATGACAGCGCATGAACGGGCAGAGCTGGCAAAAGATGAGTATGTGCAAACGAAAGAAGAATTAAAAATATTAACGCAGCGGCATATAAGTTTACAAAAAGGTTACATGTATAAATTGTTAGACACTTTTGTTGACCTGCATTGATACTATGGCTGCCCGCATAGCTTTTGTACCGTTCATGGCAGCTTTATAGCAATTGATGCAGCTTGTGTTTTATGCAATACATTCAAATAATAATGTTTGCTTAAAACATAATAATGAAAAAATTATTTGCAATTTGTATGGCAGCCTTATTCTTCGCATCGTGTGAAAAAGATGTGGTACGGGGCACGGGCAGCATAATTACAGAAGAAAGAAGCACCGGAAATTTCAATGCAATAAGCACGTTTGGAAGTGCAAAGATATATGTGTCTTATGCCCCTGAAATTACAGTGAAAGTAAAAGGTTACCAGAACCTTGTTTCCAATTATAAAACAGATGTAAGTGGCAATACACTTAACCTGCGTTACCGCGATAATCTTAATGTAAGGAACGATAATATTGAAGTGTATATAACCATGCCGGGCTTTAATGCGCTAACCTCAAATGGTTCTTCGCCAATAAAAGCCACCGGCAGTTATAATAATACGGAAAGCCTTGCCATTTCAACATCCGGCAATGCTGATATAAGTATTGATGAAATGAATGTGAACAACTATACTATTCAGTCAAGCGGCAACAGCGATATTGCAACGTTGGGCGTTACATCAAAATCGGCCAAAGTGGAATTATCAGGCAATGGAACAATAACACTTTCCGTTCAGGATAAACTTGACGTGCATATTTCAGGTAATGGGAAAGTGTCTTATAAAGGAGAGCCGGGTGAGATTACAACCGATATCAGTGGCAGCGGCACAGTGGTTAAATTATAACAAAATATCATTTGTAAAAAAGCCTCAATCAAGGATTTGATTGAGGCTTTTTATTTACAGGAAAAGTGAATAAATTATTGCGGGTTTTATTTAAATAAATTTTGCTGCCATTACAGCATTTCCTACGTTTAATACTGAAAATACTTAGTTCCGGAAAAATTACAGGCCCTGAATTAAATGTTAGCTTTTTTAAACTAAACCAATCATTAAACATTCTTAAACCATATCTTATGAAAAGAACCAATATCGCCGCATGCGCATGCATGCTCTTACTGCTCAATTCTTGCATAAAAGAAACAGCAGACATAAACCAGGTATCATCAAATAAAAACAGCCTGGCCTCATCCACCGACGGGCCTGTAAAAACGCCCGGCATAGACTGGGCTTCCACAACCAAAACACAATTTATAGCCAATGCAGATGGCAATGGCACAGCTGAATTCACGCTGAACTTTGCGGCAAAGAAACCAGGCATACAAATACAGGCATTTACCTTTCTTGCATATGAAACGAATGAAAATGATGCTTTGTCAATTTTCACAAAAGATATACCTGCCTTTTTCAGCCCCACATCTTATTATGGACAAGCTAAAGCTATTACCACCATCAACGGCACCGATATTGAATTACCTGGTGATGGCAGTATGGTACCGGTTACATTCACTATTCATTACAATGTGCCTTCAGTAACGGGCAATGTAAAAAGCGGCGACACTGTTTCTGTGCAGTTGATCAGTATTGATTTCGTTAATAAAACAAGCCCTTATATTTTATTGCAAAGCCTTGCTTCTCCGCTGTCACCGCAAATGATGATAACAGGCGCCAGGCCCCAATTAGGACTTAATATCTATGATCCCGACGTTTTGCATTTGGGCTTAACCCGCATAATGGAACTTCAATATATTTCCAAAGGCGGCTCGCTGGGCATTAATAATTTACCATTGCATATTAACTGTTCAAACACAAGGATAAGAAACAAACTGATTGTTAAAGATGAATATGGCCAAACGATAAATACAACAACCGTGCGTGATGGAGACAACTATATGATACATTTCCCGCAAGACTATAACCTGAATGGAATAAATACGCATACTTTTTATGTATATGCCAGTGTTTATCTCATGTATGGTCATGCGTCAATACGCACCAAACTGCAACCCGCTTCTTCCTTTGCATGGATGGATATTGCAGGCGGCCAAACCATGCCTTTTACAAATGAAAACGAAGTTTATTATCGTGATTATCCAAAAGGGCTGGTAACGGTTACGAAGAATTATTGATAGTGAAAACTCAATAAAAAAGTTTAGCCACAGATGCACAGATAAAAATCTATGCATCTGTAGCTTTTATACCAGTATCAATATTTCTCAATCACTCCCAAACCAAACAAGGCAAAATCATATTTAACAGGATCATTGGCATCAAATTTTTCAAGCTCTGTTGTCAATTCAACGGCGGCATTCCCAGTCGGTTTGCTTTCGATGATAGCGTATGAACCCGAAATGTAATTTTTAAAGAAAGGTAGACCTTAAATAAAATTATCATTAAATTAGCATACCAATTTTATCAACCTTAATGACTGCATTATGCTAAAACTAAATACCGTATATCGAAATAACCATACCCATATTAATAGATTTATCTTCTTTTTGCTTTTAATAACTGCGGGTATAAGAAGTTATGAGCAACAAAATCAAATTGATTCATTACAAATCGAATTACTTAAATCAAGAAGAGACACCAACAAAGTAAAAACCATTCTTCGCAATTCAAATTACTACTCTATAAGCGGCAATATTTTAAATGGCCTGTATTATGTAAATGGGGAGAAGAGTTAGCTGACAGTTTACATTGTGCAGAAGGAAAATGCAGGAAATATCGACTGGCAAAAGGTTTGGGTGGCAATGATGATGAATATGCTTTCAGTCCAACAAACTAAAAACTTTCACTATGAAAACAAATTCAACCGCCAGCAACGTTTTTAGGCGCATATTACCGGCTGGATATCCGTCCCTTTTACTACGGAAAATGCCATCTATTTTAATAACTACCCGAAGGTGCAATAACTGTAACACAAAACTGATTGCTTTCACAAATATTTTAAAATATACTTCTATGAAAAAAACTTTAGCCACTCTAATTGCCTTAATGACAATTATTTCTTTTTTATATGCACAACCCGGAAGCTTAGACAGCAATTTTGGGGTAAATGGAAAGACAGTGATTACCGGCGGTCAATCAATTGCGCTACAGCCAGATGGCAAGATCCTGATTACTACCAGCAGCGGGAGCAATCGGGTTAGTATAACGCGTTATTTAAAGAACGGCAAAATAGACAGGAACTTTGGAAACAGAGGAACAGCATCAACAGTATTTATGGCTTCATATTTACTGCAATCATCAAACCAGGTTGCAGCAATGCCCGACGGGAAAATCATTGTTGCATCAGGTGTGTTTAATGGGGATATACAGGAAGCTTTTCTTTGTGTAGCCTGTTTTAAATCAACAGGTTTGATAGACAGCAGTTTTGGCACCAACGGACAGGTTGAAGTGCCTGTGGCACAATGGGGCGCAACTGCTTCGGGTATTATAATTCAACCCAATGGAAATTTTATTATATCCATCGCAAACAATGATTTTAGCATACAGCGCATAGCAGCAATACGATTTAAAAAAAACGGAGTTGAAGATAAAGACTTTTATATACAATTCAGTATATATGATATATGCAATGCTATGGACGCGCAGGCTGATGGCAGAGTTATTATAACAGGAAGTTCTGAAGGAAAATTCAATTTATTCAGGTTTAACAAGAATGGTTTAATAGATAAGACTTTTGGGAAAAAAGGCAATACGGTACTTCAAAATAATTTAGAAGGATTGGATGTAGCAGTATTACCTGATGATAAAATTGTTGTAGTTACAGCTGATTCTACATTAATACAATTTCAGTCAAACGGGAAAATTGATACCTCTTTTGGAGAAAGGGGGAAAAAGCACCTTTCGTTTAAAGCCAATTCAGTTGCAATACAAAAAGACGGAAAAATAATTATCGCAGGCAGCATAAATAATGGAACAAATACAGATTTTGCCATAGCCCGTTACCTTCCTTCAGGTCTTCCTGATAAAAAATTTGGCAGCAACGGAATAACGATTACCGATTTTGGTGGTTCAGAACAAGCGTTGGATATGGCTATTCAAACAGATAATAAGATTATAGTCAGTGGCAGCGGCGGGCTGGCAAGATACAAAGCCGGCCATGTTGCTTCTTTTCAAAATATTTCTACAGAAATACAATTATCATCCAACATTATGCTACAGCCTAACCCTGCAAATAACTATATCACTATTACAGGGTTGAAACAACACACTAAAAAAATAGTTGAGATTACCAATGCTTTCGGAATGTTGGTATTTAAACAAATTAGCAACGATGAAAGTTTACGATGTGATATAAGCAGCTTACATCCTGGCATTTATTATGTTTCTGTGAGCGACGCGACAGGAATAGTAAAAAAGAGTTTTATAAAGGAATAAATTATATTATTAAAACGGATAAAGCTGTACACATTGGCAAAAAGCTTTAGCGGATAGTAGTAATAATTATACTAACTACTCTGATGCAACAGATGAGGTTATATTACAGATTAATAGCGATAATACAGACTGGCCCAGTCTTTTGAAACTAAGCCAGTCTGATACCGCTGAGAATGAAACAGGAAAATTTGCTTTAATAAGAGACTTGGTTTCTCATCTTTATATCAATACTTCTCCATCACTCCCAAGCCAAACAAGGCAAAATCATATTTAACAGGATCGTTGGCATCTAACTTTTTAAGCTGTGCTGTTAATTCAAGTGCAGCATTCCAATCGGTTTGTTTACGTTGCAATAAATTCAAGCGTTTCGCAACCCTTGCTACATGCAAATCAACCGGGCAAATTAATTGGGAAGGACTGATATTTTTCCATAAGCCAAAATCAACGCCTTTATTATCATTGCGCACCATCCACCGCAAAAACATATTCAAGCGTTTACAGTTTGATTTTTTTTCTGGCGTTGCAATATGTTTTTTAGTTCGAAGCGGCACATCTTCCAAACTAAAAAAATAATGATGAAACCCGGTTAACATTTGCTCAACAGTACCGCCCCATTTGGTGAATGCAGTTTCCAGGGAATTATTATGACGATAATGATATTGCAAAAATTCAATAAAGTATAAAAGATCGGTTGTATTAAAAGTGCGATGTTTAAATTCCAATAATTTTTTCAGTCTTTTCAAATCTTCATTCACGCAAAATTCATGCGGCTGCATATCCATCAACTTCATCAATTCCTTTGACTTATTGATAATTGTTTTCCGGTTACCCCAGGCAAAAATGCTGGCAAAAAAACCCGCGATTTCTATGTCCTGCTTTTTGGTAAAAAGATGGGGAATGCTGATGGGGTCATCCTTGATAAAAGAAGGCTGGTTGTATAATTCAAATTTGCTGTTGAGAAATTCTTTCAATCGGTACATACTTATATACTGCTCAAACAAAGGCAGGAAATTAATTTAATGTGATTCGTGCAAAAACCATTTTGTTTTTATAACTACAAGGTGCAATAATATTATTCGGGTCTATGCTCACAGCTTTATCAATTAATAAATGATATTTTAAATTCATTACAATCAAATGCGCATATTTAAACCGGTTGTCGTTTGTTAATACAATATATCCTGTAGTTTTTTTATTGCCGTGGTATTGATCAAACAAGATATTAAACCCCGTTGTTGATTGAAATATAGTAGCATTATTGATTAAAGATGTCGTTTCTTTATCCAGCTCTCCTGTAAAACATTCTACACTTTTTACATCTTTTTGTTTTTCTAACACGATTGAAAAAAGCCGGAGATCTTCGGGGTTTGGCTTTGCAGTCGGGATTACGGTTTCTACATAATCATAAGTACCATTTGTTAGAAAGTCATTGAACCCGAAATAATACCGCTGCTGACTATATAAAATATTGAAAAGAACATTACTGTTATATTTTCTGGATAATAAAACCGAGTCTTTAACAGGCTTATTGACAGATTTAATAAAAAGATTCATCCGATTCTTATTTTCATAACCGATTATTTGAAAGTTTTTTGTTTTTTTGAATACTGAATCTTGTATGAATTTATTTGTTATGACAGTATCAGGTTGTATATCTTCCAGATCTGCGTTAAGATGCCATAAAAAAATGCCTTTGGTTGAATCTGCTTCAAAACCTGCACAAACCGTATAGTTGCCATGATACTCAGAAATAGTAAAACTTTCGTTCATCAGGCTCCCATAATTTAATTGCTTCAAAGAATTAATTGTATGATTGTTGTTCAGATTTATCCTATACATCGTGAGCGTGTAAATTTGGCTTTCCTGTTTACTTAATGCAAGAAAAAGATTGCCATCTTCATTCAGCATCAAGCTATTGATGGAAGATGTATTCACATAAAACGGCAGATGTTGGGAGCCGCTGTGCATGTTATCAAATCCAAAATACCTGTAATCAATATCTATCACACCAGGCGAAGCGCTTATGAATTTCACCAGTGCAAACGTTTTTTTATCTTTCGACGTGATAATATTATAAGTATAATCGTTAACGCCGGTTCCTGCTTCCGCGGATATACTGTCAATTGCCTGGAAATTTATGCACTTGCCCACCTCATTAAATACTGCGCGTTTACAGAAGTACACACCTTTATTTAAATATTGGTAGATAACTTCAAATGAATCATTTCTGTTGATAAAGGCAACATTGTACTGTTCACCGTATTGCAGGATATGTGTTTTCACATGCTTCTTTACATGCATATCCTTATCATATATAATAATTTCCGATTTTTTAGGCTTACCGTCCGGCGTTTTCCAAATAAGAATATCATCTTTTACCTGACCTATAATATTAAACTTTGAAATAATGGCATATGACTCCGGCAACGAGTAACGAATTTTTTGACCGGCAGAGATAAAAGGCAGGCAGAAAAATAAACTAAGAGTAATAAGATTGAAAGCTACTTTCATACAATATATTAAAGGTGTAATGTTGAACTAAAACATCCCAAATATACAGTGTGTATAAATTAAATGTTATTCCGGGATTTTGATTTTCGGCAATCACTAAATTGCATTTTTCTATGGATAAGTTTATTGTTTCAGCGAGAAAGTACAGGCCGCAAACTTTTGATACGGTTGTGGGCCAGCAGCATATTACGACTACTTTAAAAAATGCCATCAAAAACAAGCAGTTGGCGCATGCATTTTTGTTCTGCGGGCCGCGTGGTGTAGGTAAAACAACCTGTGCCCGTATTCTTGCCAAAACCATCAACTGTGAAAACCCGCAGCCGGATGGTGAAGCCTGCAATGAATGTAATTCCTGCAAAAGTTTTAACGAAGGCACTTCGCTGAACATACATGAATTGGATGCGGCGAGTAATAATTCTGTTGATGATATAAGAACGCTCGTTGAACAGGTGCGTTTTATGCCACAGGCAGGCAAATACAAAGTCTATATAGTGGATGAGGTGCACATGCTGAGCGCTTCAGCTTTCAACGCTTTCCTGAAAACGCTGGAAGAACCGCCACCCTATGCCATTTTTATTTTAGCCACAACAGAGAAACATAAAATCCTGCCTACCATTTTATCGCGTTGCCAGATATTCGATTTCAAGCGTATTACTACTAATGATACGGTCGAACATCTACAGGAGATTGCTGATAAAGAAAATATAAAAGCAGAAAAATCAGCGTTGCAAATCATTGCGCAAAAGAGCGAAGGCTGTATGCGTGACGCCCTGAGTATTCTTGATAAAATTGTAAGCTTCACCAATGGAGAAGTAAATTACCGGAATACGCTTGAGCACCTGAACATCCTGGATGAAGATTACTATTTTAAATTACTCGATAGTTTATTACAGCAGGATATTGGCGCAGCCATGTTACTGTACGATGAAATAAACAGCAAGGGTTTTGAAGGCGATATGGTGCTGAACGGCTTTGCTGAATTTTTGCGTAACCTTTTGGTGAGCAAAAACGCGAAGGCTGCTTCTTTGCTGGAAGTGGTAGAAGGCATGCAGGAAAAATATATCGTCAAAGCCGAACAGGTGAGCATGAGTTACCTGGTGAGCGCACTCAATATTTTAAATGAGTTTGAGATAAATTATAAAATGGCGCGTAATAAAAGGCTGCATGTTGAGCTGGCACTCATTAAATTAAATTATCTGCAGCAGGCGCTTGAACTGGTGATTGAAAACGGGAATGTTGTTAAAAAAAAACGGGTTGATGCACCCGTAATCTACAAGAGCAAAACCATTGAGCAAACGCAGGGCGCACCGGTAAAAAAAACAGAAGCAAAGGTTATTATTCAGCAGCCGGCAAAAGGAAAAATTGCATCAGCATCGCCACCACAACCTGCTTCAACTAAAGCTGCAAACACAGTTAAAGAACCTTCGGTAAAATATGCTGCTCCTAAAAATACCAATGGCAAAAACCTGTTGGAGGCTTTGCGTGAAAAGGTTGGCGCAGATTATAATGTTGAAGAAGTAAAAGATGCTGAGCCGTTAACACAGGAAAGGCTCAATGAAGTGTGGAATGATTATGCAGCCACGCTGGAAGCACAGCCGAATAAGCACTCTACTTACCAAACATTCAGGATTGCTAAACTGAACGTGGAAACAGATAATCTCTTCACCGTAACCGTTCATGCATTAACCCAGCAAAAATTTGTTGAACAGGAAAAAACATTGCTCTGCGATTTTATACAACGTGCATTTTATAACCGCAGCATTAACTTTAAAATTCTGATTGAAGCAGGCGAAGAAGAAGAAGTACCTATTCATCTTACACTAAACAGCCGCCAGAAATTTGAACGCATTGCTGAAAAATATCCGCTTGTAAGAGAATTAAAAAACAGGCTGAACCTGGATATTGATTATTAGGAAAGAGAAGTTGATTGGCTGATAAGGTAAGAATCAGGAAGTGAACCCGTAAACTTTGAAACAACATTCAAAATTCACGGGTTCATTTTTAATAACAATTGCGCCATCTTATTTTTCAAACACTTCCTCAATTACTTTTCCTATGCAACCGCTGGGCATTTGAATATGCAGCATGGCTGCAACAGTTGCCGCAATATCTGTCATATAAGTTTCGCGGTTGGTTTTTCCCTGTTTTACATTCCACCCGTAAAACAATAAAGGAATGTGCGAATCGTAAGGGTTCCAGAGGCCATGGGATGTGCCAATACCGGAGCCGCTCACATAACCAGGTTTTAGTTCAATAAGAATATCTGAACTGCGCGGCGGGAAATAAGAATTGCTGAACATTAATTTCTGCACATCGGGCAAAGTTGTGGTGCTTACATTTCTCATGGAAACGGCTCTTGCCACACCCGGTTGAAGCTCTGCAAAATCAATGATAGTTCTTTCCACTGCATTCCTGTCAAGATTTAAAGAATCTATCACTTTATTGTTTAAAAGTACCTGGCCATTATACTGGCCTTTTATCAGCCTGCCTGATTTATATTTTTCCAATAACAATTCATTTAACCCTTTACCGAAAGTTGCAGAGCTGAACGGCCCGCCTGGTAAATTATGTTTTACTGAATAACCAGGGCTGTTCGCACCTGCATGATCTGCCGTAAGAAATACTAGGTAATTTCCTTCACCCACCTGTTTGTCAAGAAAAGAGAGGAATCTTCCCAACGTTGAATCAAGTTTTATATAATCATCCATTTGTTCCCAGGAATCGGGGCCAAAGGCATGGCCCACATAATCAGGAGAAGAAAAACTCACTGCCAAAAAATCTGTAGCGTTGCCGCTGCCGAGGTTTTCATTAATAACGGCAGCTTCAGCCATCGCTTCCAAAAAAGTATTGCCATACGGCGTGGATGTAATTTTTGAATAATCTTTCTGAATATAATCAGTGAGTTTATAAGGAAAATGTGTTTGTTCTTTTCCAAAAGGTTTTGCTTCGTAAGGTTGTTCATCATCTCCCGCATATTCTTTATAAAGATTTTCAGACAGGCTTAAGGTCCAGTTAAGTTTATACAAAGAATCCTGCAGGCGGCGGTTGTTGAAAGCATTAACCCACTGCGGCAATTCATTCATGTAATAAGTGCTCGTTATAAATTTGCCTGCTTTGGCATTATACCAGTAAGCTGCATTGGCCACATGGCCTGCAGGCAATATAGAGCCACGGTCTTTCATAGAGATACCAATTACTTTAGATGCGTAATTGGTAGCAATTCTTAATTCATCTGTTATGGTGGTAACAATATTATTACGCGGGCTCATTTTGCCAGCATCGTCTGAAGCGCCAACTGTATTCACAGAATTGTCTTCCACGCAATAGACTTCCCTGTCTTGAATATTATCATACCAGTCATTACCAACAATACCATTAATAGCGGGCACCGAGCCTGTATATACGCAGGCATGGCCTGCGGCTGTTACAGTGGGTGTATAAGGTATAAAAGTATTTTCGGCACTAAAGCCTTTATTCAGCATTCTTTTAAACCCGCCGCTGTTGCTGTATAACGGATAATATTTATACAGGTAATCCCAGCGCATCTGGTCAACAACAATTCCTACAACAAGTTTAGGCCGCTGCACCTTATCTGTTACAGATGGCTGTGCAAAGCTGGTGGCATATAACAAAACTGCAATCGTTATTAAATATGTATATTTCATCATAACTAAAAATAATTAAGGGCAAATGTAAAACCTGCCCATAATCTTAATGCCGGTATTGTAATTATTAACTATCGAATAATATAGAAGTGCTGCTAAATTAAATGCTATTGTGAAGAGTGATACCACGCACAACTGACCACGCACTTTAATTACCACTACTTATAAAGTTTCTCATAATATTCATGTGCCATGCGGTTACTGTCGAACTGTACACGCACGTCACGCATGCCATTCTTTCTTATCTGGCGCCACGTATCAGGCTGATCGTAGTACAAAGGCAATATCTGCTGTTCCAGTATCTCATATATCTTATCAAGATCATAGGTATCCTGCTCCTGCACATTCATATTCCTGTAATCTGCCTTTGGCACCACAAAACCATTATTTCCATTATTAATAAACTCCGGTATCCAGCCATCATCAGTAGAAAAATTAATAGCCCCGTTCATAGCAGCCGTCATACCGCTTGTGCCGGAGGCCTCCCGGGGCACACGTGGGTTATTCAGCCAGATATCCGAGGCCTGTTTCAAACGTTTGCTCAGCGCCAGTTCATATCCAACGAGCACTGCAACATTTTTATAATTCTTGCTTAATTGAACAAGGTTGTTGAATTGTGTAATGGCAGGATAATCCACAGGATAAGGCTTGCCTGCCCAGATGATTTGCACCGGGTATTTTTTATTGTTTATCAGCGCATTAAAACGCTCCATATCCCACGAGAGAAAGTCTGCCCTTTTATATCCTGCAAAACGGCGTGCCCAAACTATGGTTAAAATACTGGGGTTAAACAGCTTGCCGGTTTGATCGGCAACAATCTCAAAAGCACGTTTTTTCAAATACCATTTACGGTCATCAAAACGCCAGTCGTTGTTTTCATCCATAGAAGCATATAACTGCTTATCGGCCCAATAGCGCCAGTTTTGCGCATTGGTGATGGAAGTGATAGGGGCAATACCGCTGTATTTACTCCACATTTCATTCGCTACTTTTCCATGCAGTTTTGAAACACCGTTAGCCATTTTTGCAAACCGCAGCGCCGTCAGCGAATGGTTAAACTGGTCATCTTCAATGCCTGTTAGCTTTCTAACTTCATCAATGCTAAAGCCGCAGAAATAACTCATTTTCTGACACAGGTAGATATCGTGTTTTTCATTTCCCGCTTCTTCAGGTGTATGCGTGGTAAATACCAGGTGCTGCCTGAGTTTCTCAACGCTTTTATATTTCTGCAATAAATAAAACGCAGATGAAATGCCATGCGCTTCATTTAAATGATATAAATCGGGATTGAAATTTAATTCATCTATCAGTTTGGCGCCGCCAATGCCCAGCAGCATAAACTGCGCAACTTTTGTGGAAACATTGGCATCGTATAAACGGTGACAGATAGTTTGAGACACATAATCATTCTCCGGTAAATCGGTGCTTAATAAAAATAGAGGCGCCGAATTAAATGTTTCGGGATTGAGATAATAGGCCTTCACCCAAACAGGCACATCGTGCACAGTTATCTGGAATTTTATGCCTGTATCTTCAAGGAAGCTATATCTTTTTTCCATCCAGGTTACCTGCAGGGTTTGATCCTGGTTGCGGGCCTGGTCGTAATATCCGTATTTCCATAAAATGCCAATGCCTATAAGATTTTGTTTTAGCTCATAAGCGCTGCGAAGATGTGAACCTGAAAGAAAGCCCAGGCCGCCGCTGTAAATTTTCAATGGCTGATGTATGGCAAACTCCATTGAGAAATAAGCAACTTTTTTAGAATAACGATCGTCTGATGTATAGGGAACTTTAAAATTTTTAAAATCCATAGCTCTGTTGATTTTTTATAAAAAGCGCCGCAATATAACGTTAAAATGATAAACGTACTTTTTACACAATCAGCAAGTAATTCACGCGCTATTCGGGTTTTGCTTTTTTGGCGCGCTTTTTCTTTTTAAAAGTAAAATCGAAGGGGCAGGTTATGCCGCGATGGTTGCCGCAGTTATTTTCTTCTTTTACCGTAACGGCGGTTGTTGTAAACTTAAAACGGATTACACAGGGATCTCCGCTTTCTGTAAAGATGCCATCTTTTTCACCTGTTAAGTTCAATGTGCCTTTCAATTCACCAATACAATCACTGCCTTTTTCAAAATGCACAAAAAAGAAATAAGAGTTTGCATTTTTTCCATCACGTATAGAAATAAAATTCTTTTTATCTTTTATATAATCACCGCTGTATTTGTTGGCAACGGGAAGCGTATCTATCGGGTTAATAATTTCGTTATTTCTCGCCGTGTCTTCATTTGAATCACTTAACACTTTTGAAAAATTTCCGGCAGACGCACTGTAGGCAAATCCATTTCTCGTATAAAGGCTCACATTATTAATTATCTTTTCCTTTTTGAGAATAAATGTGGGTTCTGTAGTTATAGAAACACTATGATTATAACCGTCTTTTTCATTGGAAACCAATAGCGGGAATGATGAAAGGAATGCGTGCTTATCATTCAAAACAAAAACCCCGAGGCTTGTTTGCCGGCTTTCTGAAAAAGTTGCCAGTAAAAAATCTTTATCATTTGTATGGATAATACCAGCTGGGTGAATAACCGTTTTCTCCGCATTTTTTACAAACCCTTTCCATGCGGTATCAGCAATAAATTGAGTAAAAACAGCAGCACTTATAACCGTTGAATCACCAAAATTTTTCAAAACAGTGTCACGGATATAAGCGGGAAGTTTCAGGTTTGGGAATGCTGCAAGAAAATCTTCGGCTTTGATCTTTTCATTGCCGGCGAGGTCTGCTTTACCATGCTTACAGCCATAAAAAAACAAGAAGAATACGAATAACACGCAGGTTTTCTGCATAGAAGTATTTAATAATTGCATAAACTTATAAAAATCCCGGCACTTTTAAAAGCGGAATTAACGTATTCTATATTTCAAAATTTGTGCATAATTATTTGCCGCTATATCTTTGCACATGGCAACAATAAATAAAGATTCAAAAGCAACCCGTTTTTTTGGTGAAGGTTTAACCTTCGATGACGTTCTCCTGATGCCTGCTTACAGCCAGGTTCTTCCCCGGGAAACCAACATTTCAACAAGACTTACAAAATCACTTAAACTTAATATTCCCATGCTGTCTGCAGCCATGGACACTGTTACAGACGCCAGTCTTGCCATTGCTTTGGCAAGAGAAGGCGGGCTGGGCATTTTGCATAAAAATATGTCGGTTGAAAGACAGGCTGAGCAGGTGAGAAAGGTAAAACGCAGCGAAAGCGGTTTAATTGTTGACCCTATTACGCTTACGCCCGATGCAACCATTGGCGATGTATTCAAACTGATGAAAGATAATAAGATCGGCGGCATTCCGATTGTTGACAAGAACAATTTTCTCGTTGGTATTCTCACTAATCGCGATTTAAGGTTTGAAACGGATAAGAAGAAAAAGGTAAGTGAGGCTATGACAAAAGAAAACCTTATTACCGCGCCTGATGGCACTGATCTCAAAAAAGCAGAAACCATTCTGCATAAATATAAAATTGAAAAGCTGCCAGTTGTAAACAAAGCCGGCAAGCTTACGGGGTTGATTACCTACAGGGATATTTTACAACTCCGCAATTATCCGCATGCTGTTAAAGATGAGTTTGGAAGACTGCTGGTTGGTGCAGCCTTAGGCATTACAAGAGATTTAAATGACCGGGCGGCAGCGCTCGTAAATGTAGGTGTTGACATTGTAACCTTAGACAGTGCCCACGGCCACAGCAAAGGCGTAATTACCGCTTTAAAAGGATTGAAGAAAAACTTTAAAAACCTGCAGGTTATTGCCGGTAATATAGGCACGGCGGCAGGCGCGAAAGCTTTAGCAGAAGCAGGCGCTGACGCCGTGAAAGTAGGCATTGGCCCGGGTTCAATTTGCACCACAAGAATTGTGGCAGGCACCGGCGTGCCGCAGCTAACTGCCATTATGGAAGCAGCCAATGCCTTAAAATCTTCAGGCACACCGTTAATTGCAGATGGGGGCATTCGCTATACAGGCGATATGGTAAAAGCACTGGCCGCCGGCGCTGATACGGTGATGATGGGAAGCATTTTTGCCGGCACGGAAGAAAGCCCCGGCCAAACCATTATTTATGAAGGAAGGAAGTTTAAAGAATATCGCGGCATGGGAAGCATTTCGGCTATGGCACAAGGCAGCAGCGACCGTTATTTCCAGGACGTGGAAGACGACATTAAAAAGTTCGTGCCAGAAGGCATTGAAGGCCGCGTTGCCTACAAAGGATTTTTAAGTGAAGTGGTTGCCCAGTTTAACGGCGGTTTGCGTGCAGGTATGGGTTATTGCGGCGCAAAAACAATTGCTGATTTGCAAAAGGCCACCTTCGTAAAAATTACCAATGCAGGCATGCGGGAAAGCCACGCACATGACATTGAAATTACACGGGAAGCACCTAATTACAGCAGGAAGTAGAAGTCGGTTTACAGCCTAAAGAAGGAAAGAAAGAAAGTTGTATTGACACAACAATGATACAAAAACAGCGAAGATTAAAAATTGGTTTTCAATAGTCAAAATTCTTTGATGTTTCTTGCCATAAATATATGTGTTATGGGCAAGTTTGCTGATGCACTTCTTAAAATGGATTGTTTTCAAAATAAATAAATTATGAAAAGAAGTTTCATAACAGCACTACTTTCAATTTTACTCGGCTTTTATTGTATTGCTCAAGATACCATTACACTAAAAAATAGTGATGACATTAAAGCAAAAGTTTTAGAAGTGACAACTACAGAAATAAAATACAAAAAATTTGAAAACCTTAATGGTCCAACTTATTCAATATTAAAATCTGACATATTATTAATACGTTATGAAAATGGCACGAAAGATATTTTTAATGAAGAAAAAAATAATAATGGAAATTATCTTCCTTTAAATAAATCATTTTCTGAAAGAACTTTTTATGTGGAAAAAACATCAGAAGGTTATGAGCAAGCAATAATTGATAAGTTATTAAAGCTAAATATAATTGTCACCACAAATAAAGAAACATCTGACTATACTATTAAATGCATAATATCCAAAAATGGTGGTTGGGGTGTACCTGCAGAAGGAAGTATTGTAATTCTTGAATCAAAGACCGAAAATTCGCTTTTAGTATCAAAGTCTGCGAAAGGAATGGTTAACATGTTTAGAGGATTTCAAAATCCCCGTTTTATTATAATGAAAAAAATTGCAGACAATTATCTAGAGGATTTAATTGAGCAACTTAAAAGCCAAACCAATTTACAGAAATAACTCATTTTTCCTGTGCTGCTAAAACGAACAATATGTTTAATCTTCTCTGTTCTTGAAAACTCAGGTATAGCCAGAGAAAATGATATTGCTAATCCGTTAATCTAACCGCAACATGTAAAAGACACAATAACTATTAGACCAATAATTAGTATCAGTAAAAACAAAACGATCTTCTTTTTTACCTGGAAGTTAAATTGCGGATCATCCATTATTAAACCAGTTTGGCAGATAATGCTTTGCTAAAAACAAAAATAATTCTCATCTTATCAGCACCACCGTTCCTTTTTTCATGTAAGGTTTACCGGTATAATCAACGGCTTTTACCATCCACACAAAAGTGCCTGCGCCTTGCTGTTTACCATTTACAGTTCCATCCCAGCCTTTGCCATTTACAGAAGTGCGGAATACCAGTTGCCCCCAACGATTATAAACATTAAACAATTCAACACGCTGCATACCGGCAGCTATGGGTTTTAAAATATCATTTCTTCCGTCACCGTTGGGGGTAAAGCCGGTTGGCACAAATACCGTTGGTGAAGTGGCATAGACTTTTACAGTAAGCGAAGCTGTATCAACACAACCCGCCTCATTATACACAAAAACCGTATAGTGAATGCTTTCATCAGGCATTGTATAAAGAGCAACAGGGTTTGAAATGCCGGCATTTGAAAGGGAAGCTGGTGGCTGCCATTCGTATCTCACCCCGCCCGTTGCATTTAACTGTAAAGGTTGATTAATAACAACCGCCGTATCATTTCCGGCATAAGCTTTCAGAATTGGCAAAACCGTAACCGTTACTGTATCTACACCCGGTTTAGGGCAACCTTTTGTGTCGTAGGCAGTTAATATGTAAGATGCGGTTTTGCCCGGATAAGCCGCCGTTGTAAGCGAGGCAGGGTTTTGCAAACCCGTTTGAGGCGACCAGGCAAATGAACTACCATCGGTGAATCCATGAAGCGTGGCCGATGTGTTAAAACAGATCATTGTATCGTTACCGGCGGCAGCAACAGGATAATCAACTGTTGAAACAAGTATGTTATCCTTTGCAGTGCAGCTTCCAATTGCTGCAATCACTTCATAACTGGTGGTGCCAGGCGGTGTTGCCGCCGGCGTCTTTTCAAAAGCATTGTTTAAAGATGCAGCCGGCGACCAGGTATATTTCAATGCATCGGACACAATGTTTAATGAAATAACATCACCGCTGCAAATAGTTGTATCAGCCATAACATTCAGCTCCACATGATCTGTTACATTTACAATAACAGAATCCCGGTTAAGGCATCCGTTATCATCCAGATCAACATAATAAACAGTTGTTGCAGGTGGCGCTACAACAGGCGATTGTGTATTATTATTGTTCATAAACATAACCGGGGACCATGTTAATGCGCCGCCGGTATTTGCAGATAACTGCACAGAATCTGATTTACAGATAAGCGTATCCTTAAACAAGAGGTTAACCGGCGGCTTGTCCATAATGTTCACCGTATTAAAAACAGTATCCATACAACCCTTCGTATCTGCAGCAATCAACCTTACATTCTTCAGGCTGTTGGAAGTATAGGTATAAGATGGATGTTGCAATTGCGAAACATCCGTAGCCGTATTATCATCAAAATCCCAATCCCAATAATTAATCAGCCCATAAACGGAAGAAGATGTATCCGTGAATTGTGTTGGCTTGTTCGTGCACAATCCGTTAAACATAAAACCTGCTTTAAAGCCCGGGTAAACCCTGATAGATGAGGATGTTGAATCAGCGCATTCGCCACCTTTATTAATCACCAGTTTCACACGATATACACCCGTGTCTGTAAAAGTAAAACCGGGCTGCTGCTGTGTTGTAGTAAAAACGGTATTCCCTTCATTATTGATAAACTGCCAATTCCATGTATTTATCAACGGGCTGGTTGAAAGATTGGCAAGGCTGATGGTTTTCGTATCAGCGCATAATCTATATTCAGGCAGCAATGTAGCAGCCGCAATAGTGCAGGAGGTAATGGTTACCTGTAAATCTTTTCGCTGTGTGGCAATTACAACGTTATTACGTATTTCATCAACGCAAACGGCTATTACATAAGTACCCGCAGGCGGTGCAAGGCCTGTTATAACACCTGTATTGGGATTGATAGAAACATTAGGGCCCAATGGTGAACCGCCACTATAACCTTGCCCATAAGGCACAGAACTGTAAGGCGGCGGGCTGGGCGGATTACTGCGCTCCCCTCCAAACCCGCCACCGGCTGATTCACGGTATGCATTGCTGAACGTGTAACGCAGTTTATCACCGTCATCGTCTTTTGCGGCAAAACTGTAAGAGAAAGAATTATTGGCGCACATTACTACCAGGTCATCTCCTGTAAACCTTGCGCTGTTATTGGCCGGCGCATTTGCAATGCCTGTATTGCCCGGTATTTCTGCCGTATAGGTAGCCCCAATCTGGTTGTAACCGGCCACAAGGTTACGCATATCATCAACCCGGTATACAACACTCGACGATAGCACATAACCATTTTGAGAAGCAGGCAGCGTTACAGAGAAATTGTAATAACCGGCACGATAGCAGATAAGCGGCGGATTGGTCATGCATGGGCCGCCGGCCTGCTCACTGATAACCTGCGTTGACGATAAAATAACGCTTACATCTTTTATTCTCGCATTCGTACCCCTGTCAAAAAAAGATATATAAGTAGGATTATTAAATTCTCTTGCCGTATTACAAATCATAAAGAGTTTAAGGGTAATATTATAAGTATACTGGCCTGAAGAAGAACCGGTAAGTGTATAATATATCTCACCGCCTGTAATGTGGTCTGCCACGGCAGCTTTGGCCGAGGAAAGCAGGATATATAGTAAAAAAAACTTTTTCACATGCCGGTAAGAAAGGTACAATTTTCTTCAATCAGCACAATGCCGTTATTCAACAGGAATATGCAATTACAATAACCGGGTAATAAGCAAAAGCGTTGTTTGAATGTAATTTTTTTTAGAGAAGATGGCGCCTGCAGTTCTCCTCACTCCAGCCACACCGTTTGTGTAAAGGCGCCGTTAACGGCAATATCCCATACTTCGGCGCGAACCCATTTCCTGTTTTTTAAATTGATATTGAATGTAAAATCCTTATCACCAAAAGCAGTGGTATAGTTTAAGCTGATGCTATCGCGATAAACATTTTTTCCGTCACCGGAAATTATTTCCACAAACTGCAAAGGGAAAGTCCAGTTTAAATGCATATTAATTTTTACGTTGCCGTTTGCATCAGTCTTTGCCATTTCATTTGTTGATTTGCCATTCACGGTAAATGAAGGGATCAATACTTCACCCGTTGTTGTAAAGAATTTTCCCTGCTGCATGGCAGTTAAAACCGGTTGCCAGCCATCATCAAACTTTGGCAATGTTTTTAATTGCAGGTAATTCACATTCAAATGTGCATACATTTCATTTTCAGGTTCAATGGTGAAAACATCGGCTTCACCAATTACATGCTTTTTCAAACCCCAGTTATTCATATCATCCATTAAATCCAAAACACGTTTACCCAAACGCGGTTGTGAAAGATCGGCTGGCATTGCCTTCCAGGCTGCCCCTAAAAAATGATCAGAAGCAAAGAAAGATGCGTTCTTATATTTATCAGGATAATCAACAGACCCCTTTGTACGCGGATGCGCCGTCCAGGCCAATCCATTTTCATCTTTCAATAAATTGAACATGTCTGTTGTATCACCAATATGATAAATCTTTCCATGTTGTTTATCAAAACTCAAATAAGGTGTATTTGTATTTCTGCTCATGATCCAATACACCGGTTTTGGAAAAAACGCCAGCCAATGACCGCCAAAAAACTCATTGGGCTCTTCTCCCGGCAACAATAAAAAATCGTTACCCGATAATCTTTTGCATTGCTCAAACAGCGCCTGCAATTCATTCAGCCTTGTACTGTCAGGCCCTTTTGGATGAGCAGTATAATGAAACTCTGCAAGGTGAACAATGTCGATGCCGGTATTCTTAAAAACATCAACAAATGCAGGGCGTTCAGGTACCGGTTTTCCCTTCAGCACCACATTTATAATAAACTCATTATGAAAATGGCTGCTCATGGTTTTATAACCGGGCAGTGCAACATACCGGTCGTTATGCGTAAACTTTTTTACGGCATCCAAATTTTTACCGGCGTTGCTGCTGCTTATCAAACAAAAGAAATTTAAACGCTGCTGTGTACCCGGCGGTGCATTAAACCAGGGCACAAAGCGTTTATCACCTTCGGGCTCCTGCCTTATACCCATGCCAAAACCTTTCAGCATGTTCCGGTAATTATTGCCATACCAAGTAAACTTCAAATTAAAAGCTTCATCCAGCGGGTAAAAATATTGATGCGGCGCAGGGAATACGGCAATACTGCCACTTGTATTATCAGCAGCAATTGTTCTGTATTTTACTGCTATATTTTTTGCTGTATCAGAAGCGTTAAGAGCAGTAGTAACCAGTTCATTGTTTGTGTTATTCCATACAATGTTATTCCATTCTTCCGCTTTACTTATTAAACCCGCATCATATAAAATAGCTGTTGAATCAATATTAGCAGAAAGCACGGCAGCCACATTAAATAAGGGGCTTCCGTTATAAACCGTTATTTCCAGGAAACCATTAAAAGAAGCAGCCTGCACATTATAAATCCTGATTATGGTATGTGAGCCTTCTGTAATAACCGCCGCACTGTCTTTCAAAAAATTTACAACATAAGACTGATGCGGTTTCAACGGTACTTTATCAAAAAAAATATTCCAGCCATTTTGAGAAACAAGGTCACGTTTGCCAACAGTTAATATAAAGGCAGGATCAATGTTATTAGCAATATTCTTTAATGATGTTTTATCACCTGCTGAAATTGCTTTAAACAACGGCTTATTTTTTGAAAGATCAAGTAACATCTTTCCATAATCATCATTGCCTGTTGGCCAGCTTATTGAAATAACACTATCGGTAACAAATAATGACGTTTTACCTTTTTTATCATACTGGTTAGTGCGAACAAGACCTTGCGAATAACCAATAACGGAAATGCATAAACAAATGGCGGGTAATAAATATTTCATGCGTGCATATTTCTTTTAAATTGTCTTATGGAACCTCGCTATGTATTCCCTGGTGTGGGAGAAATTATCAAGCCGGTTTCATCAGTTTTAATTACTGTTACAGAATTCGATTAAAGCAGCAACCGTTTCCGGCTTTTTGAAATTCACCTTATTCTTTTTTGTATAATCTTCTATCACGCTTTCTTTATCGGCAAAAACTTTTTTTATATCTTTTATATTGGTGATCAAAATGTATTTTCCTTCTTTCTTTAAAAAGCATGCCGTTTTGTTCTTAAAGCTATATTCATCCGGAAGCGATAAGGAATAAGCCCTTCCGCCCCGCTTAAGGTCTGTAATATTTGTAACTGCGGTTGTTTGCGATTTGCCAAAACCGGTTTCATTACCCGATGGAATAATATCAGATGTATGTTGTAAAAGCAAAGCAACAGGCGTTTGCGTGGCTACTTCGTAAAACAGGTTATCGCCCGGCACAAACTTTTTACCGTTCAGGTAAACCGTATCTATTTCCTGTATCTTATCCAATGCGAGCAATTGTTCACCCTGTTTAAATACCATTTCCTGCGTGAGTGTGTTATAGTTGAGCTGCGTTTTTGTAACTGTTCCCGATTTTTGTAATACACTTCCTTCCGTAAATTCCGGAAATAAAAATTGGGTTAATTGTCTCTGGGCAAATACGCCGTTATATGCAAGCATTACGGCAAGTATTAATACATACTTTTTCATGATTGATATATTGCAGGATTAATAAATCTTTTCAACAACCGGCCATCCATTTTTATATACAACCGGTTGAATACACATTACACGCCGTACATACTTATTTTTCTTTTCTGCCCTTGAAGCAGCCGCTTCCCTGTTCCATATGGCATGGTAAGCCATCCATATATGTCCATCCTTATCGTGCACAATTGAATTATGGCCGGGCGCAAACCATGTATCATCTTTTGCAAGAATAACGCTGCTGCTGTCCGCGCGGGTTTCTCCCAGTCTTGTAAACGGGCCAAAAGCATTGTCGGCACGTGCAACCATTACTGCATAGTTAGCATTATCACCACAACAATTATCGCCTGAATAATACAAATAATATTGGCCGTCATGATAATCGACCCAGGCGCCTTCAATAAGTTTTGTATATTCTTTTTCAGTGTTGGTAAATAATAAAGGAATGGCTTTACTTCCTGCAACGGTATCTTTCCAGTCATCTGTTAATTCACTTATGCTAATGGGTGCAAAAGCAGAGCCCCAATACATAATTTTCTTTTTTGTCTTTGGGTCGGTCATTGCCATCGGGTCAAGTACTTTAAAATCTTTTCCTTTCATCAGCGGCGATCCTTTATCAACAAAAGGGCCGGTTGGTTTTGATGCAAACGCAACACCAATACACATGCCATACGTTGTATCATCGCTTTTTGCACAATAAAACATTACATATTGTTTTATGTCTTCATCATATAAAACATGTGGCGCCCAGTAATTCTGTGTAGTGCCTGCCCATGAAGCTTTTTGCGGCAGGGCATCGCCAAGATAGGTCCAGTTAAAAAGATCAGTTGAAGAGGCAAGCTGAATATTATTCAGTTTGCCATCATGCCTGCCGTTGGTGGCATAAGCATAATATTTTCCATCGTGCGCAAGTATCACAGTTGGATCAGGAAAGTCTGTATTGATTACAGGATTGTGTTTTGTTTGCGCATGGCTAACTATCGAAATGAATAAGATAAAAATGATTGAAAAATATTTCATGAGTTGATGAGTTTAATGAATGATGTTTTTGAACTTTCAACGTCATTTCGACGATAGGAGAAATCTCTTGAATTATCAACAACTTTAATTTCCAGAGATGTCTCGTACCTCGACATGACGAGTCACAATCTTAACGTTTATTCAAACTATCATTCAAATTATTCGTATCATAAAACAAACGGCAGGCACCGTTTACTTTCTTTAATGCAAGCCCTAAAACTTTTTGTTTATTCAACAACAACAATTGCGAACTATAATTCTCGCAAGGGTTTTTTCCATCCGACGGTGAAGCAACAGGCGCTTTCACTTCAGTCCACAAACCTTTGCCATTATTACGGTTTATCATAAACACATTGCCATTTTCATCAGCCAATTTGTTATCATTATTTTTATTCAACACCTGTCCTATCAACAACAATATACCATTCTTTGTTCCGTCATCAAACCATGCAATTGTTGGCGCATGTGAAAAATGATTTCCATTAGTTGATTCAACTCTCACACCCAAATCTTTTGCATCGCCCCAATCATCGCCATCTTTTGAGTAACGTATATACGTATCGCAGTTGTTGCCGCATACTTCATAACACATAATATACCTGCCATCAGGAAGCTTCGCTACTGTTGGCATTCCGGGGCGTTTGATATTATCATTTACGGCAACATCTTTTATATCATTACTCCAGGTTAAACCTCCATCTGTTGAAATGCGGTGGGCTATTATTTGATTATAACCTTGTGCTTTATATTCTTCGCTTGAAAAAAACATTAATAAATTTTGTTTATCATCCACCATAAACTCAGGTTCCCATAAACCAACCTTACCTTCAACTGCAGTGGAATAAAACTGCCATGTGCGTGCCTGATCTTCGCTTTTATAAATGCGGATAGAACAAGGGGTTCTTGGTGTTTGATCTGTGCCAACAGAAGTTGCCCAAAACAATGTACCGGCTTTGTTACCGCTTATTTTTTTTGGGAACGCATACAATTCGCTGCAGCAATTGCGTGGCGGAGTAATTTCTTCAAGGTTTGAAACAGGCTTCCATGTTTTACCGCTGTCTTTACTTTCATAAAATGCGCCGGTATTGCCATTATCAAAGCTTGCAATAAAGTCGCCGTTTTGCATTTGCGCTACTCTTGGATAATAAGCAACCTTATCTGCAAGCATTGTTTGCGAAAAAATATTATTCATCACAACAGAAAAAGCCATCAACAGGAAAATATATTTTAATTGACTGGGCATAAACAACAGGCTGTTATTGAACTTACATTCACGATTCACTAAAAATCATTCCGCAGGCACATCTAATTGCACACCTTCAGCAACAGGCTCGCCAAAATTGGGCGTTCCATCTGCGTTCCATGTAAACTTTTGTGCACGCGGGCTGCGTTTATTGCCGCAGCCATCACCGGGATTACTGTTGGCATGATATAATATCCAGTTTTCTTTTCCGTTTGGTGAAACAAAAAAGCTGTTATGTCCCGGAGCATATACTTTGTTTGCTGCAGAAGATTGAAATACAGGCGTTGCAGATTTTTTCCAGGAAGCAGCATCCAGTAAATCTGCATCAACATTCGCTGTTAACATACCCAGTGCATAACGATCCGTCCAGCAACCGCTGGCAGAATAGATCAAAAATATTTTGTCATTATGCACTAAAAATTCAGGACCTTCATTCACACTCACATGTGCAGGATCATTCGGTGAATTCAGATCACCGTTTAACTCCCATTCATATTCAGGCTTCGATAACAATGTACGGTTACCTTCAATCGTCCATGGGTTTTTCATGGCAGCAATGTATATATCCTGCTCGCCATTCACATCGCCTTTCCATCCGCTCCATATAAAATACAATTTGCCATTCAATTCGATGGCCGATCCGTCAATACTCCATTTATCTTCCGGCGTTGTAAGCTTGCCTTTCAATATCCATTCGCCCTGCAAAGGATCAGCCGATGCATTCTCCAGCACGTACATGCGGTGATCATTATTGTTTCCGCTGTCTGCAGCAAAATATACATACCATTTATTTTGAAAGAAATGAATTTCAGGCGCCCATAATTCTTTTGAATATTCTTTACCAGGCGATGGTGTCCACACAACTTTTTTCTCTGCTGAAGACAGGTAAGCAATATTTTTTGTTTTCCATATAGTAATGTTGTGCCCGGTTGAATTGGTGTAATAATAATAGCCGTCTTTATAAATCGCCCAGGGGTCAGGCCCCGTTGGCAGCAAAGGATTCGTAAATGTTTTTTGTGCATTGGCTATTGTTCCAAACAGCACTAAAAAAACCGCAATAATGTGTGCCTTCATAATTATTTTATTTAAACAACTTCGTTGTTTTTTAATAATGATATGCTACATGCGACAGAACAGATGGCAGTCCACCGCGACGGGTCACTTCTTTGCACATTATATTTTTATATCAGCTAAACCCGGGGTTACCTATCTGAACACTCATTTCACCGCCTGCAATCTTGCGCAAATCTCCAGCATTGCCGCCTGGTCAATAAGGCTTTTCTTTTTTGCATTACGCCCCAATAAACCATTGGTATCTTTTTCTTCATGCCATATCCTTTCCGCTTCGTTATGCCATAAATGAAGCAACTGTTTATCGTGATTGATATTGTACAATTCTATATAACCTCTCAGCATAACAGCATTAAACCAGTAATGGCCAGGCAGTTTATTCTTTTTATAAAAAAATTTTGTTGCTGATGCAGCAATGCCTTCCGCACGTTGTAAATATTTTTTATCGTGCGTAATATTATACAGCAAAACATTCGATTGCAGCATGGTGCCGGTGTTGTAGGTGTATTTGGCTGAATCAATTTTAAGCGAAGGGATCTTTATGTTATCATAATACAATCCATCCGGTGATTGCAAATGTGCATTTACCCAATCGTATAACTGCAACGCTCTTTGCATATACTTTTTATCGCCCTTTATTTTATACAACTGCAATGCTATTAAAATTCCCGGCCCGTTGGAGCAGGTGTTCTTGGTTGTTTTATCTGCATACTTCCAATATAAGCCACCGCCGGCAGCGGTATCATAACCCGTCATCATAAAATCATAGATCGCCTTCGCCACATTTAAATATTTCATTTCATGTGTACGGTTATAAATATCTATATACGCAATAGCGATCCATTGATTATCGTCATAAAAAGCATCATCTTTTTTTTCCTTTACAACAGAAGCCTGGTAAGAAGGCAATGATGTTGCAGTAGTATAATATTGATCAACAGCATCAACAACAGGCTCAATGTAATTAACTGAAGGATTAATAACAGAAGCTTCGTTTGCAGCCTGTATCAATGCGCACAAAGGCCATAAAAATGAATGCACCTGCTTTTCGCCAGGCGCGTATTCTTCATAATATAGTTTATTGCCCGCATCATAAAAATAGCGGTTAATATTACCATATACTGAATCAATGCATGGCCTGTAATCTTTTGCCGGCTGTGCATTGCAGTAATAAGAACAAGCGATAAAAAAACAATATGTAAAATATCTTTTTAAACTACTCATGATATAAACTGGTGACGGTTGCTGCTATGCAGGCGCCGTCTTCTATTGAAGCCACATAAGCGGCAAGATTAAAACCTGTTTTTTCCCTGTAAGCTTCCCGCACCTCATAGATCAGTTCTTCCACGGCATCTTCTTTTACAATATTGATGGTGCAGCCGCCAAAACCGCCACCCATCATACGGGCGCCAATAACATTGGAATTATTTTTAACAAGATCAACCAATATGTCAAGCTCCGTGCAGCTTACTTCAAACAGTTTACTCAGCCCTTTATGGGTGGCATACATTTTTTTGCCAAAAGCAGCAATATCGTTGTTCTGCAAATCGATGCAGCCGGCAAGCAGTCTTTCATTCTCTTCTAAAACAAAACGGCAGCGGTTATATACAACTTTATCGTGTGCAACATATTTATCAAGCATCTCCATATTTACATCACGCAGGCTTTGCACGTGCGGATGATGCTGCTGAACCAAGGCCACTCCCTGCTCACATTCCCTTCTCCTGCTGTTGTATTCTGAAAAGGCAAGTGAATGGCGGATGCTGCTGTTTAGCAAAACAATTTTAACGCCGTCCTGCTTAAAAGGAAAATATTCATATTCATAAGATCGGCAATCAAGGCATATTACATGATCTTTTTTGCCGAACATACTGGTAAACATATCCATGATGCCGCATTGTAAACCCACAAATTCCTGCTCAGCTTTCTGTGCAATCTTCACCATATCAAGGCGGCTTAGCCTAAGATCGAATAATGTATTCAAAGCAAGCGCTGTGGCGCATTCAATAGCGGCAGAAGAAGCCATACCGCCGCCAACAGGCACATCCCCGTCAATCACTATATTAAACCCGGTAATTGCATAATTTCTTTTTATCAACTGCTCCACAACGCCCAATACATAACAACTCCAGTTAAATTTAGGCTGTCGCAGTTTTTCAATATCAGCAATGTAATTTTCGTTGTATTCTTCTGCGTAGAGATGAATCTTATGATCGTTACGTTTATTTACGGCAACATAAATGGCCTTGTCAATAGCAGCCGGCAACACAAACCCGTTGTTGTAATCAGTATGTTCGCCAATAAGATTTATTCTTCCCGGTGCACGTATTATCAGGGGATCTGTATGATGCATTTGCCGGAAAAGCTTTTGCAATCTGTCTGTATCACACATACAAAAAAAGTTTAGACCGCACTCTTTTTCTCCTAATAAACCGGAGACATCTCAATATATAGTTTCATTATATCATGCGAGAGCGGGTGTTTGATCATTTTAAAGTTGATATTATTTATCTCTGTTTTTTATTAAGTGATTGCCAGGCATTAAAATCATTACATGCACACACATTCGCGTTTGACAATTCACGATCACGTCAATCTTTGTAACCAGCTTCCATTCTCCCCCTTATATATTCTGCGCCAAATGGCAAATGATGCTAATGCAACAATGATTATTGGCGATATGATGAATAAGATTTTTTTCATACCTCACGCTCATTCCCTCTCCATAAATGAAGAGGATGCCCGCTTTGAAGTTTGATCATAAAATTTAAGAGCGGGTGCATGATTTATTCTAGCAGTTGATGCTTACTTATAAATGAATTGCTTGCCTGATATGGATGCAACGCTTAATCATACAACGCACATTCACTTTCACGACACCACTCATAACAGACAATTCATCACTTACTTCGTCATCTTATCTTTCAGCACTTTCATAAAATAGCCGCCAACAACACTGCGTGCCTGGAAGCCAACCTGCCTGCCATCTGTTGTTTCATGCCAATCGCTCAAAGGCACACGGGTGGGCGTTTCTGTTGCATATTTATATAATGGATCTACCAGTGCATCAAAATCATTTTTATTATTGGTTAAACCGGCTGTCCACATTATCCAGTCACTCTTTGTATAAGTTTTACGGCTATCCAAAGGCAAACCAAAAGCGTTTTGTTTGGTGAGATAATATTTAATTTCTTTATCATAAACTTCCTGTGGAAAAAGATGTAAGCCAAGCACCTTATCCCAAACCAGGTTATACTTCTGGCTCCAGGTATTGCCTTTATCAAACGTGAGTGCATAATGATCACCCACATCAGCCATTTGCATCCAGCGCAAAGCCATTGCCTTTGCTGTATCGGTAAATTGCCGTGCTATTGCTTTTTCGCCCAGCATATCAGCCATCATACCATAACACGCAATACCAACAATTGCTTTTGCAGAAAGGTTTGCATTGCGGGCAAGATGCCCTGCAAAATCATCCGTACATAACTGGTTGGCAGGATCAAAGCCATCCTTCACTAAAAAGTTAACCCATTGTGTTAATGTATTCCAATGTTTTTTTGCATATTCCGCATTGCCTTGCGCTTTGCAAAGTGCGGCAGTCGTAATGATCATATTACCGCTTTCTTCCACCGGCATTCCTTCACCATAAGTTTGACCGTTTGCAATTGGATAAGTGCCAAGATCATGCGCTGCATAAGCTTCTTTAAAATTGCCGCTTTCTGTATAATAAAAAATGCCATTCAGCATGCCTTTGATCAACTCAGGATTATAAGTGAGGTATAAAGGCGCTGAAGGATAAGTAATATCAACCGTATTGATTGAACCATTGCTGAAGTTTTCTTTTGACAGGAAAAGAATTTCACCATCCGGGCTTTTTGTAACAGCATGTGCAGCGATTGACTGACGATAAGCCGTTACACAAAGTTTTGCATACGTTTCGCCACCAGCAGCCACTGCATCGTTCCAAATCATTTTATTTACGGCATCGCATTTGGCTAACACATCATTGTATTCTTTATAAGATTGATTCAATAAGCCTTCAATCGTAACGCCGTCTTTTAATTTCCACCAGCTTTTCAAATTTTGATGAAAATATTGAACGGCATATAAATCATCATAGCCAACCATTACGAGTTTTTCAGTAGCCGTTGTTCCAACTTTTTCTGAAGGAAAAACAGTGTTCAGCATTAATTGTTTACCTGCCGATATATTTTTTGCTGCTGCATTGGTAATAAAATCTTTCAGGCCATTATCAACAGATGTAATGCTTTGCTTTGGTTTTGAAGATAAGGGAGCGGCTACGTAAACATAACCCCAGTCGATGCGAAGATTATCGCCTTTCTTTTGCAATACAGGTTGTTCAACGGTGCCCGCTTTCAACAAAGCAAGTGCGCCATTATTATATTGAGATGCGTTAACCGGTTGTGCAGGCACATTTACAGCCAGGTCTGTTGTTGTGCCAAAATACAATTGCACATTATGCTGTGCGCCATCATTGGATTTTGTTTTGAATGATATATATGAAACGGGCCTTGTCATTACGTCAAGGTCGTTTATCAATAATGGTGAAGTAAAGGTTACATCAAGGTCAACAGCGCCGCAGGTAAATGTATAAGCGGTTTGTGTTGCATTCATATCCAGGCCTGTTTGTTTAGCCGGCTGAATACTGTTGAGTGAAGCATCAGGTTTTGGATCAATACTTAAACCAAAATCCAAACCCTGCCCGCCGGCAGTATTGGCCACATGAATGGCGATGATATTTTTTCCTTTTACCAGCTTGCTTTTAACGGCATCATTCATTTCAAAATATTCATTTTGATTATTCCATCCGTGCTTACTGTATATTTTTTCACCATTCAGGTAAACTTCCACATTATCATCATGAAACAATTTCAGGTATAACTTCCTGTCGGGAACCGCATTCAATGTAAATGTTCTGCGCACCCAAAGATCAGCGCTTTTCCAAAGTGTTTTTGCATGCCTGTCATTATCGCTGAAGGGCGCTGCGCCCGTTTTCCATTTACTATCATCAAATGAGGTATTCATCCAGCCACCGGCGGGCTGCACTTCAGTATATTTAACGTTATAACCCGCTTCATCTGATGCAGGCAGTATAGTCTCAGGCGCTTTTTCTTCCTTTCCCAAAAAACGATATACCTTATTGTCAACTTTTATTAAACCTATCAGCGACTGATTCGTGCCTGTCCAGTGTTTCGTGGGCGATGCATTCAGCTCATCGGTAAAACTCCATACACAGAAGTATGGGTTGTGTGTGATCAACGGATAGGCGGGCGCTTTTGCAACCTGCGCAGAAAGTTGTTGTGATACTAATAAGAGTGCTAACAATTTGAATGCTTTCATAACCTCAACCTCGCTCCCTCTCCACAAGTGGCGAAGGATGCCTCTGTGTAATAACATTATATTATTTCAAGAAGCAATGTTTAATTTTTATTTTAAAAATTGTTTTGAACTATCAGTTTTCAGCGACTTACAAAGCCCCACTCCGGGAGTGGAGAGCTGCTCTATTTGCCTGTTAAAGACTTTATCAGCTTCACTTCATCTTCACTATATGGCGTGCCATCTTTCCTGAAAATATCATGAAACCAAACTTTAGGCTCCTTACCATCGGGCATTGGCGTATCCCATGCATACATGGTATTCGTTTTTCCTGCCACGAGCCCCCAGTTGATAGCGCCTACGTTTTCCTTCTTCAGCAAAGGCATAATGTTGCTGAACAGGCTGCCCCTTGTGCGTGCCATATATTCAGTGCAAATAAGCGGACGGCCATATTTCTTAAGTGAATCGATCACTTTTGCGTGCTCATCTTCTTTATTATAGTTATGATAAGTGATAACATCAGAGTTCTCTAACTGAAATTTATTTAAATCGGTAAGCTCCGGCTTCCAAACGCCTGCAGATAAAGGCTGATCGGGATTAACCTGCCTGCTCCAGCTAAACACCTTTCGCAGCAACGGCATGCTTTTGTTGCCATAACCTGAATTGCCCGGTTCATTATACAGATCCCAGAGTAAAATGCGTTTATCATTTTTAAACGTTGTAAGCACATCTTTTACATACATTTCCAATGTATCAACTAAAGAAGGTTCATCGTAATACAACTTACCCGGATCTCTCACCCAGCCTGAATTATGTATGCCGGGTTTAGGTTCACGTTGTTTACCCGCATGATAAACAGAATCCCAAACATCATCAAAAAACACAAACATGGTTTGTATGTGATGTTTATCGGCAATGCCTAAATAAGTATCCATTCTGTTTTTAAAACCATCTTTATCCACCTGCCATGCCAGGTGATGCAAAAACACACGCATCACATTAAAACCAATGCCTTCAGCATAACCTAATTCTTTGTCAATTGTTGCTGTATCAAATGTTTCAGCCTGCCAGAATTCTAATTGATTAATGGCAGTGCTCGGTGTGAAATTACTGCCCGCCAGCCAGCCTTTTGTTGCGTACCAGTCATTTGCTTTTTCTTTGCTCCATACTTCCCGCTCTTTTGTGGCGGTGCCTGTATCTTCACTTTTGTTTTCCTGCTGCCCGCACGATGCAGCAATAACAATCATTAACAGCGGTAATAAATATTTCTTCATCATTTCAGGATTAAATTTTTATTTTTTATGTTTTCAACCAATGAACTTCTATTAAGCTTCCGTTGTGTCATCTATCCCGATTTTAATCGTGGACTCCCTTGTGCTGCATATTTTCATAGCAGCGATGGGTTGCTGTTTTAAAACGTTAATCGAATTCAATCAACTACATCGATCGTCATTTCGACGACAGGAGAAATCTCTTAAAGTATCAACAACTTCAAATTCTGGAGATGTCTCGTTACCTCGACATGACGTTCAAAGAACATTACTAATAATAATCACTTTAAATTATTAACGTTATTGTAATCATCATAAAAGCATTAATTGAATTCAATCAACCACATCGATCGTCATTTCGACGACAGGAGAAATCTCTTAAAGTATCAACAACTTCGAATTCTGGAGATGTCTCGTTACCTCAACATGACGTTCAAAGAACATTACTAATAATAATCACTTAAAACATCAACGTCATTAAAAGAACTTGCTCTGCGAAGTCTGGAGACTTCGCAGTTGCTATGCGCAAAGTCTTTGACTTTTCAATGCCTAACAGGTTTTGAAAACCTGTTAGGCCTGCGTTTATTTATTCAACCCCTTACTACTTTTTATCACTGCTTCATTAATCTCATGCACTTTCTCATAATCCATTTTCTCAACCTGCCTGTCGTATGTGAGAATACCATTGATCTCATGCTCAACATCGGTTGTTTGCGTATAGATCGCAACGCTTAAACCTTTATACTTTACTAACTGCTCCACTTCATTCAATAACAAAACATATTTATTGGTAAGATCTTCTTTTGTTGCCATCATATCATAAGCATTATTGGCCACAGGATATAAATGGCCACGCACAAACAAACCAACGCCGCCAAATTCACCTAACGACGCAGCACGATTTTTATCAGGAACCGATGCGCCATATGGCCCGACATAAATATGTGTATCCACATAATCACCGTTGCCAGGATCGCCATAGGCCTTTTGATAAGAGGGGTTATTGTTGAACCCGGAGTTACCGTTTACCAATCTTGACGGATCATATTGCTTTGTCCAGGCAGTGATTTCTTTCACATCAAATGCGCCCCAGTTTTCATTGAAAGGAACCCATGTAATAATGGATGGCGCATTATAATGTTCATCAATTATTTCTTTCCATTCGTTGCGAAAGCGGCTGCGTACAACAGCGGTATCTTCATCCTGGTACCAGATACAGGGCATATCCTGCCAAACCATCAAACCCATTTTATCACACCAGTAATACCAACGCTGTGGTTCCGTTTTCATGTGCTTGCGGATAAGATTGAAGCCGGCCTTCTTGCTTTCTTCAATATCAAACTTTAAAGCATCATCGGTTGGTGCAGCATAAATTCCGTCGGGCCAATAACCCTGGTCCAGTAAACCCAGTTGCAACACAAATTCATCATTCAGCAAAGCCCTTTTCACACCATTCACATCGCCCAATGTTATTGACCGCATTCCAAAATAGCTATTGATCTCGTCTTGTGTTTTGCCTGACCGGTCTTTTAACTGAATTTTCAAATCATACAAAAAAGGATTTTCAGGCGACCATAAAATTGGATCAGTTATGTTGATTGAAAATTCATTATTGCTTTTACCATTTGCAGTTGCAATTTCTTTGTTCTGAGAAGAAGCAATTGCAACAACCGGTGCAACATTATTGGTAATAATTTTTATTGCAAGTTTTTTATTTACAACATCAGGCGTTAAACGGATACTTTGAATATAATTTGCTGAAACCGGTTCCAGCCAAACGGTTTGCCAAATGCCTGAAGTAAAAGTATAATCGCCACGCGGGCCGTTTTTTCCTGACACGGAGCGGCCATCATTTTTATCCTGCACACCCACAACAATTGTGTTTTCGCCTTTTTGTAAATATGCAGTTATATCAAAGCTGAAAGCATCATATCCGCCAATATGTGTTCCTGCTTTTTTATTATTAATAAAAACGATTGTTTGATAATCTGCAGCGCCAAAATTCAACAACACATGTTTGCCATTGTAAGATGAGGGCAATGTAAATGTGCGTTTGTACCACATGTTTATTTCCTGGTTTCTTTGAATACCGGATAAATATGATTCAGGCGGATAAGGGACCTTAATTTTTTCAGCCTTATCAAACGATGGCGGTTGTGTTGCAGCAATGGCATCCGTTACATTTTTACCACCAATATAATCCCATGTTCCGTTTAAGTTCATCCAGTCAGCGCGTTGCATTTGCGGACGCGGATATTCAGCAAAAGGTGTTGATGTTTTTTCTGCCGCATCTGTAAATGGCGTCTTCATCACAACTTTTGTTTGCGCAAACACAGCTGTTGATGTTGTTACAAATGCCATAAAAAGGAATGAATAAAAATGTTTCATTAATTACTTTAATTCCTGTTTATCTATTATGATAATTTTAATTCAATCATTAACTAAAAATTCAAACTCGTTCAATTTTAAGAGATGTCTCGTTACCTCGACATGACGTTCAAGCTTATAACTAAATACAACAACTTCAAACATCATTCGTCATTTCGACGACAGGAGAAATCTCTCGTCATTAAACAAACTCAAAGGCCTAACAGGTTTTAAAAGCCTGTTAGGTCTAACGTTACTTACTGAACTATTGTATATAATTTTTCGTTCGCCGCTTTCAATTTGTCTATCGGCATCTTCATTACTTTCCTGTCATACGTCATAAAACCATTTATTTCACCTTCCACATCTGTTGTTTGTGTATAAACCGCGGCCGATAAACCATGCCTGATTAATTCAGCGAGCCGGTCGTCCATTCCGCTATAACGATTGAATAGACTATCTTTTGCTTTAAAGCTTTGATAGCCCCAGTTTTTCTCCTGCCATAAATGGCCTTCCACAGGTAATCCAAGCCCGCCGTATTCACCCAGTACCAATGCCTGCTTTGCGCCGAATATTTCAGGGCGCGGCATAGCAGGGTCAGGATAGTTATGTAAATCGACAACATGGCCGGTTAGATAGAAATTGCCGCCACTGGCGCTGTTCACTAATCTTGTTGGATCTTTTTTCATGGTCCATTCTGTTATTTCAACAGTTTTAAATTGTCCCCAGGCCTCATTAAAAGGCTGCCATGAAACAATGCTTGGGAAATTATATAAAGCATCTATGATTGCGTTCCATTCTTTACGGTAATAGCCTTCACTTTCAGGAGTGCGGTCTTTATCGGTTGCACGGCCCAATACACCTGGCCTGGTTTCCCACTGGTTACCTAAATCACCGCTTGGCATATCCTGCCATACCAGCATGCCTATGCTGTCGCAGTAATAATACCAGCGTGCAGGTTCTACTTTAATATGCTTGCGTATCATATTAAAGCCCATTTCTTTTGTTTTTTCTATATCGAATTTTAAAGCTGCATCTGTTGGCGCTGTATATAAACCGTCGGGCCACCAACCCTGGTCGAGCGGGCCAAACTGGAATAAGAATTTATTGTTGAGCATCATTTTTAAAATACCGTTTGCATCGGGTGCAACCGATATTTTACGCATAGCGAAATAGCTTTTTACTTCATCAACTGTTTTGCCCTTGCGTTCAATTGAGATTTTAAGATCGTATAAAAAAGGATTGGAGGGCGACCATGCTTCAGGGTTATCAACCTGTAAAAACATAGTTGCGTCCGTGCCTGATTTTTCAGCAACCTTTTCATCGCCTTTCCAGGCGCTTATATGTATAAGATCGCCGGGCAATAAATTTTCTGTTGAAGTTGTTACCGTAATGGTTTTAGCATCCAGGTCTGGTGTGTGTTTGGTTGAAATGATATAAGTTTCCGGCACTGTTTCCAGCCAAACCGTTTGCCATATACCGGTTACAGGCGTGTACCATATGCCATGCGGGTTAATGATTTGTTTACCCCGAGGCTGAGGGCCTTCATCGGTAGGGTCCCAAACATGCACAGCGAGTTCCTGTTTGCTGCCTTTTTTTAAAGCTGATGTTATATCAACGCTGAACGGATCAAAGCCGCCTTCATGCGTTGTAACCTTATTGCCATTTACATACACATCAGCGCGCCAGTCAACAGCACCAAAATGCAATAATACTTTTTTACCTTTTGTTTTTGTATTAATGCTGAATGTTGTTTTATACCACAACACGCTGTCTTTACCAACTGTTTTGCCAACGCCGGATAATGCAGATTCAACACAAAACGGCACTAAAATATTTCCCTGAAAAGCGGATGGCATCACTTCACCTTCAGCTTTTGGCAGTATGCTATATTGCCAAAGCCCGTTTAAGTTTTGCCATCCATTTCTTTGCAGTTGGGGGCGTGGATAATCAGGTAAAACATTTTTGGTAGTTACACTATCTGCCCATGGCGATTTAATTTTTCCGCCAACTATATGCCAGGCGTCATCCTGTGCCTGAACAATACCAATACTACCCGCTACAACTAATGCTACTAATAAAACTTTTTTCATTAATAAGGTTTATCGTTTATAATACAGCCGGCGTTTTTGCGTCGCCTGCTTCTTTTCATCATTAAAAAAAGTGAGGGAAGAATAAATTTTCACGACTAAAAATTTATTTACTGCTCTCCCCTCAGTAAACAACTGCTTATGAGAAAAAGTTTCTCCCAAACCCTCTCAGGGGAAAGGGCCTGGCCTCCTGCCATTAACAGAGATAATCCTTTATTGCACCTTGCTTTTAAATTATAAGAACTTACTTAAATAAAACACCTGCATTTTCGCGCTCTTCAAAGTCCTTTCCCTTAAGACTTAAGTCGGGCTGCTACTGCACTACAGGAAAAGCTGAGATGCGCAACCTCGCAGCGCCCATTGGAATTAATTCTATTGCTTCTTCTTTGGTTGATACAGCAACGGGGCTTTGCGGCAACGTGTCGCATAAACCATATTTATCTATCGTCCATCCAGGTATAAGTTTTCCTTTCGCCTCTATCACTATCGGTGTTGATTTTGGTGTAAAAGGAAAATTATCAGCAGGCCACTGGCGTTTTATAATTTTAAACTCATCGGCGAGTGATTGCTTATTTAAGTACAAGCCATAATTCCAGGCACTTGCAGGATAAATATCATACGCCGGCCATTTGCTCTGGTCTGCGCCGGGCTGCCATTTTGAATCCCACTGAATACTTTTCTTACTGTCGGCCAATTTATAATCTTCATCAATTTTTAAGGAGAAAGAAAGCGGGCCATAATAAAGGCTTACGCTGTTTTTATTCTTTTGCCATACCTGCAATTTCAACTGCATGGGCAGTGTTAATTCAATTACATCGCCATTTTTCCAGTTGTTTTCCAGCCGTACATAAGATGAAGCCATTATACTATCTGCCTTAACAGACTTTCCGTTAACGCTTACCATTGCATTATTGCACCAATGTGGTATGCGCAGGTATAAAGGGAAGTTTGCATTTTTTGAAGTACTTACTTCAATTTTAATATGTTCATCAAAAGGATAATTGGTTGTTTGTTTTAACGTAACATCGTCGCCTTCACCAACCTTTGCAGTTACCTCGCTGCTGCTGTAAAAGATGGCTGCAATACCATTATCAGGTGTTGCCATCCATAAATGTTCTGCATAATAAGGCCAGCCCTGTGCATGGTTATGCTGGCAGCAACGACTGCTGAAAGGGTTCATCATTAAAAAAGGTCCTTCATTCTCAATACCCGGTGCATGGTTTTTACTATCGCTTACCACCATATTGGGCGCCGTTAAATAACGCAATGCTTTAAAGTCAGGCATAACAGCAGCGGGATAAGTATTGAAGGCAACATCTTCAGCATTGTCGGCCCACATGGGGTCGCCGGTAATACCGGTTAAAATTTCATCAGAGGCCATTTGCTCCACCAGGCCGCAGGTTTCAACTGCCTGCCGCGGGTCATCATAACCTTTACGTGCATTTTCATCGGCGCCAAACATACCGCCCGGCACCTGCCCATATAAATTTCGTATTAAATTAAAATTGTTGTAAGTGGCATGCAGGAAAGACGAATCTTTTGCCTGCATATAATAAGTGGCGGGCTCGCGGAAACACTGTGCAATATTCACATTATGCCAGTTGGGAAGATTATCCGGCTGCATCCAGTTGGCAGTATTATTATGAATTTTAGTGGCAAGGTCAAGCAGCCATTTTTCGCCGGTTTGGTTATACAGCCAATAAATGCTGTAGAGATTATCGCCGCCGCGGCTGTTCTCCCAATAGGTTTCAAGCAAATTGCTATCGGGCAGCTTGGATTGCCATTTAAAATATTTAGTCATGAAAGGAATAACACGCGGGTCTTTGCTGTATTCATAAAAAGACTGCATCGTCCACAGCATGATCATATTCGGCCACAGGTCGAAATGGCCATTTTTATCCGGCCTTATTTTAGGCCCGAAATAACCATCGGGCTGCTGGCTTTGAAACACTTTATCCAGCCAGCTTTTTGTTTCATTAATTATGGTATCATCGTTCAGAATATAACCCAGGTTTCCATAGCCTTTCAGCCAGTAAGGCACTTCTTCCCACCCATGATCACCTTCGCCATCACCGCTAAACCATGCATTATTATTCTTCTCCAGCCAGGCGCTTATTTCACCAAGATGGCCAGTTAAGCCATCGCGCTGCAACTGCAGGTATTTTAATACCCAGCCTTCAGGTTTAATACTTCCGATGGGCAATTTTATAAAATGCAACGGAAGTAAAGGTTGTTTGTTGCTTACATAAAAAGTATTGGTAGCTGTGGTGGAAGGAGATTCTACAACACTCAGTTTTAAAGTTTGTTCCTGTGTTGAATTGCATGCACAAAAAAGAACGCTAAAAAAGAGTATGTTTAAAAATTTGTTCATCCGCTAATAAACTGTTTTTTGAGCATCGCTGATGTTAATTAAGCCTTAATGCTTTTATAGTAATTCATTGATAAAACAACTTGTAAGTTGTTTTGATTTTTTGTTACCAGCCAATAAACGGGTAGCGTCACGGTTGCGTCGCATTACCGTCATCAGCATACCGTTGTTCAGCCAGGAATTGTTGCTCATATTTTTCGAACTGCTACCGGTCTAACGCTTTTGAAGCGTCTGACCGCGTTATCATTTAAACAACTACTTATCTATATCCGGTAACCAGAAATCAAAAGGCTTATTCCTGTCGCACGCCAATGTTCCGTTTTTAAATTCAAGTTGCGCCGCCTGTATAGACGACCTGCGCAAATTAAAAGGGATAATACCATTCTCATCTGCGGGCGCTTCGCCATGCGATCTTCTGCCGGGGTGCGTAAAGTAAAAAATATAGGCTTTATTATTTACCACAATTACATCACCGTGGGCGCCGCTTGGCTTGTCTTCCGGCCGTGAAGATGCTGAATCTAATACCAGGCCTTGTTTTTCCCATGTTAAACCATCTTTTGAGCGATATACCCGCATGCCGCGCCATTCATTAGTAAGCATCCAGTAATAATTTTCATACTGAAATATCTTGGGCCCTTCCTGGCGGCTATCGCTGATAACAGGCTGATGAATCAACTTCCATTTATACAGGTCATGGCTTTCTGCCAGCATAATCCTGGCATTATTTGCATCATCTTTATACCACATACGCCAAATGCCGTTTGGCATTTTAAACAACGATGCATCAATCACATCTTCAGAAGAAAGCTTTAAAAAATCAATGAACTTCCAGTCCCATAAATTGGTGCTGGTATAATGCGCCATTCTTTTGTTGCCGCCCCAATGTATTCTTGCACCTTGTATGTATACTACAAACATGTGGTACAAGCCATTTTCATACACCACATCGGGTGCCCAGAAAGTATTATGGCCCTTCTCCATTTCAAGCTCGAGCGTGCCGCGGTAAACCCAGGTTTGCCCGTGATCTTTTGTTGAGGCAATGCCAATATCATTTCCATAACAATAGGCAACGTCGGGCGCTTCGGTATTGGCACGACGTTGGGAATACAACATCCACCAACTCTTTTCTTCACGGTTCCATATAACAACAGGATCGGCAGCGCCGTCTGTTATGGGGTCCCGGAATAAAGGGGCCGGCGCAGCATGCAGGAAGTTATCCGCATGCTGCGCAGCAACCACTTTGTAAAAGGCCGTTATGCTAACTAATAAAAGAACTTTTTTAAATGCACTTGTTTTCTGCGATTGCATTATCAGAAATCAAGCTTAAATAATGGTGAGAATATCATGTCTTCAACACCGGCTATTTTTAAACCGAAGCGGGCAAACACATAATTCTGCGCCGGCGTTATTGAAGGTATGCTTACTGATAAATTTACGTTGTTGGGATCGGCAATATCAGCGCCTGCAACACTTGCAGATGCTATATTATTTGCACCTGAAACAAATTGTGTTTTGTTGATGTACAGCGTTACGCTTTCAATATCTTTTGCATTGGCGTCAGTAATAACCTTTTCAATTTTACACGTACCCGAAACGTTGCCGCCACTTGCAGAAATGCTGGCATTGCGAACCATGTAGTATGGCGTTACTTCAATGTTCAGTTGCTGGCTGCCACTAACAGTTACATCTAAAGAATCCGGGGCGCCGCTGCCTGTTTTAGGCCAGAGAAAGGGCCCCTGGCCGTTAGGCACAATAAACTTATAACTGCCATTGAACAATACGGCACTTATTCCACCGCTTTGGGTAAACGTTTGTTCAACCGGCCCCACCTTACCAAAACCATACTGGTAAAACTGGTAGGGCACGCGGTTATATTCAAGATAAATGCTATCACCTTTATATAGGATGGCTCCATTGATCTGTTCTTTTGGAGGATCATAATTATCTTTTTTACTGCAGGCACTTGCTGCAACCATCAATAGGATAAGAGAAAAATATGATATGGTCTTCATAATAATTTTTTTTGCTTTTACTTATTGATTTGGCTGTCTTACAATTTTTGGGTTGGCCGCAATAACATCATCATTAATGCGTGAATAATAATTACCAAGCTGGAAGAGGTTGCTGCCGGTAACGGTGCTGGGCAAGGTTTCTTTAAATATCCATTTACCGTTATTAGCACCACCAGGATTGTAATATTTGTAAGGCCATAAACCCCAGGGTTGCGTATTCTTTTTGGTAGCGGAACCGATATTGCTTACCAGGTCATTTTTGCTCATGGGTGAGCCATTCCATACCTGGTGTGCAAGCCGCCAGCGTTTCATGTCATAAAAATAATGGCCTTCAAATGCGAGCTCCACTCTCCTCTCATGTACAATACGGTCGAAGGTTATTTCACCTGGTGCAAGCGGTGTGGTTAAGCCTGCCCTTGCACGCACCTGGTTCATATAACCGGCTGCTGTTGTCTTATCGCCTAACTCGAATGCGGCTTCCGCAGCGTTTAATAAAACTTCAGCATAACGGTAACGAATAAAAGCAACATCGCTGCCACGGCCGCGCCTGCCGGAGCCAACCGTTGGATCTAGCCATTTGCGTATGTAAAAACCTGTTTGAGTGCGCAAAACCAGGCCATTTATGGGCCCATCTTTGCCAACCACCTGTACAGCCACATCTGTACCGGGTAAAGGCTTTGTATTTACGGCATTATCGCTGCTTATAATATTACCATTTGGTTGGATATAACCGGCCCAAATATCAACTTTATTTGCCTTGAATATTGCGCCGGGAATCATTACGGTACCAAGAAGGCGGGCATCCCTGCCGGCAAAAATATCATACACGGTATCATAAAAAATTGGATTGCCGGATGCATCTGTTGTGGTTAACGGTGCAAAAGTGTTATCCAGTTTTTCAAATGACTCCACCAGGTTTAAAGAAGGGTTTAAACGGCCGGCATCATCACCTTCATCCGAAAAAGAAAAAGGCTGGTCATTCGTGGTAAATCCATGTGTTTTACCACCGTTGGCTTTAAAGTCTTCTATAAAAATTGCTTCCTGGTTTACGCTGGTTTTATCTAAAAAAAGTGAAGCGAAGTTGTCTGATAAGTTGGGCAATACTTCATATAATTTATAACTACCGGCACTGCCATTTATAATTTCCTGTGCCGCATCCAGCGCAATTTTATAATAATCATCAGCTTTATCGGCAGCAATACCAACTTCCCCGCCGGGCAAAGAAACCTGTGGGGTATTTTTACCATACTTTGCAATAGAACCGGCATATAAAGCTGCCCTTGATTCCATAGCGAGTGCCGCAGCTTTAGTTGCCCGTGACTTTTCATTCACATCGGCAGGCAAATCATTTTTAATGGCTTCTGCTTCGCTGATAACAAAATCATAAATATCAGATTCTTTAGCACGTGGATATTGAAGAGAACTTACATCACCTTTAGCCGGATCATAAATTAAAGGTTGAAGCACCAGCGGCACACCACCCATTCTTTTTACCATTTCAAAATAAAAGTTAGCGCGAAGGAACCTGCCTTCAGCCATGAACCTTGCTTTATCACCAGCAGATAGTTCAGTAGAAGCGCTATCTCTCTGTATAAAAAGATTCAGGTCTTTAATGTATGCATAACTATCGAACCAATTAACCTGCCATTCGCCATAGCCCCAGCCTGTTCTTTGCACAATATATTTGCTGTCTGCATCAGACGGGAAACTCTCACTAAAATCAGCAAAGGTTGACCAGCCTCCATCCAGGCTTGAGAAATCAAGCTGGCGGTTATACAAGTCACCCAATACTGCCAGCACCAGGGCCGGATCGGAGAAGGCCACATCTGCCGGTATTACCGAAGTTGGCGGAATGTCTAAAAATTCATCATCCGTTTTGCTGCATCCGGTTGCGATAACAACCAATGCAAGTGATATGATGGAAATATATTTTTTCATGATCGTATTAAAATTTTGTCGTTTAATTATTGTACGTGCTGCTTTGTTCAACGCTTTAGAATGTAATGTTTGCGCCTACATTAATCACCCGGTTTTGCGGAAACTGCAAACCGTTATCATCTATCACTTCCGGATCCAGGTTATACTGGGCCAGGTTATCGAGAGAGAAAGCGTTAAACACGTTTAAATAGAACCTTGCTTTTTGAATTTTAATTTTATCTATCCATTTTGATGGCAGTGTATAGCCTAACTCGAGCGTTCTTGCCCTGAACTGTTTTACGTTATGCAGCCAGAAAGTGGAGTTCCTGTCGTAATCGCTGTGACCGGTGCCGGGATTGTACCTGTTGGCAGGATATTTACCGGGTATCCATTCACTGTTAAGATCAAACGGATCTGCGCGGTGCCACCTGTCTTTAAATATTTCATTAAGGTTACCATTACCCTGGAAGGCCCAGCGTTGTTCCCAGTTCTGGAACCAGGTGTAACCTGTAGCGCCGGAGAAGTCGGCATGGAAATCAAACCCTTTGTATGCCATGCCAATCGATAAGCCAAAATTGGTAGTAGGTTGTGAACCGTATCCATAGCCAATTGGTCTTGTATCCAGTCCATCAATTTTATTATCGCCGTTTAGATCCTTGTAGATCAGGTCACCCGGCAATAGCGTCCTGTTACCCTGCCCGTCAATATTTATTGGATAATTGTTAATCTGCTCCATTGACTGGAATTGCCCTTCAACTATATAACCAAAGGTTTTATTATTCAGCCTGCCTTCAGCAGAATTATAGTATTCATCAATTGAGTTAAAGAATAAAGGATTATATGTAGCCAACGATTTTGAGCGGGCAATGGAAATATTTCCGCTAACATTAAACATCAAATCCTGTCCTATCTTTCCATTATAACCTACTGAAAATTCACCACCATACTGCGCATCGCTGTTCACATTTTCCTGGGGTAAATTATAACCCAGTTCAACAGGTATCAATATATCATTCTTGCTGCCCAAAAGGCCGGTACGCTTCCTGTAGAAGTAATCGAATGAACCAGTTATTTTTCCATTCAGGAAACTGTAGTCAAGGCCCACATCTGTGAGCTTGCTTTTCAGCCATGTAATCTTAGTAGTAGGTACACCTTTATCTCTTGCTACCGTAACCGAGTTGCCATCCAGGATAGCTACACCGTTGTTTCCATATGTATAACCCTGGAGATAAGCGTAAGGCGCAACAATGGGATTGTTATTATCATAGGGATTGGTATCATCACCCAATACACCATAAGAAGCCCTGATCTTTAAATCGGTAAGTATTTTTGTACTGTTATTAAGCAGCCTTTTAAAGAAAGGCTCTTCTGTAATTCTCCAGCCACCTGACACACCGGGGAAATAGCCTACACGGTAACCAGGCGCAAACAGGTAAGAAGCATCGCGCCTTACCGAACCTTCTATAAAGTATTTATTAGCGAAACTGTAGTTTACCCTGGCGAGATAACCCACCCTTGCTGTTTTATCATCGCTGTTTTGATACTGATCAATTATAGGGAAGTAAATAAGCGGAAGGTTATTGGAAATTGGATTGGCATGCACCCAGTTCCTGGCACGCCTGGTATCTAATCTTTCAGCCACAACCGTTGCACCTACTGTATGCTCACCAAATGTATTATTATAATTTAACTGGCCCTGGGTTGTAGTATTGATCTGTTTGATCTGTTCCTTTTCGCGCCAGGGGTTAGTGCTGCCGCCTGAGGGCTTATATGTATCTGTCGAGTCAATATACACGTATCCATTGTAGGTATACTCCTGGTTGTCCAGTACATTATCAGCAATATAATAAGAATATAAACCGCGCAACGTAAGACCTTTTATACCGGGTATCTGCCATTCCGCGTGAAAATTTGTTTGCAATACACGCCAGTTGCTTTGCAGGTGGCCGGCTATTTTATTGTTTAAATAAGCATAGTTGGTTTCAATATGGCCTATATCATTTAAATAGGCAGGGTTATCGTTGGCATAAGGCCTTTCGGTAGGATTATTTCTCAATACAGCGTAGCGCGCCAGCCAGTAATCATCGCCGCCTGGTACGCCCGGGTTTTCCCTTGTTTCTATTCTGCCGTTAATATCCATTCCCACCTTTAAACTGTTAGCCAGTTTTGCTGTAACGTTTGACTGGATATTGGTGCGCTTAAACAAATATTCTGCACCCAGTACAGAGTTCTGATAAAAGTGTGTGCCCGAAACATAATAGTTCACTTTATCCGAGCCGCCATTGATGTTTATGTTCATGGAGTTTTGCGGTGCATTGTTATTCCTGGTAATAAACTTGCGCCAGTCGAAGCTCCTGTATTGTTTGCCTGCACTTTCTCCCTGTTTATATTTATCCAGTTCTTCCTGTGTAATGTTGGTTGTACCGTTGCTGTTCATCTGCGCATCGGCCACATAATACATATAATCGTAAGAGTTAGTCAGCACTTTGGGAAAGCGAAACCATTGCTGCCATCCATAATATGCATCAAGGTTCACATTGTTTTTCCCTGTCGTACCTTTTTTAGTGGTAACCACTACTACGCCATTACCGCCGCGCACACCATATATGGCTGCAGAGGCATCTTTCAATATACTGATACTTTCAATATCGTTTGGCGCCAGGTTATTGAACTGTCCTGCATCCTGCTGAATGCCATCAATTACATACAAAGGGTTACCCATGTTGCGTATCTGGATATTGGCTGAAGCACCGGGCCTGCCATCCGGCATCCTGAAAGTAACACCGGGCAGCTTGCCGGCCAGTGTTGTACTTACCGTGGAGCCGCCATGCACACGGTCAATATCTTTGCTGGTAATGGTAGAAATGGCGCCGGTAACAGATCCCTTTTTCTGTGTACCATAACCAACCACCACCACATCACTAAGACCGGATATATCGTTGTTCAAAACAACTTCTATGAAAGACTGGCCTGCCAGGCTTTGTGTAACCGACGACATGCCTACATAAGAAAACAGCAGGCTTTTATCGGCCGGGGTAACCGTAATGGAGAAGTTACCATCATTATCTGTTGTAGCAAACTTTTTTGATTTGTCTGTGGAAACAGTAACACCCGGTAAAGCTTTTGCCGTTGAATCGGTAACATGCCCGGTTATGACAGCATTCTGGGCATTAGCCTGCGTTTGCATTAAAGCAAAAACAAAAACAAGCAGTGTAACCGCTACTGTTTTTGCAAGTTTGCTTTCAGAAAAATTTAAATAATAAAATGATTGATTGCGCAATCGTAAATATTGTTTCATAATATTACAGTTTGTGGTTTGTTCATGTTTTTATAGTTAGTGATTCAATACAATATTTTCAAGTTGAATTATTGATGAAGCGTTTCAGTTTTCCCATAAATTTTTTATTGATACAGCATAATAACAACCTTATCTTCTGCACAAAACATTACCGCATCAACATTATGTTGCTGATGTACAGGTATCATTTACTATGTATTGTTTTTTTAAGTAACCCGGTTTCGCACTACAAGCAATATTTCATACGGCCTTTTCAGCCGGCATACAATTTCAGAACGTAAAAAAAGTTATAATTCATAACTTATGCCTGGTTATTTGTATCAATCTTTCATCAAAAAATCTCAATTTGTTTTTGCTGATTGAGATGTTATGATAATTTAGCCGCGTTTAACTGTATAAATCATACATATTAATTTGAACCGTATTGCAGCCATATTAATTGCTTTATTTTTTATACATGCAAGCATTTATTGCCAGTCGTACCAGTTTAAACATTACCAGGTAGAAAATGGCCTTTCCAACAATACCGTGCAGTGCAGCGTGCAGGATGACCGCGGCTTTATGTGGTTTGGAACAAAAGATGGATTGAACAGGTTTGACGGGTATAATTTTAAAACATTCAGGCACGATGCGGAAGACAGCACTTCGCTGGATAATAATTTTATAAGAGGTTTATATAAAGATGCACATGGGAAAATATATATCGGCAGTTCTGCGGGTATATCAGTGTATAATGAACGGCAGGAAAATTTTAAAGAGCTTGTTGCAACAAGAAATACAATTCGTGAAATGGTTGGAGATACGGCAGGCAATCTTTGGTTCAGCGACGGGCTTGAACTGAAATGCTATCTATCAAAAACAAAACAGGTGCATGTTTATAAGAACGATGCATACGGTGATGCCAATACAGTTTGCCGCTCAGCCGATGGTACAATATGGGTAGGCACCACTAACGGTTATTTAAAAAAATATAATGCCGCCACAGATACTTTTACTGTTTATAATATTTTCTCTCATTCAACCCCGGCAACATCAAAATGGATAGAAAAAATATATGCAGATAATAGAGGCAACATACTTGCAGGCACTGCGAATTATGGTCTTAAAGTTTTTAATATTAAAGATGCAACTTATAAAGACATTATTACTTACAATGCAGACAAAACAGCCATTTATGTAAGAGATATTATTCAAAGCGCTGCCGATGAATATTGGATTGCTACAGAATCTGGATTATTTGTTTATAACAGCGCCAACGGAAGCATATCTAATCTTCAAAAACATTATAACAACCCTTACTCACTTTCAGACAATGCCATTTATACTCTTTGCAAAGACAAGGAAGGCGGCATATGGGCAGGCACTTATTTTGGCGGCATTAATTATTATCCCAAACAATATTATTCATTTGAAAAATATTTTCCCGATTACAGCCCTCATGCCATAAGCGGAAACGCCGTTAGGGAAATTTGTGAAGACAAATATGGGCACTTGTGGATAGGCACCGAAGACGGCGGTCTTAATGTATTTGATAAGCAAACAGGCGGGTTTAAAAAATTCAGGCCTACAGGTAAGAAAACAGATATTGCCTACTTTAATATTCATGGTCTTTTATGCGATGGCGATAAATTATGGATAGGCACTTTCGAGCACGGGCTTGATATAATGGATATCAAATCTGAAAAAATAATAAAACATTATTCGGCAAGCGCCGGCGCAGCGCAGCCCAAAAGCAATTTTATTTTAAGTATATGCAAAACCAGGAGCGGCGTTATTTACCTTGCCACCAGCCGTGGTTTATACAGGTATAATGCAACCAATGACAGCTTTATTTTTATTGATGAAATTCCGGATTATGTTTTTGCGCATTCTATAACAGAAGACCATAATGGCAATTTGTGGATACCCAGTTTTGGCAACGGTGTATATAAATATAATCCGTCAACAAATAAATGCAGCAACTTCAGGTATGATCCAAAAAATAAAAGCAGCATTGGCAGCAATACGGTTACAACCGTGTTTGAAGATGATAAACAACGTATATGGATTGGCACAGAAGGCGGTGGTTTATGTTTATTAGATAAAGACGGTAAAACATTTACAGCTTATTCAACAGGACAGGGCTTTCCCAGCAATACGGTATTTAAAATACTGGAAGATGAAAAAAATAATTTATGGGTAACCACCACAAGAGGTTTGGTATGTTTTAATCCTGATAAAAACCTGCTAAGAATTTATACAAAAGCAAATGGCTTATTAACCGACCAGTTTAATTATAACTCCGGTTATAAAGATGCAACAGGCAAAATGTATTTTGGCAGCGTTAAAGGACTTATCGCTTTTAATCCGGACAGCTTTGTAAACAACAATTATGTGCCGCCCGTTTATATTACAGGCTTCCAGGTAAACAATACAGAGCTGGTGGCTGGTCAGAAGAACTCACTACTGCATCAATCAATATCACTCACAAAAAAAATAAGCTTGCCTTATAACCAGTCTTCCTTCAGTATTGATTTTGCAGCGCTTTCTTTTACAGCACCCGGAACCATTGAATATGCTTATAAAATGGAAGGCCTTGATGAAGACTGGACGTATATTAAAACCAACCGCAAAGTTTATTTCACCAACCTTGCACCAGGCAATTATACATTCAGGATAAAAGCGGCAACCAATGGTGGTAAATGGGCTGATAACACACAACAAATAGAAGTTGAAGTATTACCGCCATTCTGGGCAACAACATGGGCTTATTTAATTTATACATTATTGATAGCGGCGGCTGTTTACTGGCTTATGCGCATGTATCACACCAGGCAGGTAGAAAAAAATAAAAGAAAGATTGAACTGATGGAACATGAAAAAGAAAAAGAAATATACCAGGCAAAAATTGAATTCTTTACGAATGTGGCGCATGAAATTCGTACACCGCTTACTTTAATAAAAGCGCCTATGGAAAAATTGATGAAGCATGCAACAGATATGAAGAACGCAGATGTCTATTTAAAAACGATGGAGAAAAATACGAACAGGCTTGTGGACCTCACAAACGAATTGCTTGATTTCAGGAAAACAGAAACCAAAGGCTTTAGCTTAACTTTTGTAAAGATTGATATTACTACATTACTCGATGATATGTATACCAATTTTCAAGCCATTGCAGAGCCGCGAAATATTGAATACACGCTTGTTTTGCCAACACAAATTGTATATGCTTATGCAGATGAAGAAGCACTGAATAAAATTTTAAGTAACTTACTTAACAATGCCATAAAATACGCTGCAAAAAAGGTGAGGCTCCGGTTACTGCCTGTGGCCCCGCACGCTGCAAACATGGTGATAGAAATAGAAAATGATGGTTATGTTATTCCTGAAGAATTAAAAGAAAAAGTGTTTGAGCCTTTTTTCCGTGTTGAAAAAACCAAACACCACATCGGCAGCGGTATAGGCCTTGCACTGTCCCGTTCGCTGGCAGCGCTGCACAAAGGCAGGTTATATATGAAAGAAGGCGATTTACAAATGAATGTTTTTGTGTTAGTGCTGCCGCTGAACCAGCACGATTTATCTGAGTATTAAAACAGCTTAATTGAAAATTGTACTAACCTGATTGCTGAACCTTCTGAAAATTAAAAATCTTGATGAACCCGGTTATTTTATTAGTTGATGATCATGAGGACATACTGGAATTTATTTCCAATGATTTGAGTGATAAATACACCGTATTAACAGCTTTGAACGGTAAGCAGGCTTTGGATATATTGAATGCAGAAACCGTGCATCTTGTAATAAGTGATGTTATGATGCCTGTACTGGACGGCTTTCAGCTTTGCCGCGAAATAAAAACCAATATTGATTTCAGCCACATACCGGTTATTTTACTTACGGCAAAAAATACATTGCAATCAAAAATAGAAGGGCTCGAACATGGCGCCGACGCTTATATAGAGAAGCCGTTTTCGCCCGAATACCTGCAGGTGCAAATAGCCAACCTGCTCATTAACCGCAATAAAATAAAAGAGCATTTTGCCAATTCGCCGCTGGTACATATAAAAAGCATGGCGCACTCCAAGGCCGATGAAGAATTTCTGGAAGAACTGAATAATATTATTTATGCCAATATTGAAAATGCATCGCTTGATGTGGAACAACTTGCCCGCAAAATGAATATGAGCCGGCCTACTTTTTACCGCAAAATAAAACTGGTGTCAGACCTTACACCGAATGAACTTATTAATCTTGCCCGCTTAAAAAAAGCCGCCGAATTGCTGGCTGAAGGCAATTATAAAATTTATGAAGTGGCCGAAATGGTTGGCTATAATTCGCAAACTAATTTCGGCAGAAGCTTTTTAAAACAATTTGGTATTACACCGAGGGATTATGTAAGCATTAAACAATCCGGAAAAAAGAGTGGATAACACTTAAAAACCAGGAAGAAAAAGCCGTCCTTATTTCATATGAATGTTTCCGGTACCGATTGCATAAATTAATATCATCGCTTATCTTTTTATGCGCATTTTTTATTAGTTTGCAGTAACTTTATTTAGTTTTTAGCTTGTATTGTAATTGACAAACCACGGCTTGTGCTATGTTATTGATTGCATTGACCTTTGATTAATCTGCGAAATACGCTTTGGGCTTGCCAATTTATTAATGATGAACCTGTATTCCAACTACTGGGTTGTGCCTGAATGATAATTCAGTTCCAGCACAGTTGTAATTCCATTGCGCCGATTGATAATACTAAAACTACAAACACCGCCAGTATGAAACAAAGACACCTTTTCCATGGCTGCTATGCAAGTAAGCTTGCACAATTATTATTGTTGTTATTTATTTTAAGTGCCGCCGCCAACGCACAGAATGCACAGGTTAGCGGCAGAATCACCTCTAATGAAAGTGATAGCACAGTTTCGGGCGCCACGGTTGCCGTTAAAGGCGGAAGAGCTGCTGTGGCGGCTGATGATAATGGCAATTTTAAAATAACAGCAGCGCCTAATGCTGTTCTCATTATAAGCGCCATTGGTTATGCCACGCAGGAAGTGCCTGTAAACAATCAAACCAATCTCATCGTTCACCTTATTTCCGGTACGCAGGCCCTTGAACAGGTGGTGGTGGTTGGTTACGGCACACAGAAACGAAAAGATGTTACAGGTTCTATTGCCAGTATAAATGCCGCTACCATTGAAAAAGTTCCGGTTACTACTTTAGACCAGGCCATGCAGGGCAGAGCGCCCGGCGTGCAGATAATAAATAATGATGCCGCGCCCGGCGGCAATGTAAGTGTGCTGATAAGAGGTATTGGAAGCATTGCCAGTGGCGGTAACCAGCCATTATATGTAATTGATGGTTATCCTACAACAGCAGGTATCAATAATGTTAATCCCAATGATATTGCCAGCATAGATATCTTAAAAGATGCATCGGCCACAGCTATTTATGGCATTCGTGCCGCCAACGGTGTTGTAATAATTACTACAAAAAAAGGAACTAAAAATAAAACACAGGTTTCTGTAGATGCCTATACGGGTATTCAATCAAAGCCGCAGGTATACGATTTATTAAATGCACAACAGTTTGCAACGCTTTCCAACGAGGTTGAAGATGCAGATTCAACCCATAGTTACCAGGGTTTACCCGTTTGGCGCACACCACAGGCACTTCACAGCGTAGATTGGCAGGATGCCATTTACCGCACCGGCTTAACGCAAAACTATACCATTGGTATTCGCGGCGGCAGTGATAAAGTGCAGGCTGCCATGTCTTTTGGCTATTACGATCAAAAAGGTATTATCATCGGTTCCTTTTTTAAAAGATATAGCCTTAACCTTAACCTCGATTACCAGGCTACCTCGTGGCTCAAATCATCAACCAGCGTAAAATATTCTTACCAGGATGCCAACAATCCCATTAATGGTTTTAATCTTTTAAATGTAGCAACTAACCCACCTACCATGGACAGTGGAAGCAGGCTTACTTACCAGATTAAAGATGCCAATGGAAATTATGGTTTTTATAATCCGCTTAAAAACGTTGTGAGTGGTTTTGGCAATCCTGTTTATTCTGTTGAGACGAACCAGTATTCCAATATTACCAATTATATATTAGCGACTTCTTCTTTAGAAGCAACCATTTACGACGGGCTTAAAATTAAAACCAACTTTGGGGCAAATGTGAATAATTTTTCCAGCTTTTACCTGCAGCCGGAAGATAACAGGGCGAGCCTTCAATATCCGGGAACCATTGTTACACCTGCCAATTACCACCAAACCAGCAATAAAACATTTGAATGGCTATGGGAAAATACGATTGCTTACGATAAAACTTTCGGGCAGCACACCATCAATTTCGTAGGTGGTATTTCAGCACAGAAAAATACATGGACGGGCATGGGTGGCGGCGGTATTCCTCCCAACAGTGTTACCAGGGATTTATCGCTGGTTTCAAATCTTGTATTGGATCAAAACACACCCGGTACAAATACCGGAAATGGCCGGAACATCTATACACTCGCTTCAGAATTTGCCAGGATTACCTACCAGTTTGCTGATAAATACATGGTAACCGGTACAATAAGAAGAGACGGGTCTTCTAAATTTGATACGGGCCATAAATATGGCACTTTCCCCTCTGTTGCAGTTGGGTGGAGAATAAAAAATGAATCGTTCCTGAAAGATGCCGATTGGCTTACTGATCTGAAGCTCAGAGGCAGTTGGGGCGAAGTAGGCAATGAGGCCCCCATAGGATTATTTCAATACCAGTCACTGTATGCCGGAAATTATCCCTCGAATGTAAACGGCGGAGGCCTTGATAACCTTGGTTACCCTTTTAATAAGATATATCAAAATGGCATTGCACAAACCCAGCCTGCCAATCCAACCCTGAAATGGGAAACCGATAAGCAATTGGATATTGGCCTGGATGCCGCGTTTTTGCATGGCGCGTTAACTTTTACTGCCGACTATTTTAACCGCGATTCAAAAGATTTCCTATTGCGGCTGGCATCACCTGCACAAACCGGGTATAATTCTATTACCCGGAATGTAGGAAGTATGAACAACAGAGGTTTTGAGTTCGCCGCTAACTATAGCAGTAACGGCAGCAAAGATTTTCATTATGGCATCGGCGTAACGCTGACGACCATTAAAAATAAACTTACGGGCATCACCTCAGGAACTGACTTCGTAACAAACTTTGGTGGTTTAATTTTAAACGGCTTCCAGGGATGGGATGAATATACCCGTTCCTATATTGGGCAGCCGGTGGGAGAATTTTTTGGTTACAAAGCTATCGGCATTTATCAATCCCAGGAACAAATTGATGCTTTAAATGCCAAAGCGCCCGGTGGCATATATCGCCCCGGCGCCGTTGCTGTACCCGGTGACCGTTATTTTGCAGATATCACCGGAGATGGCCTTGTAAATGCTGATGACAGGGTGCCTATCGGAAATCCTCAGCCTAAATTTTTTGGTGGGTTAAACCTTGACGCCACCTATAAAGCCTGGGATATCAATATATATTTCTATGGTTCTTACGGCAATAAAGTATTGAATTATGTGGAGAGCAATCTCGAAAGCCTTGCACGACGGGGTGGCGTTGGATCTGAGAATGTAAACCAGGCATACTACAAGAATCACTGGACGCCAACCAATCCATCAAACCGGTACGCAAGAGCCGTTGGCACGCCCGGCGATAATAGTTCCATTAACAACGTTCCATCCAGTGTATGGATTGAAGATGGCAGTTTCATTAAGCTGAAAAATCTTTCTATAGGTTATACTTTACCGGCAAGTTTATTAAATAAATTTTCAATTACTAAAGTAAGGGTATATGCATCTTCTCAAAATCTTTTTATTATCACAAAATATACCGGGCTTGATCCGGAAATAGGCATTCAGGGCGGCAATGCAACCCAGAACGGCGTTGATAACGGAACCTATCCATCCTCCCGGTATTTTACTTTCGGATTAAACGTAACATTTTAATAAGGCCAAATTCAGCTATATGAAAAGAATTAAATTAATCGTCATAATTTGTTTTATTGCGCTTCCCTGCACAATTATACCACTGGCATGCAGTAAAAGCTTTTTAAATCAAACCAACACATTTGGCATCTCACCCGATGCTGCTGCCAGTAAGCCGCAGCAGGTAATTTCGCTTGTAAATGCTATTTATGATACCTATCAAAATAGTGATTTGCTTAAGAAATGCATCTGGTACCGCGCTAATTTTGGAACGCATGATTTCTTTAACTGGGGTGCCGACGTATTTTGGAACAACTACCAAATTGCGCCCATTTTTGTGGGACTTATTACTTTCTGGAACCAATCTTATATTGGTATTGCAAGGGCAAATTCAGCATTTGCCGTTATTACCAAAGCAGAAACTGACGGTGTAATCGATCACGAATTAGCAAGTCGTTTAAGAGGAGAAGCTTTTTTTCTTAGAGGAATGACATACTATTATCTCGCCGCTTCGTTTGGCGGTGTTCCATTGGAGACAGATACTTCCGGCGCTTTAAATCTTGGTTTGAGACCGCGTGATTCACGCGATTCCGTGTTTATGCAGGTGGTTTCAGATATGCAACAGGCAGAAACTTTATTGTTATCAAAAACGCAGTTGTCTGCAGTTGATTTAGGAAGGGCAACCAAGGGTGCAGCCTATGCTTACGATGGTGCAGCGCGCATGTGGTTGAAGGATTATGAAGGGGCCCTGGCCGCTTTCAACAATCCAGAATTTAATAACTATCATCTGTTACCAAATTTTGCAGATGTGCATGAATATAATCATCAGAATAATGATGAATCTATATTTGAAGTTCAGTTTTATTTGAAACCAGGCGATCCTCAGGATTGGGGCGGAAGCTGGCAACCACCAGGCGCGGAGCTTGGCTGGATAGACAGCTTTAGCTGGCCTAACGAAATAACGCAACAAGGTTACGATTATGGTAATCCGGCTTTATGGAATTCGTACCAGGAAGGAGATAAACGTAAATACCTTACCATTGTTGGGCCCGGAGATTCTTTGCAAAGCCCTGGCATTATTGCCAAATGGGGCGGGGTAAAAGGTTATCCGCCGGTAGTGGCAGGATTTGCTGCAGGCAATCCGACCTACACCGCAGATAATGGTAAAATAATAAATACTGTTGGAACCAAAACCAGACCCTGGTATGGAGATGATAAACAACGTACAGGATATGTTTGTGCAAAAAAATGGAGAGATCCAAATCTTACCGGCAATTATAATAGTCCCAGCGATAATACCGCACATATTTTCGGAGATCAAAACCAAATATTAATGCGTTATGCTGAAGTTTTGCTAAGCAGGGCTGAATGTAAAATTCGCACAGGTGATGTTCCCGGCGGATTAGCAGATTTGAAACTTGTAAGAGACAGGGCCTGGGGCGGTACTGCTCCTGCTATAATGAAAGACAGTGCGAATTATGATGGCACTGCAGGCCAGCCAATTACTGACCCTTTGCAAATGGTGTTAAGTGAATACAGGCATGAATTGACCGGTGAATACTCAACCTTTTTTGACATTTGCAGGGCAGGCACCGATGTAGCGGTTGAATTTATAAATAAGATAAATGGTGCTAAAGAAGGAAACTATAATCCTGTTCCTAATCCGGCACCGGGGCCAACACATGACGGGCAAATACATGGTTTATACAATACCGCAATTACAGCGAACTGGACGCTGTTGCCAATACCACAAGGTGCCATTGCACTTAATCCAAACCTTACACAAAATCCGGGATATTAAATCTCATTATAAGCTTTGCAAAAGGGTTCCTGGGGGAACCCTTTTAATTTTATTCAACTTTATTGCTTCCAATTACGATTTATAACTACGTTTCCGGTAATCCCGATGCGTGACGAGGTGAGTGAAAGTGTAAAGTGACTCACGCTGTTTTTAAACTACGAATGCTAAAAGATATAAAATAGCACAAAGCATAAACTCGGGTGTATTGTGCCTGTGGTTCAAAAAAAATCAGGCTTCTGCCGCCACTTGAACTTCGTTTATTTGCTTTACGGTGAGCTTTTCCTGCAGCTTTCTTTTTTCAGCCCTTGCGGTTTTATGTTCGCCGGTGTGGCTCCAGCCAGGAGGCATTATGAGATAGAAGAATTTATTTTTTATGCCCGGCGCATGCCATACATCTTTTGCGAGGTAATATATTTCGCCGAAATAAACATCCCAGAAATTACGCGGGTTCATTGGTCTTGTTATGCCATATTCAATGGGCAATTCTTTCTTTTCATATTTAAATGTTCCAAAAACTTTATCCCATATATTCAGCAGGTTGCAAAAATTGGTATCCATATATTCCACATTCCGCGCATGGTGCACCCGGTGATGTGAAGGTGTAAGAATGACCTTATTCAAAAAGCCAAGCCTTGCATCTTTTAAAACATTTTCTCCAACATGAATAAATGCACCCCATGTTCCGTCAATAAACATTATAAAAAACAGCATAGGCGCATTTACACCAAGTAAAATACAGATGCTGGTTCTTATAAAATCTGCATACGGGGCTTCCAGGAAAAAATGGGCGTAGGTTACAGAAAGGTTCATGTTTTCAGGGGCATGATGTGTGGAATGCAGGCACCACAATATTCTTACTTTATGCGCCAGGAAATGATAAATAAAATGAGAGAACTCCCAAATAATATAGCCATAAATAAACCAGTACCAGGTAAAGGTTGTTTTAAAAATAGAATGTTTTTCAAACAGTCCAATGCAAAGCGCCACCATAGCAATGGAAATAAACCTTGATATAAACCTGTTGGCTACAAAAATGAAAAAGGGAATGCGGTAATCATCAATCTTGAACTTCTTATAAACAAGCGCCCTTATAATCTCTATAATTAATAAAAAAGGAATAAATGGCGATATCACCGAGAGTATGCCGTTGAATGTAAGCAGGCTGCTGTAATCGCCGCTTTTTACAACTTCAACCACGTGCCCGATACCTAAAAAAGAAATTACTTCGTTGTATAAAACTTCAAAAATATTCATGGCAAAAAATCTTATATACGCTGTACAAATTTAATCTTTAATTATTAACTGCCGATGGCTGGCTAAACTGTTGCATAAAATTGCTCCAGCAATCCATAATAATCCATCAATTGTTTTTGAGTGATGCTGCCGCTTAAATTTATTGTGTGCATGGCATCAATAAGTTGTTTTATATCATCTGCAGGTTTGCCCGATTTTATGGCAAGCTGCTGTGCAAATGCATCATTAATTTCTGATGTTGCAATTTTATAACGGTTGCGCACATAATCTAAAAAATATTGCGTTAACTTATTTGCAAGGTTTTTATGATCGCCCTTTTCATAATACAATTCGCCAATGGTTGTAACAAACTCAAGCGAATCATTTTTAGGTTTTCTATGAACAGGAATAATACGTTGCTTGCGCTTTGCTTCAGTAACTATATACAGGCTTAGCAAGAGCAGTGTTACCCAGAAAGCCCACCTGAAATTTTCATATTTTAATATAACCGATAAAACACCCTGTTTTTGCTGAGGATTTTGATTGTAGTAGTGATTCAAATAATATTCATCCCACACAATCTTTTTAGTATCATCCGGGAACAGGCGCATCAGCTTTTCAAAATATTGCCTGTTGTTTCCATACAACAAAAAGAAGTTAGTAAACGTAAATGGCGCGCTGTGAATAAAGAATTTACCATCAATAGAATTGATGGCTACTAAATTGGGCAGGTTAGCCGACGAATATCCTAAGTGAAAAGAAAAGTTGCTGTCTGTGTTTAAAAATTCATTGGCAAAATCAGCACCGGGATAATTCCAGGAAAGTGGTTTTTCAAAAGCAGACGAATCAAGTTTTACATCAACTGAATCAAAAGGATTAAATGGGCTGTGTACGCCTAATGCAAGTCCGTAATAATTAAAATGTTTATTTGATTTGAGATGAAAAAACTTTACAGCATTACGCGTGTATTGCAATGCCGAAATAAATACATAATTACCTTTTTGCACAAAGCCGGTTAAATAATCAAGATCTTCCTCTGAAGGTTCAAATGTTTTTGTTACGATTATTAAAACCTGTTTGGTTGAATCGCTGGTAAGATTTTGCCAGTCAGCAGGTGCATACCGGTTGGTTTCTATGCGTGCCTGCGGAAATTCTTTTTGCAGCAATTGGTAAGCTACATACGTGCCATACGGAATTTTATCGATGCGGTTAAGCGTAATGGTATCGTTGAATTTATGCGGCCTGCCGCAGGAACATACACTGATTGTTAGAATAAAGAATGATATGTATAAAAAAAAGTTTTTCATGCTGCTACCGGTCTGACGCCTGTGAGGCGTCTGACCGCGTTACCTGATCCTGTTTTGAAGTTTTATAAACTCGTTTTTAATAACTGCATAGCGTTCTGTTGTTATATCAAATTTGCCAAACCACACATATTCATAACTGTGCATGACTTTAAAAAAATCATCATAATACGTAGACTCATATAGTTGCTGAAGATATTGTTGGTCCGTATAATCCGGTTGGTATTGTATAGCATTTACATCGCTTAAAAGTTTTAAGGTTTGCAAAAACATTAAACGAATTGCAACACGATAATCATTTTGCTTTTCTGCATTTTGAATAAGCTTTGTGTAAGACAAGCTGAAGATGTCTTCGTATTCATCGCCATTATTTTCACCGGCTGCCGCAGTGGCATTCCTGGAAAAGATATTGACTTTATTCTGCATTAGAAAGTATATAACAGCTGCTGAAAAAATCACAATCATAGCAACCCATAAGAGGTTATTGAACCATGGTTGATAGAGTATGCTGTTCTGTCTTTCATCAACCAGTTCGCGGTTGCGGGCATGCAATAAACTATCGCGAAAATGCAGATCGCTTTTTAAGCGGGCTTCTAATTTTTCAATGGCAGGAATATACCAGAAATCGTCATCTTTCTTAAACCCGTTTACAGCAGCATCAGTTAGCCCGTGCTGTGCAATTTTTTCTTTGATAAATGGCACGGAAGCATCCGGCTTCCAGTTGAAAAAATATTGGGATGTATCGTAAATGTGTTTAACGGTTGTATCCACGTAACCGTCATCTTCATCATTATAAGTGGCTTCACTGTTTTGTGTAACAGTGTCAATATGCTTCATGCTGATGGTATCAACATAATTGGAATCAACCTGCGTGTATGCTGTTTGTGTTATTAAAAAAAGACAAGATAATGCAGTTGCAAATTTTATAACAACCCGGAAGTGATGAATACATAGCTGCTTAACGATACAACGGCACAAGTGTTGCGACGCAACCGTGATGCCACAAAGCCGCGATGCCGGTAACCCAAAAAATAATATCAAAATTTTGCGCAGCAACATTTATAAATCAGCAGCATTTAATTTTCGCTTCAAACGAATGGGATAAATAATAAAATAACCAAATACAATAGCCAATGAAAGTGTGATAATGAGCAGTTTTACCCATAAAGGCATATCAGTATGCCGTGTAAGAAAGGCCTCGAAAAAAGCAGCCATGAAAAGCATGGGAATATTTGATAAAGCAATAATAAGCCCTTCTTTTGCACCTTGCTTTAATGCATCAATGCGTTTAATGGTGCCGGGGAAAAGCCAGCTTTTGGCAAGCACCAATCCCGATGCCGCTGCAATAACAAAAGTGGAAAGCTCGAGTGTGCCATGCAGCATGATGGTAAGCAAACTATCCCGCAGCAAACCGTTATTATAAAACATATATTCAAATGCGCCTACCATAACTGAGTTTTGTATGAGGCTTGTTATGGTGAAATATCCAAAGAGAATACCGCCGCCAAATTCATACAACGATACTTTTACATTGTTGATAAAAATGTAGATGAAGGAAAGAAATTCGTTGCCATAACCATACACGCCAAAGGGATGACCATCTTTTATATTTTGCAGGGTCATATCAACGTAAGCATCGCCAAGAATGCGGCGCACGAAGGCCTCATCGTTTTTTGCAGAGAAAAGGCCAATCGCTACAAAGGAAACAAAAAGGCAAAAACTAACCAGCAATACACGATGATGTTTTGCAATAATCAACGGCAGCGTGTATTTAAAGAAACGAACAATACGATTAGTGTTTTCTTTTTTATTTTGATAAATGGCCAAGTATTTTCGTGCCGCCATTCCGTTTAAATACTGCGTTGTTTTGCTTATGGGATAAAAGGTTTTGCTGTAGCCGAGGTCTTCAACCAGTTGCGTAAACTCCTGCGCCATTTCATCAGGATGATCGCTGGGATTATCCTGTATCTGTTTCCAGCGATTGCGGTTGCGTTTTATAAAAAGGGCTTCTCTCAATGGTTCTGATGTTTGGGTGTGAAAATTAGAATTAGTTTATCTTTCCGCCAATTGTTTATGGAAAAAATAAAAATTCCCACAAGCTTTAATATAGAGCTCGATTTTGAAACACCGGAGTTTCATAAACGGCTTTTTGCGTGGGTAATTGATATTTGCATCCTGGTAGCCTATTACAATATTATGATGTATGTGTTGCGGGCAATAATGCATTCGCAAAATTCAGGCAATAACCTGCCACTGCTCTATAACATGAATGCGCTATATCTTTTATTTTTTCTGCCCATATTATTATATCATTTATTCTTTGAAATTATAATGAACGGGCAAAGTATTGGAAAGAAGCTGATGCATATAAAAGTGATTGGTGAAAACGGTGGCAGGCCTGCATTACATCAATATTTGATACGCTGGCTTACGAGGCCATTTGATATTGTTTTTTCATTGGGGCTGGCCGGCTTATTAACAACCGTATTAAGCAAGAAGAATCAGCGTTTGGGCGATATGGCGGCAGGCACTTTGGTGATTAAAACGAAAATAGAAACGGATATTGATGATACCGTTTTTCTTGAACTGGAAGATGCGTATAAACCCCGCTTTCCGCAGGTGATGCGTTTAAGCGACCGTGATATGAATACCATTAAAGGCGTATTGAACAACAGCATACGTTACAGGAATTTTGATGTAGCAGCAAGGCTCAGCGATAAAATCCGTAACGTTTTAGATATTACGGAATATGTGGAACCGGTAGCGTTTTTGGAAATATTGCTGAAGGATTATAACTATTATTCGAATAAAGAGTAACAGAAAGTTAGCTATATAATGCAATATGCTAATAGGTTTTTAAGTAAATTGCATAAAAGCGTTTGAGATGTCTATTGTTGTAAAAGCAAAATATGAAAACGGGAATGTAAAATTGCAGGAACCTGCGCCAACGCAGGAGAATGTTCCTGTATCTGTTATATTTCCAGATAACGCAGATAATAATATTTCTTTAAAAAAGAATGAAATTAAATTTGGCTCCCTCGCAGGGAAAATAGCTGTACCGGAAAATTTTGATGACCCTTTGGACGAATTTCAGGAATATGAACCCTAATGAAAATCCTGCTTGATACACACATCTTAATTTGGGTGCTTGAAAATAATAAGTTCCTGACCCCCTTTCATAAATCAATATTGGCTGATGCCCACAATGAGAAAATTGTAAGCCAACTGAGCTTTATAGAAATAGCAATAAAAATCAATATCGGTAAACTTCCGGGCTTTAATACTTCGCTTCATGATTTTATTTACCATGTAAAGAACGATGGTTTTTCAATACTGCCAATAGCAAACAAACATTTAATAACTTACACTTCGCTACCGTTTATTGGCAATCATAAAGATCCTTTTGACAGAATGCTAATCGCTACTGCCATTAATGAAAATATGGCTATTATTACAGTTGATGATAAATTTAAACTTTATCAAAGTCTGATACGACTTCTCTGATTTAATATTACTTCAATCTTCCGGAAACTGCGATTTATCTATGCCCGGCACTATCCTTAAAGCATTTTTATAATACACTTTCTTTAAAATATCATCAGGCAAACCCATACCATACATACGCCAGAATGCATGGTATTTTTTGTGATAGGGAAAATATTCATCTTCTGTTTCCAGCACCCGGAAATAGGTGGCATATTCAGAAGGCACCCAACTGTCTTTGCCAAATAGAATCCTGTCCTGGTATTTGACAAAGAACGCTTTTGCAGCCCTCGGCTGACGCCCAAGCTCTGCTATAACAGCACCAAACTCTACTACTACATTAGGCAATGCAGTAAGCAATGAATCAAGCTTTGCAAGATCATTGGCATACCAGCCAAAATGAGCTGCGATAAATGTTGTGCCGGGATGTTTTTTAAACATATTGTGCTGTTCATTTATCAGTGTTTGCCAGGGCGCAGGATCGGTATCGCTTCTTTTGCGGCCGGGGTGTGTTTTTAATTCAAGCCAGCGCTCGTTATGTTCATCCATTGGTTGCCAGAAAGGTGCAGGGTCTGCTGTATGAATAAGCACGGGTATTTTTAATTCACCACATTTCTCCCATATCGCATCCAGCCTTGGGTCATCAATCGTAACACGTTTGCCTGAAACATCTTTTACAGAAAAACCCAGGTTCTTAAATATCTTTAAACCATTTGCTCCGTTGTGCACATCTGTTTCCAGTTGCTGCACAGCTTTTTCGGTCCAACCCGGCGCACCAACATTATCAAAATTAATGTTGGCAAAAACAATAAAACGTTTTGGATATTGTGCATTGATATTATCAATCATCTGCTTTAACCTGTTGCCATTGCCGCCGCTTAAATTTACCATTACCTGCAGGTTAAGGCTGTCCATATCTTTTATTAAACCATCAAGGCTGCCATTGCCCATATTCCACTGATGATTATGCACATCAATAAAAGGATATTTGGCTTTGGTTAATTTATGCTCTGGTACAACCAAAGTTGAAACAGGATCATATTGTTCAAAATCCATTTTGCTGGATTGAGAGAATGCGGGTATAAACATACCCAGCATATATAATGTTGCAGCAATTTTAAGCATGGTTATTTAAAAATTATTTACTGAAATATAAAATGATTTTTTGACTTGGTTATGATCAAATGATGATTGGCCTGCATAAAAAAATCCCGCACAAGGCGGGACTTAAAAAGATACATACAACCTGCGTTATTTTTTCTTGCTCGCAGCATATTCGTCATTGAGGCGCTTCACTATTTCATTCGTAATATTTCTAACTGAATCTTTGTAATAAATAACATTGTCATCGCCGCTTGTTGCAAAAACATAAGTATAGCCTCTTTGTGCACTGTATGTTTTTAAGAAAGCCTGTATCTTATTTTTAAGCTCAAGCATTTTCTGCATGTATTCGCCCTGGAAATCCTGACTTAAACTTTGCTGTTGCTGGGCATAATAATTATCCAGGCGTGCAAGGTCTTCCTGCATCTGGCTTTGCTCTGTTTGAGATAAGGTAGCGCCACGCTTATTATACTCATTCACCTTTGTCATATAATCCTGCTTAATTTTATTAAGCTTGGCTTCAACTGCATCATTCTTTCCCTTAAGATAATCACGGGTTTCTTTGGCAAAAACATAGTTTTTGTCAATCGAATCTATATCGAAATAAGCTATTTTAAAATTCAAATCAGTTGAATCATGTTTTGGGGGAATTACGGCAGCCTTTGCTGAATTATTATTATAAAAAGCATAAAACAAATAGGCAACGGCCAATAACAGAACAATGTTTAAACCTAATAAAAATTTATTCATTCGTGCATTTTTTTTCAGCGGTCTCATGGAACGCCCTTATGTACACTGCCCTGTGTGTCCGGATTTACATGGGCATTTCATTCATTGAGTTTTATAACGCGTGAAGATAAAAGCAATGGCATCAATAAAATTGTTAAATCAACCATTGTTAACGCCTGTGTATTTATGCGCGAAATGGCTTTGAAGTTGTTTGAATTGTAAAGCAAATACCATCATCAGCTACCGGTCTTAATGCTATGCAGGTGGTAAAATGAGTTAAGCAGTTTCCTGAAGCTCCGGCCGGTAATTATATTCAACTCTGATCAAACAGCTTCTCAACGATTATCATTCTTAACATTTTCAAAATATTGCAGGCTGTTTTGTTTGTCTATATCAATCTGCTTCACCAGTTCTTCCAGCGTGTTAAATTTTTCTTCGCTGCGCAGGTATTTACAAACGAAAATTTTCATGGTACGGCCATAAATATCTTCATTAAAATTAAAAATATTCATTTCAATGGTACGATCTTTTCCATTTACGGTTGGGCGAATACCAATGCTCATCATACCCTGAAGAAGCTGTGGGCTGTGAGCCACAGATTGCAAGCCTGCGATTGTTTTTTCTGTTGATCGCTGATCGTTGACCGTTGATGGCAAACTCATCTCCGCTTCTGCCACATAAATGCCATTGGCAGGCACCAGCTTATCTTCATCATGAACAATAATATTAGCAGTGGGATAACCGAGTGTGCGGCCAAGCTTGTTGCCATCAACCACCATGCCTTCAAAAAAATAATTATAGCCAAGATAGCTGTTAGCAGTTTCTATTTCACCGGCAAGCAAAGCTTCGCGAATGCGGGTGGAGCTTACAGTTATATCGTTAATAAGCTGTTCAGGAATTTCCTTTACTGAAAATCCAAGCTTTTTGCCAAAGCTTTCCAGCAAATGATAATCGCCGGCCCTGTTTTTTCCAAACCGGTGATCGTAACCGATAATTAACGTATGCGGCCTGCATTTTTCAAACAAAAAATTAACAACATATTCTTCCGGCGTTTGTTCAGAGAAAGCTTTATCAAAGGGAACAACTATCAAATGATCAATACCAAAAGATGCCAGCAGGCTTATCTTTTCTTCCAGTGTATTCAGCAAATAAACTGGTGTTACGGTTTTTATAACAGAGCGCGGATGCGGGTGAAAAGTAATGATAATGGTTTCACCATTTATCTTTTCAGCTTCTTCCTTTAACTGTTTTATTATTTGTTGATGGCCGAGATGGACACCATCAAATGTGCCAATGGTCACAACCGAATTGCGGAACTGTGGTAAATGATGTATGGAACGGTGCACCTGCATAAAATGGCAAATATAAGACCCTGAAAGCCCCAACCCTAAAGGGTGTTATTAAAGTTGCGCATAATTAATCATAGTAAACTTATTTTTGCGGCAATGAAATTGTATAACCAGGCAATCCAATACTCCCCATCAGGGGATGGAAACACAAATGGAGGCGGTCTCTATTCCAAACGCGGGGTTTCTGCCCAGAAAGAAGAAGTGCATGCTGCCATAAAAAATCTTGATAAAGGTTTATACGAGTTTGCCTTCTGCAAAATATATCCAGATTTTATTGGCAATGACGATGCGTTTGTAAATGTTATGCACGCCGATGGTGCTGGTACCAAAAGTATTCTTGCTTATTTGTACTGGAAAGAAACCGGTGATATTACTGTTTGGAAAGGCATTGCGCAGGATGCGATTGTAATGAACCTCGACGACCTGCTTTGTGCTGGCATTTATGATAACATTCTTTTTTCTTCCACCATCGACAGAAACAAACTGGTAATACCCGGCGAAGTGCTGGAACAGGTGATTAATGCCACGCAGGATTTTTTTAATAATATGAAATCATTTGGTATCAATATTCATTTTCTTGGCGGCGAAACAGCCGATGTGGGCGATGTGGTGCGCACCATTGCAGTGAACGGAACCGTGATGGCAAGATGGCCAAAGAATAAAATAATCACTAATGAAAAAATAAAGCCGGGTAATGTAATTGTTGGTTTTGCCAGCAGTGGAAAAGCATCATACGAAGATGCTTATAACAGTGGCATTGCCAGCAATGGTTTAACCAGTGCAAGGCATGATGTGCTGCATAAATATTATGCTGAAAAATATCCTGAAACATTTGAGCCTACACTAAGCGACGATGTTGTTTATATAGGCAGGAATAAATTCAATGATGAAATAAATAACTCACAACTTACTATCGGCAAACTTCTATTAAGCCCAACGCGCACCTATGCGCCTTTAATGAAAGTATTGCTTGAACAATATTTTGATAAGATGGATGGCATAATTCATTGCAGCGGCGGCGGACAAACCAAATGCATGAAGTATTTGCCGCAGCCTTTAAAAATTATAAAAGATAATTTATTTGAAGCACCCGGAATTTTTAAGATCATTCAGCAAAATTCAAATGCTGATGACAGGGAAATGTACCAGGTGTTTAACATGGGCCACCGCCTCGAAATTTTTACAGATGCAAACACAGCAACAGCATTAATTGATGAAGCAAAGCAATTTAATATTGAAGCAAAGATTGTTGGCCGTGTGGAAGCATCCGCTAAAAAAGAGCTGGAATTACATGTGAATGGTAACACTATTATTTATTAAACACGCATGAACAAAGATGCTAAAATTTACATAGCCGGGCATAAAGGCATGGTAGGTTCTGCTATTTTAAGAAAGTTGCAAAGCCTGGGTTACAACAATCTCGTTTTAAAAACATCCGGCGAATTAGACCTGCGCAACCAGCAGCCCGTAACACATTTTTTTGCTTCAGAAAAACCGGAATATGTTTTTCTTGCGGCTGCCAGGGTAGGCGGAATTGTGGCTAACAGTACTTACCGTGCAGATTTTTTGTATGATAACCTACAGATTCAAAACAACATTATTCACGCTTCTTTTGTAAATAATGTAAAGAAGTTATTGTTTCTCGGCTCAAGCTGCATTTATCCTAAAATGGCGCCGCAGCCAATAAAGGAAGATTATCTTTTAACCGGCCCGCTTGAACCTACAAACGAACCTTATGCTATCGCAAAAATCGCAGGATTGAAATTATGCGATGCTTACCGCGATCAGTATGGCTGCAATTTTATCTCTGCCATGCCCACTAATTTGTATGGCATCAACGATAATTATCATCCCGAACATTCGCATGTATTGCCGGCTTTAATAAGACGTTTTCATGAAGCTAAAGTGAATAATGCTGCATCTGTAACAATCTGGGGCAGTGGTGCGCCGCTACGTGAATTTATGTATGCTGATGATCTTGCAGATGCCTGCGTTTATCTCATGCATAATTATGACGAAAAAGGCTTTATAAATATCGGAACTGGCGAAGAAGTTTCTATAAAAGAACTGGCATTGCTTATAAAAGATATTGTTGGTTATAACGCTGAAATACAATTTGACACATCAAAGCCCGATGGCACGCCAAGAAAATTGTTAGATGTATCGAAACTGCACAGTAAAGGGTGGAAACATAGCACACATTTAAAAGAAGGCATAAAACTCGCTTACAAAGATTTCCTTACGTCAAAGTTTGCAGAAAGATAGGGCTTCAAAAACCTATCACCATTTTCAGTCTTTTCCATAATTCATTATCAAAACCGGATAAAGCAGGAGAAAATCCGCCTGCACTTTCTCCCATTCTTATAACAACCAGTTGTTGCGATGGAACAACATAAATCTTCTGATCATTTTTGCCAAGTGCAGCATACATATCCATCGGCGCTTCGGAAATAAGATAACCCGGTAAAACCAATTGTGATCCCGGCGCCATATAACTGCCTTTTCCATTAAGCCAGGTGAGATAGCCATAGCTAAGATTAAGATTTTGCGAAGTATTAATCTGGCTGTTAAAATAACTGGTATCGCTCAAAATAGCTGTTGCATTCCATTTGCCTTTATTAAGCATAAGCAAGCCAAACCTTGCCATGCTGCGGGCTGTGCTGTAATAAACATTATTGGAATTAGGCACTTTAATCCAAAGGCCGTTCATACCAATACGGTCTCTTATCTTTTGCCGGAAATAATTGTTATAACTCATGCCGCTGGCACTTTCAATAACCGCATCCAATAATGTATAAGCTGCATTATGATAAGCCCATCTTGTTCCGGCATCCGCCTTGTATTGAAGACAGGAAGGTAATGTGCAATCGGGGTTTGTTACATCATCATCCAGTCCTGTTGTCATCGTTAACTGGTTCTTTACTGTGATGAGGTTTTCTTTTTCAGCAGGCCCGGATGTCCAGCCTGTGCCAATATAAGTTGATGTAGGTTTATCAATATCTATCAATCCATCATCCTGCGCAATACCTGTTAAAAATGCGGTGAGCGTTTTGCCGGCAGACGCCCAGTACCAGTTACTGTCGGCGGTAAAACTGCCAAAATATTTTTCAGCCGCTATCTTTCCGTTTTTAAGGATGATAAAGGCCTTTGTGTGTTTACTTTCAAGGTAAGTGTACAGGTCACCCAATGCCGATGTATTCCATCCTAAAGAATCCACAGAAATATTTTGCCAGGTATTATTGTTAACCGGCGGAAAATATAAAGCATTGCCTGAAGGCGGCGTAGGAGGGGGTGCGTTTTTACTGTTGTTACATGCCGTAATAAATAAACAAAGTATCAAGAGGCAGGCAGTGGTTAGATCAAGAACTGGTTTCATTGCCGTTTGAATTCCTCTTTATAACGATGAGTTTTTTCTAAAAGTATAAGTGATTGTTGCATTCTTATATCAAATTGAAATGCCTAACCCAAATTCATTAAATATCAATTATTTTTATTGCCATTCATTATATACCAAATTAATGCACTGTTATGAAAAAACTACTGTTATTTTTTTTATGCGTTATTTCTATGCACGCGTTTTCTCAAAAACAAAAAAATAAGATTGAAGATAAATTATCAGGGTTGGATACAGCTTTTGCAAGAGTGCTGAAAGACTGGCACACTGCGGGTTTCGCGGTTGCTGTAGTTGAAAAAGATAAAGTAGTGTATGCGAAAGGTTTTGGTTACCGTGATTATGAAAGCAAAATGCCTGTAACACCTAATACATTATTTGCCATTGGCTCCTGCAGTAAAGCCTTCACCGCTTCATTGCTTGGTTTATTGAATAAAGACGGCAAGGTTGATTTTGATAAACCTGTGCGTGAGTATTTACCGGAACTTAAATTCTATAACGATGAAATGAACGATCATATCACGCTGCGGGATATGATGAGTCATCGCACCGGCCTGCCGCGCCATGATTATTCGTGGTATTTATTTCAGTCACACAGCAAAGACAGCCTTTTGCAGCGCATTCAATACATGGAGCCATCTGCAGGGCTAAGAGAGAAATGGCAATACAATAATTTCATGTTTATGGCGCAGGGCATGGTGGCAGAAAAGCTAACCGGTAAAAGCTGGGAAGAGAACATTCGCGAAAAAATATTTCAGCCATTGGGCATGACGAACTCTGATGCATCATTAAATGAATGGATAAAAGCCGGCGAGCCTGCTATTGGTTACGATGTAAAAAGCGATACGATTATTAAACGAATGAATTATTATGATATAGCCGGCATGTCGCCCGCAGGCAGCATTAACAGCAGCGTGAGTGATATGGCCAAATGGGTAACCACCTGGATATATGGCGGAAAATATATGGGTAAAGAAATATTGCCGTCAAATTATGTAAGCCAGGCCATTAGTTCGCAAATGGTAACCAGCGGGGCATTGCCCGATAAGCAATCGCCGGATGTATACTTTTCCACGTATGGTTTTGGCTGGATGATGGCATCGTATCGCGGCCATTACCGTGTGGAGCACGGTGGCAATATTGATGGTTTTAGTGCAAGCACTTGTTTTTTTCCATCAGACAGCATTGGCATTGTTGTGTTGTGCAATCAAAACAGTTCACCGGTGCCGTCGGTTGTGCGTAATTTAATTGCCGACAGGATGCTCGGCTTAAAATATCGTGACTGGCAAACAGAATTAAAAACAAGGTCTGACTCAGCCAAAGCCCAGGCTAAACGCGTTGAAAAAGGTGCAATATCCAACCGGAAACCAAACACCAGGCCGTCACATGCTATTAAAGATTATGAAGGTGCTTATAGCAATCCGGGTTACGGAACTTTTAACGTGGAGCTGATAAACGATTCTCTTTTTATAACCGGCATAACACACACGTTCTGGCTGCGGCATTATCACTACGATGTATTTACACTATTTGATAAAGATCCGATAGACGGCATTGACACCAGCGATCAAAGCACACAGATACAATTTAATACAAACCTTAACGGTGATATTGAGAATGCGGCTATCGCATTGGAACCAACATTAAAACCTATTGTGTTTACAAGAACTTTGAAGGAAAAACATATTGACACCAGTAGTTTAAAAGCATACATCGGCGATTATCAATTAGCTGCGGCGCCGGTTAAAATAAAAGTGTATATGAAAAACGATAACAAACTATACTTCTTTGTGGAAGGCCAACCCGAATATGAACTGATGCCGGTCGACAAAGATAAATTTGCACTGAAGAACATGAATGGATTTACTGTTCGGTTTAACAGGAATGAAAAGGAAGAAGTGATTGAATTATTATCCATTCAACCGAATGGAACCTTTAAAGCAACAAAACGGAATGATTGATCCATATAAAACATATCAATGAAAAAATACAATGAGTTTAGACGAATAATATTGATGTGCCTGCTGCTTATCACAGGCTTCGCAACTATTGCGCAAAACACAAAAGTTGAATTGCAGATTGACAGCATTATGAAAGTGTATAAAATGGTAGGGCTTTCTGTTGCAGTAGTTAAGAAAGGCGATCTTATTTATACGCATTCTTTTGGTTTAAAAAACATCGCAACAAATACACCTTTAACCGATGATAATATTTTCAGGATAGCTTCTATCTCCAAATCCTTTTCGGCAACGGCCGTCATGCAATTGGTTGAAGCAAAAAAGTTATCATTAAATGATGATGTCAGCAATCTGATTGGTTTTAAAGTTCGCAATCCAAAATTACCGGATAAAGTTATTACGCTTAAAATGCTCCTGTCGCATACATCAAGCCTCAGCGATTCGCATGGATATTTCACACTGGATTCCATCAACCCGGCCAAAACATCCAACTGGGACAAATGTTACAGTGATTATGCGCCGGGCACCAGCTACGCTTATTGCAATCTCAATTACAATATGGTTGGAACAATTATAGAAAGAGTTTCAGGCGAACGCTTTGATAAATATATAAAAGCTCATATTCTTGATAAGCTTGGCTTGTATGGCGGCTATGAAGTGAGCGCGCTGGATTCATCAAAATTTGCCACTTTATACGAATATGATTCAGCAACCCGTCAATTCGTTGCTGCTGATGGTGCCTATAATCCAAGAACAGCAGAAATAAATAATTATGTAATGGGCTACAGCACGCCCATTTTTTCGCCAACCGGCGGTATGAAAATATCGGCGGCTGATCTTGCCCGGTACATGACTATGCATGCCTATTATGGTAAGTATAAAGGCACAAGAATTATTTCCAAGAAAAGCGCCAAAACCATGCAAACGCCCGTTTCAGGCGGCGAAGGCGGTTATGGCCTTGCCATAAGGACCGCAAACAATACCATTATTCCAGGCGAAGTAATGAAAGGCCATACGGGTTCTGCTTACGGATTATACAGCATGATGTTCTTTCATCCCAAAAAGAAATTTGGTATCGTTGCCATCACAAACGGCTGCGAGGTTTCGTATGACAGCGGGTTTAACCCGGCACTAAAAGCAGTTGAAAATGTTTTGTATGAAGAGATAATAAAGTAATTCTCAGCATGGCTTGCAAAGTATGTTAAGCATATCGGGGAAAACTTTATCATTAATTTTCAAATTCAAGCCTTTCTTTTGCATTTTGAAAAAATACTTTCAAAAAAATGTCTGATTCACTACAACCTGCATTTCTTCTTTTACAAGACGGCACTTTTCTTCAGGGCAAAGCATTCGGCAAAATTGGAACCGCAACCGGCGAAATATGTTTTAATACCGGTATGACGGGTTACCAGGAAGTTTTTACCGATCCCAGTTATTATGGCCAGGTGCTGATAATGAACAATGTACATATTGGTAATTATGGTATTAATCCCTTTGACCAGGAAAGTAAAAGCGTAAAAATCCGCGCTCTCATTGGCCGTAACCTTGAAGATAAATTTTCAAGGTATAAGGCAACCGGCAGCCTGGATGAATACCTTAAAAAGAATGACATCGTTGCTATTGAAGGCATCGATACCCGTTCGCTGGTAGCGCACATCCGTCACAGCGGCGCCATGAATTGCATCATTTCTTCTGAAATATCAGATGAAAAAACCCTGCAGGCTGAATTAGATAAAGTGCCGGATATGGACGGACTTGAGCTGGCAAGCGTGGTAAGCACGAAAGAAACCTACGAGGTTGGCAATGCTGATGCGCCTTTAAAAATAGCTGTGGTTGATTATGGCGTAAAACAAAATATTCTCACTTCGCTGGCTGAGCGTGGCGCTTATTTAAAAGTGTTCCCGGCCAAAACGCCTGCAGCAGATATAAAAGCGTTTAATCCCAACGGTTATTTTATTTCCAATGGGCCCGGCGATCCTGCTGCTATGCCTTATGCGGTGGAAACGGTGAAAGAATTACTGGAAGATGATAAGCCACTGTTTGGTATTTGTCTCGGGCACCAGTTGCTGGCGCTGGCTAATGATATTCCAACGTTTAAAATGCATCACGGGCACAGGGGATTGAACCATCCTGTGAAGAATCTCACCAATGACCGTTGTGAAATAACCACGCAAAATCATGGATTTGGTGTAAACCCGCAAGCAGTAAAAAATAACAGCAATATTGAAATAACGCACGTGAATTTGAACGATGAAAGCATTGAAGGTATCCGCATGAAAAACAAGCCTGCTTTTAGTGTACAGTACCACCCTGAAAGCACGCCCGGCCCGCACGACAGCCGCTATTTATTTGATGAGTTTATTGAAATGATGCGATAGTTTTCAAACTTTATATAAATAAAAAAGGTTACCTGAACAGTAACCTTTTTTTATATGGATAATTTATTTATTTATTATGGCTTGGCTGCACCGGCCGCACCGCCAAGACTTGGATCATTTAATGCCTGGTTAGGATCAACGGTTAAACCTTGCGGCAACGTTACCCCCAATTCCTTTGCAACAAACGGGAACATGTTCTCCACATTGCTTCCAAGTTCATAAGCATCTGGTTTTAAAATAAGCCCGTATTTTTTTAAAGCCAATACTTTTTTATAAGCAGTCAATACTTTTTTATAGGTAGGCGCCAATAATTGCTGCTGGTAAGCCTGGGATTTCTGCTGTGCAATTTGCTGCCAGTACATTAATTGCGTTGCCATTTGCTGCTTTTGCTGGTTATTATAATCCATTACGGTTTTGGCTACATTGCCTTTAGCAGAATCAGCTTTAAGCGTGCTGTCCAACCGCTGGTATTCGTTCATATAAACCTGGTATTCAGCGCCCAAAGTATCCCTGTTATAAATTTGCGTAAGGCTATCAGCAACACGGTATTCCGGCATTACCTGAACCATAATATCTAAATCGAAAACACCAACTTTAGAACCTGTGGCAGTTTGTGCATTTAATTTATTGGAACCAAAACATAAGGCAGTAAAAAGAGCAACCGCCATCAGAACTTTCTTCATTTTGTATTGTTGTTTTTTAGTTGACTATTTTAATCTTTAATCCCCAGTTGTTGCAGTATATCATTGCTGCGGTCTAATTTGGGGTCGGCAAATATAACAGTAATTCCTTCACTTTTGTCGAGCACAAAATCATATCCGCGGGCTACGGCCATTTTTTGCACAGCGTTATAAACCTTATCCTGTATGGGTTTAACAATCCTTTCCCTTTCCTTAAATAAATCGCCTTCATAACCAAAACGCTTCTTCTGCAGGTCTCTTAACTGTTTTTCTTTATTGTATAATTCGTCTTCGCGCTTCTTTTTTAAATCATCGCTCAGCATATATTGCTCAGCATCGTAATTCTTATACATGGCTGTAAGCTGTGCCTGCAGGTTGTCTATTTCCTTTTGCCATTGGTTACTTATATCCTGCAGCTTCTTATCTGCATCCACATATTCAGGCATTTTACCTAAAATATACTTTGTATCAATTATTGCATATTTCTGTGCATTAACACTGCATATAAAACCAGCCGAAAAAAGGATTACGATTAATAACTTTTTCATGTGAACCATTTTTATTTTTTTATGTGCGCATGAAATTCGCCATAAATTTTAAAATTGCTTTATATGGCTCATTGTATGACACAAAAAATTGTTGATTTTTTACTTTTAAGACGTTAAATGTAAATTAATCTGGTTCATAACCCAACATAAATGTAAACCTGGAAGCATCTTTAAACTTGGTTCCGTTACCAAACCTGTCTAAACCAACGCCGTAATCAAATCCAAGCAATCCAAACATGGGCAGGAAGAACCTTACACCCAAACCAACGGAGCGGCGCAACCTGAATGGGTTATAATCCCTGAAGCTGTACCAGCCATTCGCAGCTTCAAAAAACCCTAAGGCATAAATGGTGCTGCTAGGGTTAAGCGCAAAAGGGTACCTAAGTTCAAGGGTGTATTTATTAAAGATGGTAAAATATTCTGAAGCACCCTGCTGATCCGGGTTTACACGCGGGTCTGAAGTTTGATAAACCGGGTAACCGCGCTGTGCTATAATATCATATCCCAATAATGCGTAACTGTTGCTCAAACCTGCATCGCCCACCTGGAAGCGTTCAAACGGCGAAATCTGCAAGTCAGAATTATACCTGCCGATATACCCATATTTGGCTGCCAGTTTCATTACAAACTGCTTATTGTTATCAGGACCGGTAGGCCTGCCAATAGGCACAAACCATTCGCCGGAAAAACGCCATTTATAATACTCAACGAGCGTATAAGGGTTTTTCCAGTTTTTAATATCAGGGTTGATAAGCGAGAATGGCGGTGTGGCCTGCAAGGTTAAAAGAAAGTTGGAGCCCGTTCTCGGGAATATCTGCTGGTCTTCCGAATAACGCTGTAATGTAAATTTCAAACTGATATTATTGGAAAAGCCGTTATTAAAGCCCGGCAGGTTAGTGGGGTCTATGTAATAATTCTTTAACTGGTAACGTGCATATTCAAGCGCTACACCGGCAGTAAAATAGTCATCGGGCCATTTTAACTGTTTGGACAAACCAACAGAAAAGCCTGTGGTTCTGAAGAAAGAGGTATCTGCTGCCCGTTTTGTATAAGTGCCGGTAGAAGGGTCATAGGCATTGGCAAACTTTGTGTCGTATACAGAAACAGAAAATGCATTTCTCTTTTTACCGCCAAGCCAGGGCTCGGTAAAGGAAGCATTATAAGAACGGTAAGCACGCCCGTTACTTTGTACACGAACACTTAGCTTCTGGCCATCACCCACAGGTAACGGATCCCATGCTGATTTACGGAAGATATTCTTTACGGAGAAATTATTAAACGTTACACCTAATGTACCGGTAACGCCGATACCGCCACCGAAACCGGCGCTTAATTCAAGCTGGTCGCCCGATTTTTCTTCCACCTGCCAGTTTACATCCACCGTACCATTTTCCTGGTCGGGCACAATATCCGGTACTATTTTTTCCTGGTTAAAGAAGCCGAGGTTGGCAATTTCACGCTGTGAACGAATCACATCTGTACGGCTGAATTTCTCGCCGGGCAATGTTCTCAGCTCCCTTCTTATCACATGCTCTTTTGTTCTGTCGTTGCCGGAAATCCTGATATTTTTAAAAGTAGCCTGCGGGCCTTCTGTAACCCTTATATCATAATCAATTGTATCGTTATATACAGCCGTTTCTACCGGATCAACCCGGAAGAAAAGATAGCCGTCGTCCATATACAGGCCGCTTATATCGCCGCCTTCTGGTGAAACGTTAATGCCTAATTTTTTTTCAAGCAGTTCACGGTTATAGGTATCCCCTTTCTTAATTCCTAGAATAGCAGTTAAAAGAGAATCAGAATACTTGGCAGCATTGCTAAAACCAATATTGCCAAAATAATATTTATGGCCTTCATCCACATCCAGATAAAGATGCAAACCGTCTTTTGCATTCACCGTATCGTCTTTCACAATCATCGCATCACGATACCCCAATGAATTATAGTAAGCTACAACCTTGTTTTTATCTTCCTCATATTTCTTTGCATCGAATTTTGCAGAAGAGAAGGGTTTAATTTTTATGTATGGCTCAAGTAATGTTTTTGTTTTAGAGAACGACAGGAAGCCCCAGTCTTTCATATAATCATTAAAACCATAATTGGTGCTGTCGTCGTACCGCGTTTTATTTTTTGATGGGAAAAGCGTCAAATGGCTTTTTTCTTTCGTACCCTTCATTTGCGATTTAAGCTTATCCTCGCTTATGGTATTATTCAAAAAATTTATCTCGGCTATTTTTACCTTGCTGCCTCTTTCCACGTTATAAACAAGAATAGAAGAGTTTGGAGCCGAAGTATCTTTTATTTCCTGCACGGAAACCTGCACATTACGAAAGCCTTTATCAGAATAAAATTTCTTTATGGCATCAACAGAAGTGCGCTTTACATTTTCGGTAATAACCCTGTTAATTACCAGCCCGGTTTTTGGTGCAAGATCATCCTTCTCCCCTTTTTTAACACCACCAAACTCATATCTTGATAAACGTGGTCTTTCGGTAACATGCACTTCAACCGAAATAGCATCCCCTTTTAAGGCCGTCAGGTAGATGGCAATATCGCTGAAATAATTCTGGCTCCACAATTTATTGATTGCCCTCGAAAAATTATCGCCGCCCGGCAATGAAACTTCATCACCTGTATTTAAGCCTGCAATAGAAAGCAACAGGTTCTGATCAAAATAATTATTTCCTGTTACGGTTATATTGGCAATCTTATATTTTTTTGGAAAAGGCTGGTTGTAAATGTTAAGCAAATCGGCATTTAAAGAAGTTACCGGCGTAGTATCGGCAGGGTTAGCATTTGGAAGGGCATTCATTAAACCCGAAGTATCTCTTTGAATGACAGCCCCCGGAATAGTGTCTGGCTTCGCCATTGGTATAATCGGCTGCTGTGCATCTGCCCGGATGTTCACCAGGCAAACTAAATAGAATAAAGCGATTGCGGAGAGATATCGCATCCGGATTAGTTGTTTAATTAATTAGTAAGTGGTTCGATTGAACAGATGTAGCCACATTGATTTTTAAAAGCGGGCAAATTAGATGGAATATTTAAAAGTGTTTGTTAAATCAAAAAACTGAAAATCAGGAATGTTGGAGTTGCTCCGGCTCACGCAAAGAAATTTGTTCATCTGTTTTGCCAAACCGTCTTCTGCGGTTCTGAAAATCAATAATTGCTTCAAAAAGATGTTTCTTCCTAAAGTCGGGCCAGCGGGTGCTGGTAAAATATAATTCGGCATAAGCAAGCTGGTATAATAAAAAGTTACTGATGCGGTATTCGCCACTCGTTCTTATCAGCAGGTCAGGATCGGGAAATTCGCTGGTAGCAAGGTATTTCTGCAGCGTATCCTGGTCTATAGTACCTACTGTAAGCTTCCCTTCCTTTACATCGGCAGCAATGTTCTTAACTGCCTGCAGCAGCTCCCAGCGACTGCTGTAACTAAGTGCCAGAATAAGATTAAACTTATCATTATGGCTGGTTTCAAGCAGCGCTTCTTCCAATGCTTTCCGGGCAGAAGGCGGAAGCGTATTCATATCGCCAATTACGTGCAGTTTAATATTATTTTTATTCAGCGTGGCCACCTCTTTGCGAATGGTATCAACAAGCAGTTCCATCAGGCCATCCACTTCGTCTTTAGGCCTGTCCCAGTTTTCCGTGCTGAAGGCATACAGGGTAAGATACTTAATGTTCAGTTCTGCGCAACCTTCCAGTATGTTGCGCACACTTTCTACGCCATGATAATGGCCATAAAGGCGGTCATGGCCTTTTTCCTTTGCCCAGCGGCCATTTCCATCCATTATTATGGCAATATGGTTAGGCAGCTTTGTGGGGTCAATTTCGTTTTTGAGATGATCGGGCATAATAAATTGCTCAGACGCAAAATTAAGGAATAAGAATAAGCGGGTTGAAAGTAAATCGTTTTGTTAAAAAAAACACTATTTATTTTTAGGGGGGTGATTTCAAAAGCTGTTAAAGGCTATTGAGCATAGAAAGTTACCAGGTTAAAGGAAATTTTAGGTAATGATACGCTGAAATTATTGCACCGGGCTTAATTTGCAGAGCCGGGTGTCGGGCATTTATAGGAGCTGATGTTGAACGATACGCCTAAATGGAACATTACATAAGCGTCTTTCTGCGAACTGTTGCCGCGTTGCCTGCCTTTAACCCCTATAGAGGAGCCCAGTTCATAGCTGCGGTCCTGCAGATAATAGGCCGGGTAATCCAATTCAGTAGTGCCGTCGGCATGTGTTATCGTAAAAGCTTCCGGACCTGCATAGTTAGTGCTTACATCATCGAGGTAATCTGTGTTGGTAAACCTGTAGCCTACTTCAGCAAACACATTCATATTTTCGTTTATACTGTATTTAAACCCGAATGTAAGCGGAAAGCACATAGCCATGGTACCATATTGCTTTCTGCCCGAATCAAAATTCTGGCCTTCTGTACCCAGCGGGCGAAGGAAATATTTTGTGCCTTGCAGGTAAGCGTAAGGATCGTAGGAAAAAACGCCCACTCCTAAAGAAAGATAAGGCGTAAACTTATACCCGGAAACACCCGGTATAAACCGGAAAAAATTAAAATAGCCGCTCAGGGAGGCTTCCCAAACATTTGTATTAAAGCTGAGATTTCTTAACCGCTGCGTTTCATTTTTACTATACACATCGCTGTAAGCCAGAAAAGCATAGTCCGCAGCCAGTTTTACACCTACATAATTATTGAATTGCTTTACATAATATACTCCTGCTGAAAAATTGGGACGGTTTAATGCTGCCCTTGTATTCAGATCGCCAAAATAATGGCCGGCGCCCACAGCAATGCCAAATTCTCCTTCGTTTTTATAACTATCGTATAATTGCGATTGCCCAAAACCTTTGCTGCAATACAACAAAATAATAAAAAGACAAAGTTTATTTAACCTCATGCTGGCTGTAAATTAATTGTATAACGCAAAACATTGTTATTTCTTGTGTTATTGGTGCAATATAAAGGCTTAATTTCTTTTATCAAGCCCCCAGGTAAGCTTGGTGTGCAATGTAGAAAGAAAATTATTTTCATTCAATCGTACAAGGTTAATGGAAAATTTTTCTTTCCGCACAGCAAGCTGCACATCTTTATGCACAATTTCCCGGCGGGCATCCATGGCGCAAATAAATTCATCGCTGCGGCTTTCAACTTCAAAGGAAATGATATAAGAATCGGGTATTACAATAGGCCGCACGTTTAAGTTGTGCGGCGCCACAGGTGTAATAATAAAACTGCCTGTTTCAGGAAAAACTATCGGGCCATTGCAGCTCATGTTGTAGCCGGTTGAGCCAGTAGGCGTGGCTACTATCAGGCCATCGCACCAATAAGTATTTAAAAATTCACCATTTAAATAGGTGTTAACCTTGATCATTGGCGAAATGTCGCGCTTGTGAACAGAAAATTCATTTAAAGCAAAAGGTGCATCGGTAAACAATTGCCTGTCGGCATCCAAATGGATGAGCGTTCTTTTATCAATAACAAAAGTCCTGTTCACCAAAGCATCTACGGCTAAACCAAGCTCATGCTTGCTGATGCCGGCAAGAAAGCCAAGCCTTCCATAATTAATGCCCAGTATGGGAATGTTTTTATTGCGAACCAGCGTTACCGTATCCAGTATAGTTCCATCGCCGCCAAGGCTAATTAAAAAATCAACCGTGCTGTTTAGATCTTCGTGGCTTGAAAAAAAATCAATTAATGTATTGCCAACCGGGTTTATAAGTTCTGCCAGCGCATAATGCAACAATACTTCAATTTTATTGGAAGTAAGCCTCAGTACAAGCTCTTCCAGTTCTTCTTTCAGTTCCTGGCCATTGCCGCGGCTGTAAATAGCTACTTTCATTTAAATTATATTGTGCATTTGCCTGCTCAAAAAGCAAATATCAGTTTGCGGGTTAAAGGTAACAGCTAATATGTAAACGCAGCTTATAGATTAAAAGTCGGTATTTAAATGAATAAAGATGCCGCTTTCACCCAATTGATTAAAACTATAATCAAATTTAAAAATTACATCATACGGTGCCACAAAATCGATACCCACGCCCCAGCTATGCAGCATTTTATTGTTTAAAATGCTGCTGCCCGGATGTTGGTTGTAAACATAACCCGCATCTGCAAACAGCTTTCCGTATATCCTGAATGAATAGTCTTCTTTTCTTGCCCCAATGCCAAGATTCTTTGTAAAACTTAATAATTGCTGCTGCAAAGTGGCTCTTCCTGCTATGCCGGCATCGCCATCAATTACATAATATTCATAGCCCCGCATGAAAATATTTCCATAATAACCAAACATACCTTTATTATAAAAGGGCTGATTAAATGGCAGGTTAAGCATGCCGCCTTCCTTAAACTGAATTTGCGTTTTTGGCAAAACCGGAATAGTATAGGTGTTGATGGAAGTAAGCTGCGTAAGGTTCATATCTTTTGTTACGCCTTTATGCAGAATACTTGTTTCGGAGATGAGGCCTTTGGTAGGATAAAAATTATAGTCGGCATTACTATACCTGAAAGTATAACCTATATAGGGAAAAGAAGCCCTGGTTTTTCCATTGCCAAAATAATTTGGGTTGAGTGCAAAAACAGTATCAGCAATCTGCTCATACATATATCCGGCCCTCACAATGTGCCTTACCCGCAGGCCCGGCCTGTAAATATAATCGCCTTCAATTTTTAAGGTTTTCCGCAAATAAGAACGGTCTTCAGGCCGCAGGAACTGTTGTTTGCTTTTATCGGTTGAATAATTGATATCGCCCTGGTTACTATAGCCTGCAAAAAACTGGTAACCTTGTTTTAATTGCCTATCAAAAAACGGCCGTTCGTATTTTACAGCCACCTGTTTGGAATAGCCGGTGACGAGCCATGTGGTAAGCTTATCATTTCTGCCCGAAACATTATTATACAAAAACTTTATACCATAATTTGTTCTTTTTAATGTGTGGTTATATGTTACCCACCAGGTGTTAAAGTTTGCATCAATAAATTTAAAGTAAGGCAGCGGCAAAACATACCATCGCTCTTTTACAAAAACCGTTATAAAAACAAACTGGCCATAACTGTTTTCAACATATACGGCAACATCTGTAAATAAAGTTGTATTAACGAGTTGCCGCCTGCCGGTTTCAAGTTCTTTTTTAAGATCGGCAAGCGCCACATAACTCCCCTGTTGAAAAGGCAGTTCACGCTCTATAATATTAGACTTTGTTTTTTTATTGCCATAGATTGAAATACCAGCGATAAACAAAGTATCGGGCAGGTGATTTTTTGCACTGGTATCGGTAATAACCGAATCTGTAATCAGGTGGCTGGATGAATCCGTTTGTTGTGCACTAACCGCAGCCGCAAATACAAAACAAAAAAAAGGTATTAATAAAATGCGCAACGGCTTCATGTGCAGATTAAGCATAGATAGTAAGGCGGTAAAAATAGGCTATACAGGCAAGATGCATTTAAGAAGCAAAAATATTTAACAAGGTGTATAACAGTATAAAGCTATACATTAAGATAAGCCATCAGGTTGTCGTAGTTTGCCCTGAGATCATTTTCGAAGAGTTCCTCGCCAAAATAATAACGAACATTATAATCAAACCGCTGCAGGGTTGCAAGTATGTCCGAAACTTCGGTTTTATTGATCTTGAATGTTACAATAAGCTGCCCTGAAATATGTTCAATGTAAGTATTTATCTCTGTTACAAAAGCGTCATTCGTTTCTACCAGCCGGCAAAGTTCTCCAATGGAAAACTTATGTTTTTCTGTTTCTATTACAAACAGGCCGCCGGGCATATCTGTACTTAAAAATATTCCCAGGTTTTGCACGAGTGTGGAATGTGTTACAACGCCAATATATTCTTTATTTTGAGAAAGCACCGGCAAGGCTGATATACCGGCTTCATTAATAACCTTGAGCGCAGTAAGAAAATGCTGGCTCTGCTGCACACTTATATGCATGAATTTATCGGAAAGATCACTAACTATATCAGCATTTTCAGCTGATAATAATTCGTTCATGCTTAGCAATCCTTCATAACTGTCATTATTAAGAACTGCAAGATGATCGATATTGTTTTGCTGCAACAGGTCTATCGCGTCGTTGATCGTATCATCATAATGCAAAACTGGTATTGATGGCTGTATAATTTCCGATGCTAACATTAATCTATTCTGACAATTTAATTAAAGACAAAAAAGCTCAGGCTAAAGTTGCAGCAGACTTTTTAATCTTTGTAAGAAATTCTTCGAGTATTGCATTGAATTCAGCAGGCTGCTCCATCATGGGCGCATGGCCGCATTTATCAATAAACTTTAATTCACTGTTGGGAATAAGCTTGTTAAACTCATGTGCAACAAAAGGCGGTGTTACCGTATCCTGATTGCCCCATACCAATAAAGTTGGCTGTTTTATTTGCCCAAGTTCTTCACCCAGGTTATTGCGAATGGCGCTTTTTGCCAGTGCAAGTATGCGTATAAGTTGTAAACGGTTATTGCATATCTTATACACTTCATCAATCAAATCAGGTGTGGCTGTTGCCGGATCGTAAAAAGTAACTTCTGTTTTCTTTTTAATGTATTCATAATCGCCGCGGCGCGGGTAAGAATCACCCATACCGCTTTCATATAAACCCGAACTGCCTGTTAAAATAAGCGTTTGCACATTTTCAGGATGCTTAAGAATATGCACCAGCGCTATATGGCCACCCAGCGAATTACCCAATAAATGGTAATTCTTATAGTCCATTCTTTCAATAAACTTATTAATATATTTTGCAAAGCCGCTCACAGAAGTATGCAACAAATCAAGCTCAAACATAGGCAGCATAGGCACAATTACCTTATGCGTTCGCCTGAAATAGGATATTAAGTGCTCATAATTACTTAAAGCGCCAAACAATCCGTGCAATAAAATTAATGGCTCGCCTTCACCTTCTTCAACGTATTTAAATTTATCCAGTTTTTTAACCTCGTATTGCATTCTTTATTTTATTCTAGGGGTATTGCAAAGCTATCTAATATTGCTAAAGTAAATATTATTTCCTTTATATAAGCCAATTATAAGAAAGCGTTAAACCTTGCTTTGTGCAACTGACTCAAAAAAATCTGAAAGCTGGCTGAAAATATTTTTAAAGAAAGGTATGATGGCGCCCATTGCATCAATGGCCGTGTGACCAAATGGTTCTATGAGAGAATACGTGTGCGATGAAGCAATCGCATCTTCTTTAATAACATTCATGTTAGTTAAATAAAAAAGAAGGATGCTGTAAACAAAAAGATAGATAAAAAGATATAAAACAATACCGCCCAATTTATTAAGCCAGCCCAGCATGGCCACTTTTGCAGCCGCCTGTATAAGATTAGCCACCAAACGAACCAGTATAACCACACCTGAAAATACCAGCAAAAAAGAAAGAACAGGCAACCATTTTCCACTTATATTAAATGACTGCTGCAGCCAGGCGGACATTAAAAAAGAAAGCTTCATGGCCGCAGCTACACCAATAATAATGGCAAAGAATGAAAACACGGCAACTATAAAACCGCGGCTCACACCTTTAATAATGGCAAGCACAAGCAATATGCAAAAAAATATATCTATTATCATGCAAAGCCTCCACCGCCCCGGCGGATGTTCATTTTTTAAAAATCATCTTTGCAGTGAGCAGCTTTTATATAACGCATCCTGCATTTATTTATTGGACAGCAGTTCTTTTACGGCGGCAGAAATAGTTTTGCCATCTGCCTGGCCCGCCAGTTGTTTGGTGGCAATACCCATTACTTTACCCATGTCGGCCGGTGAAGAAGCGCCCACCTGTTCTATTATTTTCTTTAAGGCATCTTTCAATTCTGTTTCACTCATTTGTGCGGGCATAAATTTTTCTATTACCTCAATCTCTTCCTGCTCCTTCTTAGCCAGGTCTTCACGGTTTTGCTGTTGATAAATTTCCAGCGAATCTTTCCGTTGCTTCATCATTTTCTGCAGCATTTTTAATGCTGTATCTTCACTTAATTCGCCGTTGGCGCCGGGCTCTGTTTTAGCCTTAATAATTTCAGCTTTAATAGCACGCAGGCTACGCAGCGCCGCTTCATTTTTTGCTTTCATGGCATCTTTCATTTTAGCCATTACCTGTTGTTCAAGATTCATAGTTATTATTTTAAGAAACCCGGGAAGCCAGAAAAAAAGAAATTTTTCTTACCCGCTTCCAGGTTATTTATTCAAATATTTCTCCCTGAATTTATTATAAAATGTTTTGGCAAACGCTTTCATATCATCAGAAAGCTCATCATGATGTGTTGCCCGCTTATAGGTATCGGCCATGGTAAACATAGTTTGATAAAAGAAATCGGCCATTTCATCTATCATCATTTCTTTTGTCCAGAGGTCTATACGCAGGGCTGTTTTTTCATTACCATCCCACAGGGCAAGTAAAAAAGCCTTGGCCTGTTGTGTATCCTGTGCTGTAGTGCCTTTGGCATTCCATTCTATCTGGCTGGGCACTTTATCCTCGTCCAGATTTACCTGTATTGTTATTGTTGATTGTTCCATAAAATTTTGAGTAAAATTAATGTTGTGCTTTTGCTTCAAACAATTGCCAGAGCTGGTTGGCATATTCAACCCTGTTAAATTGAGCAGCCTGTTTGCCTGCAGCCTCTTTCAGTTGTGCATGCAGATTTTCATCTTTATATAATTGAATTAAATTATTGCCAAGCGATTCATCTGTTCTTTCATCACAAAATAAAACGCAGTTATTGCCATATTCTTTTACATCATCATCTTTAAAAGAAATAACCGGAAGGCTGCATTGCATGGCAATGGATAAAATATACAATTGCGGGAACTGGCCTGCAATATGAATAAAACTATGTGCCGATGCAAACAACGGTGGTATTTCTTTCTCTTCCGCATTTTCCAGCAATTGTACGTCATCCCTGTATTTATAAGTAGAATGTTTATCGCGGATTTCAGCACTGAAGCTGTCATATTTTGGAAGGATGATTAACTGCATATTGCTCTGCTGCCATTTTTTGAAACGCGAAAAACCTTTCAGCAACAATATAAAATCATCCAGTGCTTCATCTTCAATAACCGATATAAAATATTCTTTGTTATCGGCAAACTGCGCCTTTATCATTATTTTTTCATGCCATTCAAACGTTCGGAAAACAGTGGGCGCGGTAAAAGGCAGGTATTGTATTTTGTCCTGCACGTTTAAAAATAAGTTTGATTCTTTGGTTGAATAGTTTAATATATGGGCCGCAACTTTTTGGGAAACATTAAAATGATCACGGGCAAACTTCATCACCTTATCCGGGCGCTTTATATCCTGTTTTAAAAAATCCGGGCCGGCGGAAATTAGCTGCGGAGTCTTTATTCTTGAAGAGGCAATGCCATTCAGGTTAACCACAACGTCCGCTTTTATTTTTTTTATAACAGAAGGTATTTTCACCTGGTACAGCCAGTTTAAGAAAAAGGAGGAATGATTATTAAGTGAAATAGTAATAACGGCATTTTCAGCAATATGCTGCTGAGATACAGGCACTGAATTGCTCCAGGGTTTTACCTGGAAACTATGCTCGCTGGCCTTCTCTTCAATTAAAGAAAAAAGGTATTCGGGATAATCGCCGCTTTCTGCATGCTCAATTACTGCAATACGCATAAGGGCGCAAAATTAGCGTGAATCATGAATCGTTAAACGTGAAAAATGCAGGAACGGGTTATTTCTTTAAACAGTCAATTGTATTGAACCAAAAAGCCGCAAAAATTGCGGCTTTTTGATCTTTCACTATAGTTTAAATTCCATAAATTATCTTCAAACAATTACGTAACGATTTCACGTTTTGGCGATACACGTCATCATTTCTGTCCTGCTTTCTGCATCGCATTGCCGCCTGCGCTCTGGCCTCTTGCGCCAAAGCTTCCCTGCATTTTAAACAACTGGAATTTAGACGGCATAGGCATTTGCGGCCACATTTGGTTCTCTTCATTTATATCGGTCGTTTCACGGTAAGGGTCTAAGCGAATGCCGGCAACTTCCTTGTCTTTTATAAATACTTTACTGAACTGCTTTTCATTTTTAAGCCAAACGGTTACAGGCACACGCTGTATTTCTTTGGTGCCGTCTTTATAAGTCCACTCAATTATTACAGGCATTACCAACCCGCCAAGATTACTGAAACTAAGCTCATAAAAATTCTTATCCTTCCAGGTATCAAAGTTTTCCTTATCAAGCGAAACCGCATCTTTTGCTGCCTGGTCGCCGGCACGCATCATGGCATCGGCGCCGCGGTTGTAATAATAAAAATCACGCAAGGCCGTATCGGCATCAGTGGCAAACTTAATATCCTGGCTTTCTTTGTTCCTGTCCTGACCAATTGTTCTGAAAGTTTGCGGCTGAAATGTCATGGTATTATTATCCGCCAACTTAAACCATTGAACACTGTCTAAAGAAATATCAACCGGGTCTGTTCCAAAAAACCAGCCGCGGATAAACCAGTCAATATCCACACCACTGGCGTCGCGCAATGTTCTGAAAAGATCAGCCGGTGTAGGATGTTTGAACGCCCATCTTTCTGCATATTGTTTGAAAGCATAGTCAAACAGGTCGCGGCCCATAACGGTTTCACGAAGGATATTTAAACCGGTAGAGGCTTTTGCATATGCGTTGGAGCCCACGCTTGCTACGGCATCGCCCTTTGTCATAATCGGTTCTAGTTTATCTTTCGGCAGGCGCATGTAACCGGTAATTAAATGGGCAGGCCCGCGGGTAGAAGGATAGTTATTATCAAATTCCTGCTCAGTTAAAAACTGGCAGAAAGTATTCAGGCCTTCATCCATCCACCAATACTGGCGTTCATCACTGTTTACGATCATCGGGAAAAAGTTATGCCCTACTTCATGGATGGTTACACCAATCATTCCATATTTTGTTCCTTCGCTGTAAGTGCCGTCTTTTTCTGTTCTTCCATAATTCATTGCCAGCATAGGATATTCCATACCATTGGCCGCCTCAACGGATGTAGCCTGCGGATAAGGATAAGAAATCGTATGTTTACTATAGGTTCTTAATGTATGTGCAACAACTTTGGTGGAATACTTGCTCCAAAGCGTATATGCTTCTTTGGGATAATAGCTTTGCGCCATTATCTTCTTTCCATTAATGTCAATCTGCATGCCGTCCCATATAAATTTGCGGGAAGAATTGAATGCAAAATCCCTTACATTTTTGGCTTCAAAAACCCAGGTTTTAGAAGACGTGCTTTTGGATTGTTCGGCAGCTTTGGCTTCATCTAATGTTACAATTTCCACCGGTTGTGAAGCGGAATGTGCCTGTTGCCAGCGGTTATATTGTGCGGCAGAAAGCATTTGCTTCAGGTTAGTGCATTCGCCTGTGGCTGCCACAATATGATCTGCCGGTGTGGTAATCTTTACTTTAAAATCGCCGAAGGTTAAAGCAAATTCGGCGCCGCCGGTAAACTGGCTGTGTTCCCAGCCCTTAAAATCACTATACACGGCCATGCGCGGGTACCATTGTGTTATTGAGTAAAGATTGTTGCCGTCTTCGGGAAAATTTTCATAACCACCGCGGCCTCCAATCTCATGTTTGTTATTGATCTTATAGTTCCAGTCAATCTTAAAAACAAATTGCTGGCCGGGCGCCAAAGGCGATGGTAAATTAATACGCATCATGGTTTGAACCACCGTATAGGTTAAATCTTTGCCGGAGGCATCGGTAACTTTGGCGAGGTTTACACCATAACCTTCCATTTTTCGGCCGGGCTCAAAATTCATGATTTGAGCGCTGGTAACGTGATCACCAATTTTACCGGTATTATCTTTATTGTTATCACTTTGCGGGTTATGAATATTTTCATCCAGTTGCAGCCAGATATAATCTAATTTATCAGGCGACTGGTTAAAATAAGTTACGGTTTCTTTTCCGCGTATATAATTGTTCTGCTCATCCAGCGTAACATCAATATCATAGTTGGCTTTCTGCTGCCAGTATTTGGGGCCGGGGGCGCCACTCGCCGTTCTGTATTCATTCGGCGTAGGCAATAAAAAACCAAGGTCTTCAAAGCGGTTGCCATGGTTGCTTTGCGGGTTGTTGTAAAACTGCGACTGGGCGATAGCGGCCGTAGCTGCTATCATACATAAACAAACTAAAAACGGCTTCATTATGCTGAGGTATATTTTATATTGATTCAAATACTTTTCAGGAACAAGATACCAGCCAGGCGCATTATATGCCTGACCGCGTTATTACATCCCGGCACATTAGAGCGGCTGACCATGTTACTTCATCACTGTGCTTTTCCCCGAAAGGATTTCTTTCAACCGCCATTTGCAATGAAAGCCCGAATATAATTCCGCTGATAAAAAGCAGCCAGTAACGAAATGGAACTTTCAGGATGGCTACAAATATATAGGAAACGATGAGTACAACCAACGCCACCAGGATTTGTGCGATTTCTATGCCGCAGTTAAAGGCGAGCAATGGTATAAAAATATTTTCCGTTTTCCCGAGCATGCTTTTCAAACTGTAGGCAAAGCCAAGGCCATGCACCATTCCAAAAACCAGCGCCATAAAATAGATGAACGAAACTTTTTTTTGCTGCGACACATCTTTTACAAAAACATTACTTACCGCCGTGAGCAGTATGGTAAGTGCAATAAAAAATTCAGTGATGCTGCTTTTTATGCTGATAATATTGAACGTGCTTAATACAAGCGTGGTGCAATGACCAATGGTAAATGCAGTTACAAGAATGAGTATTTTTTTATAGTCTTTAAACTGGTACCGCAGGCATAAAGCCGCCACAAACAGAATGTGGTCAAGCGCCTCCCAGGTTAAAATATGTTCAAGACCGGTTGTAAAATATAAACCAAAATTATGCATGCGTATTTGTAGTATCTGATTAATGCAGAGTTTTGCGGCTTTGCAAATAAAATGAGCGCAATAATAACACAACTGTTTTTTACGGCAATGCTTTCCCTGCTACACCCGTTTTATATATCAATGACGGAGATTGAACACGATAAAGCCAATAATACGCTCGAAATAAGTGTGCGCATTTTTACAGATGATCTTGAAAAAACTATCCGTCAAACCTATAAAGGCAAAGTTGACCTTTTGAATAAAAATGATAAAGCCAATTCTGAAAAACTGGTTCAGCAATATATCAATAAACACCTTATTATAAAAGCTGATGGCAAGGTTTTAAATTTAAAGTTTGATGGTTTTGAAAGTGAAGAAGGCAGCATCTGGAGTTATCTTGAATGTAATAATATATCGTTTGTAAACACACTTGAAATAACCAATACTATTTTATACGATTACAAGCAGGAACAGGTAAATTTCATTCATGTGAAAACAGGCAGCTTTGATGAAACTTCAAAGCTAAATTATCCTGACGATTATATAAAGTTTACGTTGAATAATTGAGGCAAGTCTGTAGAGCGATGGTTTTCTTATGCTACAGTATCAAGCGCTTCTATTCTGTCAAAATGCCTTTTGTTCAGTGTAGCTAAAGGGAGATTATTTGCTACGGCTGTTGCTGCAATAAACAGGTCCGCAATGTTAATTTGCTTGCGTTTCTTTTTCAATTGACTATTTATCGCAACCGCTGTATCCACTGATACTTCATCAAATGGAATAATGGCAACTATCTGTAATATGCTATTCCAGAAAGATAACTGGCTAGTAGTAGCTCCAGAATAAATTTCGTATTTAGTTATCACAGAAATTGCAAAAGAATATCCTTGCTGCACGAGGCCTATCCCAAACAGATTTTTCTTTATCAGTTTTTCGGTAATAATCAATAAGAATAGAAGTATCAACCAATATTACTTTATTCGCCATTGGTTGATAGCTTTTCTATTTTTAACAATCGTATCTATTTGTTTTTTGGTTGCAACCGGACCATTTAAAAGCAATGTTTCCAGATCAGAAGGTTTCTTGCTTTTAGTTTCTTTTTCAATCTCAGCCTTCAACTGTTTCAACTTTCCTGACGATAAGTTCTTCACAATCTCGAGCAACTGATCAAATTCTATGTCTAGCTGTACCTGCATAGCATACAAATTTAGTAAGTTTTGTCAAACCCAAAAAGACCGGAAATACAAACACACAACGTTATTGTTTGTGGCCTGCATAATTTAACCAGCTTATTAAGCCGCCATAATAATCTTTGCAGCAAGTTCTTTTAAAAATTCGCCATCAGCAGCGCTGCCTGATATAGCGCTGTTAATACCAATGCCTTTCAGGTTATATTCATGCAGCAATAAAATAATTTTTTCCGCGCCGGAAAAGCCATAGTTCTTCACAGCCGTTAAAGCTTGCCTCGCAGCAAAAGGATTATTATAAAACAGCGGTTTTAATGCATTTTCAGAATAATCATTCAGAGCAGCGGCCATATATATTTTGCTGAAGTAATTATACAAAGTGGGCAACACTAATTGTAATGGCGCAGCTTTTGGATTGGATTGAAAATATTGAATGATACGAATGGCTTTCGGCAGGTTTTTCTGGCTGATGGCATCCTGCAGCTCAAACACGTTAAACTCCTTGCTTACGCCTACAAACTTTTCAATATCATCTTCTGTAATTGTTTTTCTTTGATGGAGATTAATAGAGATTTTCTCAAGCTCATTCTTCATGCGGCTGAGGTCATTTCCTATGTGGTCAACCAATAACAATAACGCATTCTGATTGATGGATAACCCAAGGCCTGCTGCCGCCTGCTGCGTCCATTCAGGTAACTGGTTCTCATAAATTTTTTTTGTAGAAAGCAGTTCTCCGTGCTGCTTAACCGCTTTGGAAAACTTCGTACGGGCATCCAGCTTCTTTTCTTTATAACTCACTACAAAAACCGTGGAAGCCAGTGGTTTGGAGATATAATTCTCCAGCTTTTCAATGTCTTTCATTTGCTGTGCCTCTTTCAGTACCACCACTTTTCTTTCTCCAAACATCGGGTAGCCCATGCAGGCATTTACCACGCTTGGCCAATCTGCATCTTTACCGTAAAAAACCGTAAGGTTAAATGCAGCCTCGCTTTCGTTTAAAATTTTATGTTCGGCATAATTCACTACCTCATCAATAAAAAAAGGCTCCTCTCCTTCAAGCCAGTAAACAGGCTTGAACTTCTTTTGCTTCCAGTCGGCAATAATTTTTTCGGCAGACATGCGCCAAAGATAAGTTTACATTAAAACGGCTAAGGCAGGAATTATACACACCGGTTTCCAATCAACCAGTCTCATAGCGCCAGCCCGCAGCACTTAACTTTTCTTTTGCCGGTAATTGAATACACCTGAACTTGCAGACAGCACTATCTTTAATTATTTGTATGAAGGAACTTACTGTTGAACACTTACGGGCATTTAGCGATTTTCATAATATTCCCGCTGTCCAATTACAATGGCTGATAAGCCAGGGCGAAATAGTGGAACTGGAACAAAACGATTTATTATTTAATGCCGGCGACCCGGTTAATCAATTATATATTGTGCTTGGCGGCAAACTGCGTATATGCGTTGTGCAACAGGGTAAGCAGAGAGAACTGCGCATATTGGATGCAGGCCAGGTAACCGGTTTCCTTCCCTATTCAAGGGCAACCATTACGCCGGCCTTTGGTGAAGCCCTGGAAAAATCAAGTGTTTTTAAATGCAGTGCCGAAAAAATAAAGGCGGGCATGGCGGATAATTATGAACTAACGGAAACGCTGGTGCATATGATGATAAACCGCGTTCGTGAATTCACTTCTATACAACAGCAAAACGAAAAAATGTTTGCGCTGGGCAAACTCTCCGCAGGGCTTGCACACGAATTAAATAATCCCGCAGCCGCCATATCAAGAGCGGCTGCGCTATTGCAAACCCAGATAAACCAATTACCTCATTTATTTAAAAAGGTTTCGGGATTGCAGATACCTGCTGAACGAATTGATAAGATCAGTAACCTCATCAATACAAAAATCAATACAGAACCTGCAACACTAAGCTTTATGCAAAAAGCTTCATTGGAAGATGAGATCAGCGACTGGCTTTATGATAATGGCCTTGAGAATACCGACACAGAAGGCCTAGTGGAAAAAGGTTTTACAAGCAGTGAACTGGATGTATTTAAAACATGTTCTGCGCCGCAGGAACTACCTGTGTTAATTGAGTGGGTAAGCAATTATCTTGTTACACATAAAATGGCGGATGACATCCGCATTTCGGCAGAGCGCATATCAGGCCTCGTGGGCGCAGTTAAAAATTTTACTTTTATGGATAAAGATGCTGACAGGCAAATAGTAAATATCCATACCGGCATACGCAATACATTAGCTATGCTGAACTATAAACTGCGCAAAGGCAATATTAATGTAATAGAAGATTTTGATGAAACCATCCCTGCAATAAAAGCATTTCCCGGCGAGCTGAACCAGGTATGGACAAACATAATTGATAACGCTATTGATGCAATGGAAATAAATAGTAAAGGCAATCTCACCATAACATCAGGGCATGATGAGAAATTTGTAAAAGTGTATATTAAAGATGACGGCCCGGGTATTCCGGAGGATGTACAACAAAAGATATTTATGCCTTTCTTTACAACCAAAGAAATGGGCAAGGGCAGCGGCCTCGGGCTTGACGTGGTAAACCGGATTATGCAGCAGCATAACGGCACCGTAAAAGTAAAATCAGCGCCGGGCGCAACAATTTTTGAAGTTTGCCTTCCCATTTAAATAAACTACATGAATCAGCCAATCATATTTGTAATAGACGACGATGTTCAGGTTTTACGTGCCATTACACGCGACCTGAAAAATAAATTCAGGCAGGAATACCGCGTGCTCAGCACTTCATCTGCAAAAGAAATTTTAGGCAGCTTGCTGGAACTAAAAAATAAAGGCGAAACCGTAGCCATGTTTATTTCAGACCAGCGCATGCCTGAAATGCAGGGCGTTGATTTTTTAACGCAGGCAATGGAATTTTATGACGACGCCAAAAAAGTTTTGCTCACTGCTTATTCTGATACAGACGCTGCCATAAAAGCTATCAATACCGTTAAGCTTGATTATTATCTTACCAAGCCCTGGGATCCTCCTGAAGAAAAATTATATCCGGTATTGGACGATTTGCTGGATGACTGGCAGAACAGTTTTCATCCCGAGTTTAAAGGCATAAAACTGGTAGGTTATCAATTCTCTCCAAAAAGCCATGAAATAAAAGAATTCTTATCCGGCAATCTTATTCCCTATCAATGGCTTGATGCAAATTCGGAAGATGCGCACCAGCTCATGCAATTGAATAATATTGAAGCCAAAGATTTACCGGCCATATTTTTTGAAGACGGGAAGCTGCTGCTGAGCCCTAAAATCATTGATGTGGCAAGGCACATTGGTTTAAACCCAGAAGCCAAAAACGAGATATATGATGTTGTAATTATTGGTGCAGGCCCGGCTGGTTTGGCGGCATCTGTATATGGATCATCTGAAGGTTTAAAAACTTTATTAATAGAAAGAAAAGCGCCCGGCGGCCAGGCAGGCACCAGTTCACGTATTGAAAATTATCTTGGTTTTCCAACGGGTTTAAGCGGTTCAGATCTTACTAAAAGGGCCATTACGCAGTCGAAAAGATTTGGTACAGATTTTCTTTCGCCGCAAACTGTAAAAAGCATTGAATTGCAGGATAATTACAAGAAGATTATTTTGGAAGATGACAGTTCTATCATGACCAAATCAATCGTAATTACAACCGGTGTTGATTACAGGCAGCTTTCAACGCCCGGGATAGAAAAATTTACGGGCGCAGGCGTTTATTACGGCGCAGCCAATACAGAAGCGCTGGCCTGCAAAAGCAAAGATGTTTTTATTGTAGGCGGTGGTAATTCGGCCGGGCAGGCAGCCATGTATCTTTCCAAGTTTGCCAGGCAGGTAACTATTTTAATAAGAAAGGATAGCCTGTCTTATACCATGTCTTCTTATTTAATAGACCAGATAAAAAGTGTACATAATATTACTGTTTGCATTTTGAGTGAAGTAGTGGAAGCCAGGGGCAATGAACGGCTGGAGCAGTTGGTAATAAAACAGGTTGAAACCGGCGAAACCCATACCGTGGATGCAGCCGCACTGTACATTTTCATTGGCGCAAAACCTTATACCGAATGGCTGCATGGTTTGGTAATAACAAACAATAAAGGTTTTATTGAAACTGGAAGGGATTTAAACCTGTGTGAGAATTTTCACAAGGCATGGAAACTGGAACGCGATCCGTATTTACTGGAAACAAGCTGCCCGGGCATTTTTGCGGCAGGTGATGTGCGTGCCGGCGCCATGAACCGTGTGGCGTCTGCCGTTGGCGAAGGGTCTATGGCCATAAGTTTTGTGCATAAATATCTTGCTGAAATATAAATAATATCGCTATGAACGAAGTATGCGGGCACATTCAGTCCATCACCGAAATAAAACCGCCTAAAGAACTGGTATGTGAAGAGTGTATAAAAAACGGGGGCGAGTGGGTACATTTAAGAACCTGCCAAACCTGTGGTGCTACCCTGTGTTGTGATAGTTCGCCACATAAACACGCCACCAAACATTATCACCGCAGCGGCCACCCGGTTGTTATCTCCGCCGAGCCTGGTGAAAGATGGTTATGGTGTTATAAAGACGAAGTAATGGCGGAATACTGATAAAGTTTTTAAACTATGCCTGATAATACAATAACACCAGCTTCCATTGCGCCTTGGCTTTCAGTTAATGATAGCGCTAAGGCAGTTAGTTTTTATAAAGCTGCCTTTAATGCAATAGAAACTTATCGGCTTGAAGATCCGGATGGTAATGCAGTTGTTAAACTATCTGTTGGAGCCTCGGTATTTTGGGTTAGCGATGCTGCTGATAAAAGCAATGAGCCGGAAAATGTTGGAGGTAACACGGTAAGAATGATCTTAACAGTGTCCGATCCGGATACCATGTTCAAAACGGCACTGGCAGCAGGCGCTGTGGAAGTTTTCCCCGTAAGTGAAGCTCATGGATGGAGGCTGGGAAGACTGATAGATGTTTGCGGCCTGCATTGGGAAATAGGAAAACAGTTGGGGTAAAAGAACAACTCCAAAGCATTTACCTACTGCTTTCAGGGTTTTACCTACATTATCAGCGGCCAAACCTAAAGCACCTTTATACCAAAAAATCTCCTCAATATTTTTGTATCACAAATTAAAACAATCAAATGGACAGCCAAGAAAGAAGAAGGGAAGAATGGAGAAGGCAGATGCACGATAATGGCAGCGGCCGTATTTGGGCAGGCATATTACTGCTAATTGTAGGCGGCTTATTACTTGCAAGGCAGGTGGGCGCCGACATACCAGCCTGGATGTTTGACTGGCCCATGCTGCTGATTGGCATAGGCCTGCTTATCAGCCTTAAAAGCGGGTTCAGAAATGCAGGCGGCTACATAATGATGATCATCGGCAGTGCTTTTTTGATAAATGATATTATGCCCGATGCACATATGGATAAATTTTTGTGGCCTGGCATTTTTATACTTATTGGGATTGTTTTTATAATAAAGCCACATACCTCGCACGACAAAAGATTTTACCGGAAATGGGACAGGTTCGAAGAAAAAATGAACACCAAATTTGCAAATCCTGCCATAACCAATATAGTAACAGAACCTGTAAACACTAAAGAAAATGATGCGGCAGATGCGGAATTTGTAGAGATAAATGCTGTTTTCGGCAGCGTGAACAAACTTATTCTTTCGAAAAATTTTATGGGCGGTGAGGTAAATGCCTTCATGGGCGGTGCGGAGATTAACCTTGCACAGGCCGACATAAAGCAAATAGTAGAGCTTGAAATAAATGCCGTTTTTGGCGGGGCAAAGCTCATTTTACCGGGCAACTGGAATGTTAAAAACCGTATGACGGCTGTGTTTGGCGGCGTAGAAGATAAGCGGCAGGTAAACATTTCATCGCCCGATGCCAATAAAACGATTATCCTGAAAGGCGCCTGCGTATTCGGTGGAATTGAAATAAGAAATTATTAAATCCCGGCAGCAACCTTTTGCACTATTAATGATGTCATAGTTGCGGCAGGCGCTGTGCAACAGGCCGGTTATTACATATTATACAAGTTATTCTATAATCAAACAAATACATTAAATCTATGAAGTGGTATCTCGCTAAACTGGTTTACAGAATATTATGCGGAGATGGCGCGCACACACCGCAGTTTGATGAGCAATTACGTTTAATAAGCGCCGATGATGAATTACATGCATTTCAGAAAGCAAGATTATTCGGGCATAAAGAGCAGGATAATTTTCTAAACGCTGCAGATAAGCCTGTACACTGGCGGTTTATAGATGTGAGCGAAGTGCATGAGCTAAACAGTTTAAACGATGGCGTTGAAATTTATTCCCGCATTTCCGAAGAAGAGAATGGTGAAATATACACCAAGCTTACATTAATGCGGGCTTCGCACCTGCAGGAAAACTTCTTGCATACAACCATGCAGTTAAATTAAACATCTTTTGATAACAGGCACATCAAACAGGGGATTGCTGTTTCTTAACGTAAGCTGGTGGCTTATTGTAAGTGCCGTGCATGCATATGTGCTTTCGGAGCTCTCATTCACTGTATATGAAATTCTGATTGACACGCTTGTAACATCTGGATTGCTGGGCGGCATTTCTTTTCTTATAGTAAATAATATGCGGTATTATTTGCCCCAGCGTGAAAAATACTGGTACATACTTTTTATAGGTATATGTGTAAGCGGCATGGGTTCGCTGCTGTCAAAATTCCTGTTTAATGTTTTTCTGGGCGACGATGTGCATTATATCGAGCTGTCACAGCATACGGCAGGCATAAGGTTCGGGGTAGGTTTTTTACTGGTAAGTTGTATTGCAATGATAAGTTTATTATGGTATAACCAGGAGGAGCAAAAAGAAATGAATGAACGCAGAACAGAGGCAGAGCAACTGGCAAAAGAAGCGGAGCTGTATAAATTAAGGCAGCAATTACAGCCGCACTTTCTATTCAACAGTTTAAATTCTATCAGCGCTTTAACGGCTGTTCAGCCCGAAAAGGCAAGGCACATGATAAACCAGTTGAGTGAATTTTTACGCGGCACTTTAAAGAAAGACGAAAAGCAATGGAATACGCTGAAAGAAGAAATGCAATACCTTGAACTATACCTCGAAATTGAAAAAGTGCGGTTTGGTTACCGCTTGCAAACTGATATAATTTGTGAAGAAGCTGCGCTTGATCTGAAGTTGCCTTCTTTACTGTTGCAACCAGTAGTGGAAAACGCTATTAAATTCGGGTTATACGATACCACAGGCGAAGTAATGATAAAGGTACATGCATTCAAAAAAGATAACAGCCTTATCGTATCAGTAAAAAATCCTTTTGATCCTGAAACTTCGCAGCCATTAAAAGGCACCGGTTTTGGGCTGCCTTCCATACAGCGCAGGTTATTCCTGCTGTTTGCAAGACAGGATTTATTAACCACAGAAAAAGAAGAAAATAATTTTATAACCACTATACTTATTCCTCAAGCTATATGAATGTAATTCTTATTGATGATGAGCCGCTGGCCAGGAGTATTGTAAAAGAATATTTACAGGCCTATTCCGCTGTAAATATTGCAGCGGAATGTAATGATGGTTTTGAAGGCCTGAAAGCCATTAACCAGTATAATCCTGATCTTATTTTTCTTGATATACAGATGCCTAAGATAACCGGGTTTGAAATGCTGGAACTGATAGAAGAACCGCCTGCAGTAATATTTACAACCGCTTTTGATGAATATGCCATCAAGGCTTTTGAAAGCAATGCAATAGATTATTTATTAAAGCCTTTCAGCAAAGACCGCTTTGAGAAAGCCATACAGAAATATTTGCAGCAACAAAAACCTGTTGTTGCGCAAAGAACAGAGGCTGTACTGGAAGCGGCAGGCCAATCGCCTGTGCAGCAAAACCGCGTGGTGGTAAAAGACGGCAGCAAGATTAAAATAATACCCGTTTCGCAAATACAATACCTGGAAGCTGCCGATGATTATGTAAAGATTTTTACCAGTGAAGGTTCCTTCCTTAAAAAGAAAACAATGGGGTATTTTGATGAATCGCTGCAGGCCTTTCAGTTTGTGCGCGTACACCGTTCTTATATCGTGAATACACAGCTCATAACAAGAATAGATGCATACGAAAAAGATAATCATCTCTTGCTGCTTTCTACCGGCCCTAAAATACCGGTAAGCAAATCTGGATATGCTAAATTGAAAGAAGTATTGGGGATTTAGGGCAGGCTTGTAAGCGATTCATTATTACGGCAAGCCGCAGGCTTCAGGATGCAATTTTTATGCATCATTATTACCACTCACCCCTCGATGCCGGGTTATAACCTGCCCATAATTCTATTGGCAGCATTTCCAGCGGCCTGGTAAACGCAACTTTTAAACTATCCTGTAAACATATCCTGTCTTTCACCACCACAGCAGGGCTGCCAAAACAAATTTTAGCTTCGGGCAATGATTCAAACACACAAGACCTTGTACCCACCACGGTACCCGCGCCGATATGCACGCCCGGCGCAACAAATACATCTGCAGCCAGCCAGCATTGATCGTTAATAACAATAGGTTCAGCATATATGGAAAACGTTTCTTTGTTATGCTCATGGCTGCCCGTGCATAAATAAGACCGTTGTGACACTACCGAATGGCTGCCGATCTTTATTTTGCCAAGGTTATATAATACAACATCGTCTCCTATCCAGCTATAATCGCCCACTTCCAGCTTCCAGGGAAATTGTATGTGCACGGTAGGCCTTATGATAGCTTTTCTGCCTATCCTGGCGCCAAAGCTGCGCAGCAAAAAACGCCTCCAGCCATACATAAATTGCGGTGAGGTTTTAAAGAGCAGCATTTGTACAAGCCACCAGCTTTGTACATACCAGGCAGGCCTTCCCCGGAAGCCCTCAGGCAGCCTGAAGTTTTTTAAGTTTTGGAATTGCATAACATGCAGGTTTGGTAACGGATTAAAAATTCACAAACAGTTCATAGTGGTATCGCTAACAAACTTATTCAATTTTTCAATTGAAAAAAAACAAAAAATTGACCGTATAAAAGGAAAAGCGGTTAGGATTCTTTAAATAATTGCTACAGTTTAACCCCCCCGGTTTCCGCATATAAAAATACCTGCCTGTTAAGCTCTTTAAAGCTTTATAATAGTCGGCTTTGCGAAGACGTAGCACAGCCTGCATTAATGCAGGAAAAATCTGGAGTTATTTTATTTGCATCGGGCTTTGTCTTTTTAAATCAATATATTTCGCTACCGGGCCCACAAGGAATAAGGCATAAAACGGCGCATAGATAAAATGGTTGAGGCGCAAAATAAATTCAACAAGCGCTACGAGTATCACCACTATAATCCTTCCTTTTTTAGTAGATACAGAGGTTCCGGGGTCTGTAATCATAAAGAAAATAAACAACTGGTACATTGGCCCGGTAAGCGGCGATAGTTCTGCCAGAAAAGCATCGCCTGTAATAAGGCAGCGTATATAAGCAAGCAGGATAAAACTTATAACGTAGGCTATAGTTACATGCAGCCTTTTGGCCCTGTTTACAATAAGTAACCCCAACATCCATATAACCGACATAGCGGCGAGGTTGCTGCCCCACTGTATGCTAAGGCCGGCAACATTCATGCTGCTCAAAAAAAGCATCCATGAAACGCCAAAATTGCTTGGGTTCCATAAATGCCTGCCCTTATAACGCAATACATATTTAGAGAGAATAGAAAGCAAAGCCGTAATAAAATAGGGCCATATAACATTCGATCTTATCAATATGCCCACGCTTATGCCTGTTATATAAGCACTGGCAAGATTTTTTTTTGTGCCTAAAATGGTTCTTGCCAATATCATCTCCGATATTACGGATGTACCAATAGCTACAACAAGGCTTAGGTAGTTGTCTAAAATGCCATACGTAAACTGGCCCACCAACAATATAAGTGTAATAAAGGCGGGCGGTATATATTGAAAATTATTTTTTATCCACTGGGAAAACGCATTGGTTTTTGGCAAGCGCTCTGCTTTTAATTCCTGTTCCATCAGCTATTTGGTTTCTTTTATAATATGCAGTTTATTTATTTCAGGATGCTCTATTGTGTCCACATGGCCTGAAGGCCAGTAAACAGTTACTTTATCTGCTTTATCACTCTCGCCCAAACCAAAATGAAGCCTGTGCTGGTTTTGCGAAGAAAAGCCCATGCCTCCGGTAACCACCTGCACCTGCTTTTTACCACCGCCCCATTCAACCATCACTTTGGCGCCAACAGCATCTGTGTTAGACACTGTTCCCACCAAATCAAAATCAACCCAGTGATTGTTATTGCCCGCATCATTTTTATAAACCAACGGTATATTATTCTGATTGGCAACAATTACATCCAGCACACCACGGTTCCATAAGTCGGCCAGGGCTACGGCACGTCCATCATAAGTGGCGGGCGGGCAAACCTTGCCTGATACATCTTCAAACAGGCCATCGCTGTTATTCAGCCATACTTTATCTTCTTCATAACCTGACTGGCTTTTACCCTGCATATCGGGCCAGTTCTTGGCATCGCCGATGATAGTGCTGTTACCGCCTGTTACCTTTGAATAATCGTACCAGTAAGAGGTATTTTTTTTAGCTGATATAAACCCATTGGCAACATACAAATCCATATAACCATCATTGTTTAAATCGCCGAGCTGTGCCCCATAAGCCCAGCCTGCATTTTCAATACCTGAAATTTGCGCAAGGTTTACAAACGATGGGTTATCTTTCATATTCTCACTGTTGGGCAGCCAGTAATTATTACCTTGTATCAATATGCCTTTCTCTGTAATGTTAGTTGTATACACGCCAATATTTCCATCGTTATTTATATCGCCAAGTGAAGCGCTCATGCCACTCTTAGGTATGCGGCCAACACCGGCGGCATTACCTTTTTCTTCAAATCTTTTCCCGCCTTCATTCAAATAAAATTCATCCACATTATAATCGTTGGCAACATATAATTCAGGAAAGCCATCGCCGTTAAAATCTGCAGCCGCAGCCGCAAGCACCCATTTGGTGGAAGTGATGCCATACGCTTCCGCCACATCTTTAAACCTGCCACTCCCCATGTTCATTAAAAGATATTTTCTGCCGCCATTATTGGCATAGCGAAAACTCTCGGGCATCATTTTGGTGGTGTGCAAACTATCTATGTTAATATCTTCCTTATAATATCCGCCAATAAAAATATCAAGCAGGCCATCATTATTAAAGTCAAACCATATAGCGCTGTTGGCGTTCACCCAGGCCGGCAGGCCGCTGCCATCTGTTACACGTTCAAATCTTTTCCCATCAATATTTTTAAACAATTCAGGCTTTCCCCATTTGTATAAAAGCAAGTCTTTAAATCCGTCGTTATCATAATCTCCCCAGACCGCACCCATTGAAACACCCGTGCCTTTTGTGTTTACATCAGCAAGGCCTGCGGCGTCCGCTACGTCTTCAAACTTTCCATCGCGAAGGTTACGGTATAAAGCATTTTTACTGCCGGTTTTGCTGTTGGTAAAATAAAGATCGTTCCAGCCGTCATTATCAAAATCACAAACAGAAACAGAAGCGCCCATAGAAGCAATCTGCATTTTAATATGCTCCAGTTTAGGATCAACATCAGGGCAAATATGCGTAAACGTTATACCGGCTGCTTTATTTACAGGCTCAAGATAAAAACCGTATTTCTTTAAAGCCTCTTCTTTTTGCCGGCTGTCTGCAACGGTATCGCCGTTTGCAAATGAATTACCCCTGGATAAAAGGTAGGTTGCGGCAAGCAAGCCGATAAAAATCACCACAGCTATTGTTTTGGCAGCTTTTCTTCCCATTACAAAAAATATTTTCAGCTTAATAAATGCGGGTAAATATAAAGAGAAATGCATAGAACAGGTGTGATATTAGTCATGTTGATTATTACTATCTTCACCCACACTTTTGTAAGCCTGATTTATATGCCAAGTAAAATATTGATTCGCTTTTATTTCGTTTCGATGGCCGCCATGTTTACATTGTTTTTTACCGCTTGTAAAAACAAAACCGACGATTTAAAAAATGATGCTGCAGGCAATAATTCACCAAGAATTAATGCCATTACTTTGTTGCATGACGGCAAATTCAATGAAGCGGAAATAGCTTTTAAGAAAGCCATAAAGGCCGATCCCACTAACGTTCTGAACTATGTGGATCTTTCCCTGATCTATCTTAATAAAAACAAGTTTGATGAAGTTGAAAAAGAAGTGCAGGCAGGTTTAAAAATACAACCAAAGAATACTGACCTGATGCAGATACTGGCTGCCAGTTATATAAAGCAAAACAATAGGGACGCCGCCGAAAAACAACTAAACCTGGTATTAAGCATTGACGGGAAAAATATGACAGCGTATTATATGTTATCAATGCTGGCAAAGAACAGTTTAGATGTGGCTGCACAGCAATACAATCTTTTAAAAATACTCGAAGTCAATCCTTCCAACATTACTGTGCGCATGCAATTAACGGAATTGCTGGCGGCGCAAGGCAAAACAGATTCTTCACTTTATTACCTGCAAAGCATAAAGAAAATAGCGCCGGAATTTTCTGATCTGGCCGCAGCACCTTATAAAGAAGCCGTTGCCTTACTGCAAAAAAACCAGCCTGAAAAAGCAGCGTATTATATACAGCAGTTTCATAAGGTAATGGAAGTATCAAGAATTTATGCCATCAGCATGGCTGAAATAGAACCGCCTGCCTTGCCCGAAGTGAATGCAGATTTTAATGACAGCCGGTTTACGCAGGCCGATTATAAAAACAATAATGCTTCATGGCAGGATATAAAGTTTACAGATGTTTCGCAAACGCTCGGTATTACCACACCGGGCATTGCCAATTCAAGCCGTTCTGTTTTGGCACTTGTGGATGATGATGGCACAGGCAATATGTATATCTATTCAAGTTTTGGCGCGCCCGGTTCAACGTCCACACATTTTCTTTTTAAAAGAGATTTCGGCAATTTTACTGAAGTGCCCGCCACTGCCGGTGTTGACCTTAAAACCGAAGAGCTGGCGGCAGCATTTGCAGATTATGATAATGATGGTTACCAGGATTTATTTATATCCACCACAAAAGGCATCGTGCTGTTTCAAAATCGCGGCGATGGCAATTTTTCAAGGGTAAGAAAAGATATTGGCTTAAGTAAAATTTCCGACGGCAATAAACTTTTAATAGCCGATTTTGACCAGGATGGCGATCTTGATTTATACGTAGGCTGTACCAATACAAACAAGTTTTTCAGGAATAATGGCGACGGCACTTTTAGTGAACAGGCCGGTGCCATGAACCTCGTCTTAACAGCCGGTATAAAAGATATGGATTTTGGTGACTGGGATACTGACGGCGATCTTGATATAGCCTTGGTAACAACAAATGGTTCGGTACAGTTAATAAATAACAACAGGCATTCAAAATTCTCCAATTATACTGATTCTGTTAAACTGTTTGCTTATAAAGGCAATGCCATTGCATTTGCAGATTACAATAACGATGGCATGCCCGATTTGTTTGTTGGCGGTGTAAAAGGCGGCAACTCTTTCCTGCTTAAAAACACCGGCAAAAACGGGTATGTGCCCGACGCGGCATCGCAGGTGTTTTCTGATGCACTTAAAAATGTAAATATATCCGGTGTAACGTTTATTGATTTTGATAATGACGGGCATGAAGATATTTTGGTTGCCGGAACTACGGCAGACGGCTCAAAGGGATTACAATTATTTCATAACGATACAACAAAAGGTTTCAGTAATGCTTCAAACATGTTGCCGCAAACGGCCACACAAGGTTTGCATACAGCCATCGCCGATCTCAATTTAGATGGCGATGATGATATATTTATGACAGGCCCCGCCGGTCTTTATATTATAAGAAATGATGGCGGCAATTCGAGCCATTACATGCAGGTGCAGTTAACCGGTTTGTCTTATGGCAATAATAAAAATAACCGGCTGGGCATAGGTGCACAGGTGGAACTGAAAGCAGGCGATCTCTACCAGGTAAAAACGATCAGGCGGGCACTTACCAACTTTGGTATCGGCGTGCGTGATTCGTTTGATGCGGTTAGAATAATCTGGCCGAATGGCATGCCGCAATATATCAGTGATCCCTCCCGCAAACAGAAATTTATTGAGCAGGAAAAACTCAAAGGCTCCTGCCCTTTCCTGTATGCCTGGAATGGACAGCGGTATGAGTTTGTAAAAGATATGATGTGGCGCAGCGCACTCGGCATGCCTTTGGCCATTAATGGAAAAGATACCACCTATGCTTTCTCCGATGCATCCAAAGAATACCTGCTTATTCCCGGTGATAACATTAAACCAAAAGATGGCAAATATTCCATTAAAATAACTGAAGAACTTTGGGAAGCAGTTTATTTCGACAAGGCTGAACTCATCGCCGTTGATCATCCTGATTCGGTGGATGTGTTTGCCGATGAGCGGTTTACTCCACCGCCTTTTGCAGGCAAACAACTCTATCCTGTTGCTGCAAAACATTATCCCGTAAAAGCCACAGATGGCAATGGTGATGATGTGCTCGATAAAATAAAAGCTTACGATTTTCAATACATATCTAATTTTGAAATGGGCAAATTCCAGGGGCTTGCCCAAGACCATGACCTCGTGTTGGATTTGGGAGATAAAGCATCCAATAATAACCTTCATCTCTTTTTGCGTGGATGGATATTTCCTGCTGATGCCAGCAT
>NZ_JBQCIT010000040.1:0-39273 GCF_051953455.1 Parafilimonas sp. | reverse complement strand
GCCTGTGGGAATACCGCGGCCATCATCCTGCACACTTATACTGTTATCTTCATGTATGGTTACAATAATATTCTTACAATAACCGGCCAGGGCTTCATCAATGGAGTTATCCACCACTTCATATACCAGGTGGTGCAGGCCTTTCACGCCTACGTCGCCAATATACATGGCGGGCCTTTTACGCACCGCTTCCAAACCTTCTAAAACCTGAATACTTTCTGCACTATAATTTGCCTGAGATGGGGAATCCTGCTGTTGTTCGTTCATAAAAAGTAAGAGAGAAAAATAATCGTTATATCTAAAAATTTAGCGTGCAAATTTAAGAAAAAATAAGGGCTTTTCCCAATTAAAAACAGGATTCGTCACAGTTTTTGCGAATTGTTTTTAGATGTTGAAAAAAAGGCATTTTATCCACATTTTTTAACTATAAGAACAATATTATGAAAGTAAAATTTCTCTTACCGGTTTTAACAAGCATTTTCTTTGCAGCCGCATGCAGCAATAATTCATCTTCTACGGAGAGCACAAGCCCGGGCGTTGGCGATAGTACAATAACCAATCCGGCAAGCGATGCCATGGATTATCATAACGACCAGCGCCAGCATATTCCAACGCCTGATTCATCTAATGTGATAGGAACGGATACGATAAGCGGCACTGAAGCCACACCTAATACAGGCACAAGCAAACAATATAACAATCAAAAAGGTGACAGTGCCAAAAAGGAGTAGCGTGATGTTGAGTATATTCAGGTGAGTGGTGAATCGTGAATTCCGCGTACATTCAGAGGCTTTACTCACCATTCACTATTGACAACTCATTACAATATTTCGCACAACTGGTTTTCTATACCTGGAATACGCCTGTTTTAAATTCCTTTATATAAGGGTTATGATTGGCCGCAGCAATACCTTCACTTATTAGTTTCCTGGTGTCTGCAGGGTCAATTATATCGTCTATCCAAAGACGGGCAGCAGCATAATAAGGCGTGGTTTGTTTATCGTAACGGGACTTTATATCATCAAGTAATTGCTGCTGCTCGTCTTTACTTACATCTCTTCCTGCAACCTGTATCTGCAACAAAGTTTTTGCAGCCTGGTCACCACCCATTACGGCGATTTTTGCGCCGGGCCAGGCATAAATAAAACGTGGATCATAAGCCTTGCCGCACATGGCATAATTACCCGCACCATAGCTGTTGCCGGTAATAATGGTAAACTTAGGCACAACAGAATTGGCAACGGCATTCACCAGTTTGGCGCCGTCTTTAATGATGCCTGCATGTTCGCTGCGGCTGCCCACCATAAAGCCGGTTACATCCTGCATAAAAACCAGGGGGATTTTTTTCTGATTGCAGTTAAGAATAAAACGAGCGGCTTTATCTGCACTATCATTATAAATAACACCACCCATCTGCATTTCGCCTTTCCCCGTTTTTACAATGAGGCGCTGGTTGGCAACGATGCCAACAGCCCATCCGTCAATTCTTGCATAACCGCAAACAATTGTTTTACCATATGCTTCTTTAAACTGGCTGAAAGTGCCTGCATCAACAATACATTCAATAATATCAACCACATCATAAGGTTTGCTGTTATTTGCATGCATGATTGTGTAAATATCTTCAGTATTTTTTGCCGGCGCAATTGCCTCAATACGGTCAAAACCGGCAAATGCAGGCCTTCCCAATTTACTGATGATGGTTTTAATTTTATCAAGGCATGCCTGCTCCGTTGCACATTTATAATCTGCAATACCGCTTATGGCATTATGGGTTTCTGCACCGCCCAGTGTTTCCACATCAATATCTTCCCCAATAGCTGCTTTTACAAGATAGGAACCTGCTAAAAATATGCTGCCATTGCCTTCAACCATTAAAGTTTCATCGCTCATAATTGGCAGGTATGCACCGCCGGCCACACAGGCGCCAAGTACTGCCGCTATTTGCGTTATGCCTATGGCGCTCATTTGGGCATTGTTCCTAAACACACGGCCAAAATGTTCTTTATCGGGGAAAATTTCGTCCTGCATGGGAAGATAAACACCGGCGCTGTCAACAAGATAAATAATGGGCAAGTGGTTTTCCATAGCTATTTCCTGCATGCGCAGGTTTTTTTTGCCGGTTATGGGAAACCATGCACCTGCTTTTACAGTTTGATCATTTGCTACAATAACACATTGCCTGCCGCTTACATAACCAATACCTGCCACGGTGCCACCGGCGGGACAACCGCCCTGTGCGTCATACATTTCATAACCGGCAAATGCGCCTATTTCAATAAAAGGTTTATCATCATCAATCAAATAATCAACCCTTTCGCGTGCAGTAAGCTTATTTTTCTGCCTTTGTTTTTCAATGGATTTTTTTCCGCCGCCTTCCTTTATTTTATCAAAGCGTTTTTGTTTTTCGCTTAATAAATCATTCATCCATGTTTCACCGGGATTAATATTATTCATACGAACAGCCATTAGTTAAACAAATATAGGGAAGTGCTGTCGCACGCAGTGAATCGAAATCTATAGCTTAGTTTAGGCTGAATTTATTAGTTTCGCAACCCTAAATAATATCAATATCTATGCAATCAACACTGGTAATTTTAGCAGCAGGAATGGCAAGCCGTTATGGAAGCATGAAGCAAATAGAGGGATTTGGCCCGTCGGGCGAAACTATAATGGAATATTCTGTTTATGACGCCATTGAAGCAGGGTTTACAAGAGTGGTTTTTATTATAAGAAAAGATTTTGCCGAAAATTTTAAAAGTATTGTTGAGCCTAAATTAGAAGGTAAAATAGAAGTTGACTACGTATATCAGGAACTTACCAGTTTCACCGAAGGTTTCAATATTAATCCCGAAAGGGTAAAACCCTGGGGCACTGCACATGCCGTGCTTTGCTGCAAAGGCAAAATAAAAGAACCTTTTGCTTTAATTAATGCCGATGATTTTTATGGCAAAGATGCTTTCAGGAAAGCATTTGATTTTTTACAAACCCGCTGCAATGAAAAAACCTATGCTTTAATTGGATATGAATTGCCTAATACACTAAGCGAGCACGGAAGCGTGAGCCGCGGCGTTATTTCAGAAAATGAAAAACATGAAATGGCAGGCATTAAAGAGTGCCTTAAAATTTATAAGAAAGGCGATGCTATTATTTACGAAGACGAAGAAGGCGGCTTAACCGAATTGCCGGAAGACACCAAGGTGAGCATGAATTTCTTTTGTTACGCACCGGGCATGATTGATTTATGTGAAGAACAGTTCAAAGAATTTTTAGCTAAGAATAGTCAGAGCCTGAAAGCAGAGTTTTTAATTCCAACCATGACGGATTATTTTATAAAATCAGGCAAAGGGCGTGTTGAAGTAATTATAACATCTGCAAAATGGTTTGGCGTAACATATAAAGAAGATGCGCCTGTGGTAAAGGCGTCCGTTACACATCTCGTAGAAAAGGGCGAATATCCTGATAATTTATGGAAACAATAAAGCCGTAAACTAATGGACTATCTGTAAAAATTAAAAAATCCCGCCAAAGCGGGATTTTTAGTTTAAAGGTTGCTTGAATTATTTGTTCTATTTATAAGTTTTGATAAGGAAAACACAGCCTTCAGCTTTTTTAACCTGGCTTACCCTATCCATATTTTTTAAGGTATTGCCGGATGGCAGCTTGATTTTTTTTAGTGACGTATCCTGCGATTTCAGGCTGTCAATCATACTATAAATATTATTTGCCTTAAGTGCAAAAACAACATCTTCTGTTTGAGATTGTCTTGTTGTTATGATACCAACAACTTCGCCATTATTATTAAATACAGGAGCGCCCGAATTACCCGGGTTTGCCGTTAATGAAAGCTGGCAACTTGTTGTATCGCCTTTATAACCGGTTTTAGCACTCAGGTAACCCATATTGTAAACAATCTCTTCGCGGGGATATCCCAGTGTAAAAAGTTCCTCACCTAAATCCGGCTGGCTGCGGCGTATGGAATAAGGCAGGTTTTTTAAAGGCTTAAAATCATCATCAGTAATTTGCAGCACTGCCAAATCCCTGGCATGATCTACAGACATAATTTTGGCATTGTATTCATGCCCGTCTTTATCCATAACAATAGCGCCGCTTCCATCCAGCACGTGGGCATTGGTAACCAAAAAGCCTTTGCCATCAATTAAAAAAGCTGTACCACCAGATTTTACAATAGCCCCTTTGGGGATTTTTGTATCGGCAACTTCTTTCAGTGCATTATTGGTTTGTATTTGGGATTTTCTTATTTCCGCAATATCCCTGCTTAAACGTTCCAGTTGGGTTTTATTGGCGGCAGGTGAAAAGTACATGGCCAGTGCACTGATAAACAGTGCTGTGATACAGGCGATGGAAGCGGCAATAGCTGTAACCTTTTTATAACGGTGCCATAACTGAACCACTTTGCCGGTAACACCTTCCGGTTCTTCACTGTTCCTGATTTCGCCGGTTACAGAAAGTTTTGAATGAATGGTGTGGAGAGATTCTTTAAAATGTTTTACACCGGCATACTCTTCCATTTGGTGCAGGAATAATTTATGCTCCACCACCATTTGGTCTATAGCCGGGTTGCTTGTGCGCAGCTCTTCAAAAAATTTTTTTTCATCCGGAAGCATACGGCCTTCCAGGTAGCGTTCTATTGAATTAAGTAAAAGTATATCTTCCATCACTCTCCTATATTATACTGGGAAAAGAATAATTTTTTCAAACGCATCAGGCATTTATATTTTTGATTTTTTGCATTATCAGCATTTGTGTAGCCAAATAATAAGGCAATTTTATCCATGCTCTTTTTTTCTATATAAAATGCTTCAAGCAAACTTTTGCAGGGCTCTCCCAAACTGTTTAAAGCCCTGTGCATAATACCAAGTTCAGCATCTCTCCTCTCATGAATTTCAATATCATCATCAACAACTACGGAATCAAAATTTTCAACGCCATTGGTTGTTTTACCCAATTGCTGAAGCCGTTTTAACCAAAGCCTGCGGCTTACGGAATAAATATAAGTTTTAAGCTGGCTGGTGAGTACGAACGACTCAGATTTAGCTTTTTGATAGAGCGTTATCATCGCCTCCTGAAAAATATCCCTTGCTTCGTCGTAAGTTCCGTTGTTATTAATAATAAAGGCAAGAACCATGTTAAAGTTGTCTTTATATATGGTTTCTGCGGCTTTAGAATCGTTATTTGCCAGTGCTTTTAATAATAATTGTTCGTTCGAATCGCCCTTCACGCCGTGTGTAGTTTAATACCTGATTAAAGTAAAAGTAACCCAAATATTGCTGCAAGTTTCCGGAAAAAAAATTTTAAAAACATGGGTTACCTATGTTGTATTTGGGTATTAAAACAAAAATTACATCACAAAAAACACAAACACATGAAAAAATTATTGATCGTTTTAGCCATCGGTGTTTTTGCAGCTTGTAACAGCAGCAGCACTACTGATACTTCTGCAGATACAACAACTGTAGCTCCTGATACAACTGTAACTGCACCGGATACATCTATGATGGCTCCTGCAGATACTACTTTACCTGATTCTACTCATTAATTAAATTCGTTTAAAGCTAAACAAGCGTTTCCAGAGTTGAGGTGGTATGCTTGCACCGGAATGTTTAGCCTAATCTTTTTTCATATGGCAAGCAATCGTTAGAGGCCGTTCCGTTTCCACGGAAGGGCTTTTTTTCTTTTTAGGCATTAAAATATTCTGTTTAAAAATTTGATGAATAATTTCTTACTGTTACTTTTGTGCCCCAAAATGCAACAGACTATCACATATACCTTTTTTTATTTCTTTTATTTTAAAGGAATAGCCGGGTAATATGTGTACATGAATACATTTATGAATCCCGGCTACAAAAGGCCGGGATTTTTTATTATGAAACGCCCATGTAAAATTTTCACACACAGGCGGCACATGAGACAACTGAAAAAATAAATATGCACGAATGAAACATGAAGTTTACATCCAGGGCTACGAAGGCAGCTTTCACCAGGCCGCTGCCATAAAATTTTTAGGAAAAGAAATAGGAGTAAATCCATGCGCCACTTTTAATGAGCTTATAAAAAAAGCCTCGGTTAAAAATGAAAGCACCCGGGCTGTTATGGCAATTGAAAATTCTATCGCCGGCAGCATTTTAGCTAATTATAACCTTCTTCAAAAAAGTAACCTTACCATTATAGGCGAGGTGTATCTGCAGATTGACCAAAACCTCATGGTTAACAAACATGTTGAACTGGAAGATATAAAAGAAGTGCACTCCCATCCCATGGCCTTGCAGCAATGTTTTGCATATTTAGATAAGTATAACTGGAAGCTGATTGAAACAGAAGATACGGCATTAAGCGCCAAACATATTTATCAGCATAAAAGCAAACATATTGCCGCTATTGCAAGCAAGCTGGCTGCTGAATTGTTTGATCTTAAGATAATTGCTCCGCACATTCATACACTGAGAAATAATTACACGCGCTTTCTTGTATTGCAGCATGCAGATTTTTCCCAGCCTGTTGAAAACGCGAACAAGGCATCGGTAAACTTTCATACAGATAATTCAAAAGGCAGCCTGGCAAGAGTGCTTACAAGAATTGCCGATACCGATGTTAACCTCAGCAAGCTGCAAAGTTTCCCTATTCCCGGCACCAATTTCAAATACAGTTTTCATGCAGATCTTGAATTTGAAAACCTTCAGCAATTTGACAAAGTGATAGAAGAAATAAAGCCTGTTATTGAACATTTAAAGATTTATGGCGTTTACAAAAATGGCAAACTAAAATAATTATGATTACAACCGCAGCGCGTTTAAACAGTGTGCATGAATATTATTTCTCACAAAAATTAAGAGAGATAGATACATTGAATAAGCAGGGAAAAAATATTATTAACCTGGGCATAGGCAGCCCTGATATGCCACCGCATCCTGATGTAATTAAGGCGCTGCAGGAAGAAAGCGCAAAGCCAAATGTGCACGGTTATCAAAACTATAAAGGCTCGCCTGTTTTGCGTAATGCCTTTGCCAACTGGTATAGGCAATGGTATAAAACTGATTTAGATGCTGACACAGAAATACTGCCACTTATAGGCAGCAAAGAAGGCATTATGCATATTTGCATGACCTATTTTGAAGAAGGTTGCGCAGTGCTTGTTCCCAACCCCGGTTACCCAACTTATTCGAGCGCCGTAAAACTTACAGGTGCAACACCTGTTTATTATGATTTAAAAGAAGAAAACAATTATGAACCTGACTTTGAACAACTGGAAGCATTAGTGGAGCAATTTGCCAAATCTCCATTTAAAGGGGTTAGGGGGCTTTGGATTAATTATCCGCAAATGCCTACGGGCCAGCCTGCTTCAATACAATTATTTGAACAGTTAATTACGTTTGGTAAAAAACATAATATTCTCATTTGCCACGATAATCCTTACAGTTTTATCCTGAATGATGAGCCACTAAGCATTTTAAGTGTTGAAGGCGCTAAAGATGTTGCGCTTGAATTAAACTCTTTAAGCAAAGCGCAAAACATGGCCGGCTGGCGCGTAGGTGTTTTATGCGGGAATAAAGAAAGAATAAACGAAGTGTTGCGTTTTAAAAGCAATATGGACAGCGGTATGTTTCTGCCGGTTCAACTGGCTGCTGCCAAAGCTTTATCGTTAGGTAAAGACTGGTATAAAAGCATTAATGCGGTTTATAGAAAAAGGCGTGAAAAAGTTTACGAACTGCTTGATGCATTGCATTGCGGTTATTCCAAACTACAATCCGGCATGTTTATGTGGGCAAAAATCCCTGCAGGTTTTGAAAATAGTTATGCTTTAAGCGATAAAGTTTTATATGAAAGCAATGTATTTATTACACCGGGCGGCATTTTTGGAAATGGTGGTAATAATTATATACGGATAAGCTTATGCGCCACTGAAGAGAAAATAAATGAAGCAATTGAAAGAATAAGAAATTAGGTTGATTGGTTGAAATGTTGATTAGTCGCTAAGTAAAGTAGCAATAGAACAAGTAATGAATTTATGAACCTTTGCACTAATCGAAGTTATAAACAAGATTACGTGATATTTTATGAAAGAGGAAAATAACAACGAAGATACAATGGCTCCCTCCGGAACGGGAGGCTTTAACACCGTAACTATTGTTGGCGTTGGTTTAATAAGCGGCTCGTTCGCTTTAGCGTTAAAGGAAAAGAATCTTGCCAAACATATCATTGGTGTAAGCAGAACGCAGGCAAGCGCAAAGAAAGCTTTGGAGCTCGGCATCATAGATGAAGTGCTGCCGCTTGAAGAAGCGGTTGCCAAGAGTGATTTTATTTATGTTGCCATACCTGTTGATGCAACTATCCCGGTTGTATTGAAGATAATGGATATGATAACCGATAAGCAAATTGTTGCAGACGCCGGCTCTACAAAATTTGCATTAAGTAAAGCGTTGAAAGATCATCCCATGCGCAAACGCTTTGTATCAACGCACCCCATGTGGGGAACGGAATACAGCGGCCCCGAAGCTGCTGTGCATGGCGCTTTCGCAGGCCGCGCCTGTGTTATCTGCGATGTACATCAATCAGATAAAAAAGTGGTTGGCATAATAGAAAATATTTATCGCCTGCTGGGCATGAATATCGTGCTTATGGATTCTGAAAATCATGATATACATGCCGCTTATGTAAGCCACATTTCCCACATAACCTCATTTGCCCTGGCAAATACTGTATTGGAAAAAGAAAAGGAAGAAGAAGCCATATTTGAATTATCAGGCGGTGGTTTTGAAAGCACCGTGCGCCTGGCGAAAAGCGCAGCTTCTATGTGGGTGCCTGTGTTTATGCAAAACAGGGAAAATGTGCTGGATGTATTGAACGAACATATTACACAATTAAGAAAATTCAAGGCAAGCCTGGAAAAAGAAAATGTACAGTTTTTAACTGAGTTGATTGAGAATGCGAATAAAATAAAACGCATTATTAAATAAGGCTTTCAGAAAATTATTCAGTGCGGGCATTCGACGCATAACCGAGGTTACAATCTTCAATAAATTTCAGCACTTCATTTTTTCCTGATTTCGAAACTGCGCTGGTTACAAAATACGGCGGTAAAAATTCCCAGTTCTCCTTCATCTTTTCAAAAAACAATTTCACATTACGCTCAACAGCGCCGGGCTTTTCTTTATCGGCTTTGGTAAAGACTATGGCAAAAGGCAGTTGCCATTCACCTAAACTATCTATAAATTCAAGATCAATTTTCTGTGGTTCATGCCTCGCATCTATCAATACAAAAATGTTTAAAAGGTTTTTGCGTTTGCGCAAATAATCTTCAATCATTTTCGTCCATTGTTTGCGCAATTTCTGGGCGCGTTTAGCATAGCCATAACCAGGCAAATCAACCAAAAACCATTTTGTTTTTGTTTTTGGATTAGTAGCTACGCTTTCAATTTCATAATGATTAATGAGCTGTGTTTTCCCAGGCGCTGCTGATGTTTTGGCAAGCTTCGCATTATTGCAAAGCATATTGATTAAGGATGATTTACCCACATTGCTTCGCCCGATAAATGCGTATTCAGGCCGGTCTGGCTGCGGGCATTTATCAACAGAAGGACTTGAAATAAGATAGACAGCTTTTGTTATTTGCATTTAATACAAAGAAAACGGAAGAAGCTTAATAATGCAGCATTGGTGTAATAGAAATAAATCCATTTACTATATAAATTTCAGCTGCAATTGTAAGCAATGCAATAGAATATGGAAATAAATCGATTAGTTCAAATGCTTTAAACCATATTTTTTTGTGATTTTTTGTAATCATCCTGTCCATAAGAACATTTTAAAATTCACTCTACAAGTTACAAAAATTTACTTTAATTATCACCGGTCAGCGATTACGCTTTCTTTCCAGGCTGTCTTTCGGATATTTTGTTTCCATTTGTTTGGAAATATGCTTACTCCACGTAATCAATATATTTTTTTCGGCATTATTCAGCTTTGCATCCGTATGTATAAGCGTGTAGGAAGATAGTGGCATTTCATTTTTATCAAGCTGTTCTTCTATTTCATGTAGCTTATGGTATTGTTTGGCCAAGGGGTAAGATGCAAATTCATCAAAGTTCAATTCTTCCTTACCATCTTCAACATGATTATGCAGCCACCATGCAACCGGTTGTATATTGCTATACCAGGGGTAATGGGTATTATTACTGTGACAATCGTTGCAAGCCTTTACCAAAACAGCCTCAACGTCATCGGGCACACTATACAATTTCGAAATATTATTTGTTTGCGCCTCCGGGTGCATATTCTTAGCCGATCTTATGAATTGTATCGCTACCAATATGATTAACAATATTAAGAGTATTCGTTTCATACCAGCGTTTTATGGTTGGCCTAAAATATCGCCTGTCATTTCTTTGGGAACCGGTAAGCCCATAAAAGTTAAAATGGTTGGCGCAATATCACCCAGCTTACCTGGCTTTACTGTTCCTTTAAATTCATTATTAATAATAAAGAACGGAACAGGATTTAATGAATGCTGGGTGTTAGGAGATCCATCTTCATTTATTTCATAATCAGCATTGCCGTGATCTGCAAGCAGGAACGTGGTATAGCCATGCGCCAGCGCAGCCGTAATAACTTTTTCCACGCAGGTATCAACTGTTTCAACAGCCTTTATAACCGCATCCCAAACGCCTGTATGCCCCACCATATCTGCATTGGCAAAGTTCAGGCAGATAAAATCTGCTGTTTCATTTTCAATTTCAGGAAGCAGTTTTTCTGTTACTTCATAAGCACTCATTTCAGGCTTAAGGTCATACGTAGCCACTTTAGGCGAAGCTACCATAATCCTGCTTTCACCTTTAAATGTTGCTTCCCGCCCGCCGCTGAAAAAGAAAGTTACATGCGGATATTTTTCTGTTTCAGCAATACGTATTTGCCTCAAACCATTGTCCTCAATTATTTCACCCAGTGTTTTGGTGAGGTTATCATTTTCAAAAATAACATGCACGTTTTTATATGTTTTATCATATTCTGTCATGGTAACATAATATAATTGCAACGGCTGCATGTTGTATTCAGGAAAAGCCTGTTGTGTAAGCGCAACGGTAATTTCACGGCAGCGGTCGGTTCTGAAATTAAAACAGATAACGGCATCTCCATCTTTAATGGTGGCAAGCGGCTGCTGCGCTTCATTTACAATTACCGTTGGCATTATAAATTCATCGGTTACATTTTGAGCATACGATTGTTCTACGGCAGCAATAGCATCGGTAGCTTTAATGCCTTCACCTTTTGCCAGGGCATCATAAGCGAGCTTAATACGCTCCCATCTTTTATCGCGATCCATTGCATAATAACGGCCGCTAACACTTGCTATCTTTCCAACAGAATTATTAATGCTTTGCTGCAGCTCTTTCATAAAACCAAGCCCGCTTTTGGGGTCCGTATCGCGACCATCAGTAAAAGCATGAATGTAAACTTCACTTAAACCCTGCTGCGCACATACTTCACAGATGGCTTTAAGATGATTGATATGTGAATGCACGCCGCCATCACTCACAAGGCCAATTAAGTGCAATGCTTTTTTATTGGTTTGGGCATAATCAATTGCTTTCAGCAGCTGTTCATTCTTCTGAAACAAACCTTCGCGAATAGCTACGTTTATGCGCTGCAGTTCCTGGTAAACAATTCTGCCTGCTCCAAGATTAAGATGCCCAACTTCACTGTTGCCCATTTGCCCTTCGGGCAGGCCAACTGCTTCACCACAGGTTATTAAAGTAGTATTAGGATATTTGCTGTATAAACTGCTAACAAAAGGTGTTTTAGCATGTTGAATGGCATCGGAAGCATAGGTTTTTCCAAGCCCCCAGCCATCCATAATAATTAAAATTGCTTTTTTGCTCATGGCGTAAAACTAATAGATTTAATTTTTTTGTTAAATGATTTTTCAGGATGGAATAAATCAAATAAAAAATTTGAAAGCCCGTTATTATAATACAATAACAAAACTAATTAAGGAGATATATTTTAAAGATGTTTTTGATTGATAAATTTATATCACTGACAATCGTTAAACAAAATATAAAAATCATCGCTCATTTCACAATTACATAACTATATTACTTAAACATTAAGCATTACCTTTAGTCAAAAATTCTATATCCTCATCAATGAAAAAATTATTAACGATAATCGGATTTTTCTTAACGTTAAATACGTTTGCACAGTCTGCCGACGACGTTGCCAGTGCTTTAAATGCAGGCAATGCCAATAAGTTCGCCAGCTATTTCAGCAATTCTGTAAATATCACATTGCCGCAAAAACCGGAAGTGAAAAATTTAAGCAAAGCTGAAGCTGCCGCTATGATACAAAGTTTCTTTACAAAGAATAAAGTATCAGGGTTTGAAAGATTTTCTGATTCGCGCCAGCTAAACGACATGACATATGTAGCCGGAAAACTAAAAGGCACACAGGAGTATAATATTACCGTGGTGTTAAAAAGCACCGGCAATACAATATCTGTTATACGGGTAAGAATATTCTAACTTTTAAGAACGATTTTTTAATAAGGCTGTCTTAACAAGGCGGCCTTTTTTATGTTTATTAATTTCTCACTTGAGCAGCAGGAAAAATAATTTCCAATAACAATTAATTATTTTTAGATTTGTCTAAAAATAAATTCAATGCGGGCTAATTTTTCTATTACTGAGGAAAACTATATAAAATCAATATACCATTTGCAGCAGGCAACAGGTGAGGTAAATACTAACGCCCTCGCTAATCATCTTAATACCAAAGCAGCATCAGTAACCGATATGCTGAAAAAACTGCAGGCAAAAAATTTATTAAATTATCTTCCATATAAAGGTTTCAAGCTTAGCCGTGAAGGCAATAAAGCCGCTGTAATGATTATCCGCAGGCATCGCTTATGGGAATTTTTTCTCGTTGATAAACTTCATTTTAGCTGGGAAGAAATACATGAAGTAGCAGAAGAACTGGAGCACATCCGCAGTAAAAAATTAATTGATAAACTGGATGAATTCCTGGGCTTTCCAAAGTTTGACCCGCATGGCGACCCTATTCCCGACAGCAGCGGTAAAATAGATGAACTTAAACAACTCCCGTTGGCAAACCTGCCCGTGAATAAACAGGCTGTAATTACATCTGTTTTAAACCAGTCAAACGAACTGCTTGCTTTTTTAAGCAGCCGTAATATAGCAATAGGCACTGTGCTGGAGGTAAAGGATAAGCTTCCGTTTGATAATTCCGTTGAGATTAAATTCAGGAACAAACAATCAATCAATATCAGTGAACAGGTGGCCAAAGCCATACAGGTAAATCCTTTATAATATGGTAAAGAACGATACACATTCTTTAAGTGATGTACATGAAAGCATAGATGCCACCCGTCAGCGCAAAGGCTGGAGAAAAATCCTGGCTTTTATGGGCCCTGCATACCTGGTAAGTGTTGGGTATATGGATCCCGGCAACTGGGCCACCGATCTGCAGGGCGGCGCACAGTTTGGTTATAAACTTATCTGGGTTTTGCTGATGAGCAACCTGATGGCTTTATTACTACAATCTTTAAGTGCAAGGCTTGGTATTGTGAGAAGAAAAGACCTGGCGCAGGTAAACCGGGAAACCTATCCCCCGCTTACAAATTTTTGTTTGTATGTGCTTGCCGAAGTGGCTATCGCGGCCTGCGACCTTGCAGAAGTGCTGGGTATGGCGCTGGGTATTCAGTTGCTTACCGGGTTGCCATTGATCTGGGGCGTTTCAATAACAGTACTTGATACGTTCTTACTTTTTTATCTGCAAAAAAAAGGCATGCGTGCCATGGAAGCTTTTATTATAGCATTGGTATTGATAATAGGCTTATCTTTTTTAATTGAACTGTTTTTTGCCAAGCCAGATGTGGGTGAAATGATAAAAGGCTTTGTTCCTTCTTCATTAAATGACCAGGCTTTATATATTGCTGTGGGCATAATAGGTGCTACGGTTATGCCGCATAATTTATACCTGCATTCGGCGCTCGTTCAAACAAGAAAAATAAACAATAGCGAAGTTGCCACACGCAAAGCCATTAAATACAATATAGTTGATAGCGCAATAGCTTTAAATGCTGCATTTTTCGTTAATGCAGGCATATTGGTATTAGCCGCAACAGCATTTTTTTATAATGGCCATTCATCTGTGGCGAGGATACAGGATGCCTACATATTGCTCGAATCAGCACTGGGAACATCGCTGGCGCCAATCTTATTTGCGGTTGCCTTGATTGCTGCCGGGCAAAGCTCAACTGTAACGGGTACTTTAGCAGGCCAGGTTGTTATGGAAGGCTACCTGCATCTCCGCATTAACCCATGGATGAGAAGGTTGCTAACCCGCTTGTTAGCTATAATTCCCGCAGTAATAGTTATTGCAGTATATGGTGAAGCAGAAGTTGATAATATGCTTGTGTTCAGCCAGGTGTTATTGAGCCTGCAGCTTGGCTTTGCCGTAATTCCTTTAATACATTTTGTGAGCGATAAAAAAACAATGGGCGTTTTTGCTATCAAACCTTATGTAAAAATTATTGCCTGGCTGGTTGCAGCCATATTAGTATTTTTAAATGTAAGGCTTGTTGCAGGTGAAATAATTGATGTGTTGTCAGAAAGCGGGCATTTATTTATAAAAGCTATTATTATAATTGTTTCATTAATTTTTGCATGGCTGTTTATTACAATGACGTTTTATCCTTTATATGCTAAAAGAAAAACAAGATCGTCAGAAGGCATTCATGGCAAAGTGCCGCAATTGCTCAACCTTTCTGTAAACCCTTTTCAGAAAATTGCAGTGGCACTCGATTTTAAAACACTTGATGAAAAATTGATTGCACATGCCATTAAACAGGGTAATAAACATGCTACGTATTTATTGCTGCATGTGGTAGAAACAGTGTCGGCGTCATTTTCAGGCAATGCTACGGATGATGATGAAACACGCCAGGATGCAGAACGCCTGCAGGCTTATGCTGCACAGTTAAAACAAATGGGCTATACCGTTGAAACCCAGCTCGGCTACCAGCATCGCGTTGAAGAAATTGTGCGCATCGTAAACGAATTTAATGCCGATATGCTGGTAATGGGTGCGCACCGGCACAAGGGCCTGAAAGATGTGTTTTATGGTGAAACTGTAAATATTGTGCGGCACAAACTACCAATGCCCGTGCTTATTGTGAGTTAAATAATCGGGCCGGGGATTAATTAATGCCAACAAAAATTTTATCCCCTGGCCGCCATTCATTGCTATTGCTTCTCACAATAATTCTAACGCCGTCAATTATTACCTTCGCCTCATAAAAACTTCCCCAGAAACTGATTTTATGAATAATGCCTTTTACACCGCTGCCTGTTTTATATATCCTGAAATTTTCCGGCCGTGTCATTATTGCATTTCCTTTTGTATCAATGCCAAACAGAGCTGCCACCTGTGGCTGAAGCAAATTGTATTTACCAAATAAGCCTGCAACATATTCATTCACCGGTTTATAATACACATCCTGCGGGCTTCCCTCCTGAACCAGCTTTCCATCTTTAACCACCAATATTTCATCAGCCCATGAGAGCGTATCATGCGGGTCATGCGAAGTAAGTGTGCATGTTATTTTTAAGCGTACTGTTATATCATCCAATACATCCTTTAACGTGTTCGTATGAATTGGATCAAGATTGGAAAAGGGTTCATCCAGCACCAGCAACGTTGGTTGTTTTACCAGCAGCATACATAAAGCAATTCTCTGCTTTTCCCCGCCGGATAAATAATTGGTTTTGCGTTGCAGTAAATTATCTATCCTGCATATTTCAAATAACCGATTTGCCTCAGCTTCATCCAATTTATTTTCAAACCATATCAATTCTTCAACCCGGTAATGATTGGGAAGTTCATAGTGTTGCGATAAATAGCCCATCATTTTATGCCCGGGCATCAGCTTTTCTTCGGGGCCAATTACCCTTTCGCCATTAAATAAAATTGATCCGCCGGTTGGTTGCGCATAGCCGGTTATCATCTTCAGCAAAGTTGTTTTGCCTGCTCCTGATTCACCTGCAATCGCTATTTTTTGCAAGGGCTGTTGTACAAAACTTATATCATCTACAATTATACGGTCTTCAACTTTTTTTGAAACGTTCTTTACTTCTAATAATGCCTTCATTCGTTTAACCTCAATTTTCTGATTGATCTTATTTTACGGACTGCAAAAGTGCATTAATAATTTACTTCTCCGGCAGGAAAAGTATCCTTCAATATCATATACACATGCTCAATGCCATCTTCCAGGTAAATATCACTTATCACTTTAAATCCAAGCGAACTATAAAATTTCAAGAGATAATATTGCGCACCAATCTTAATGGATCCACTACCAAAATGTTGCCTGCATAAAGCAATGGAACGCTGCATCAATTCTTTTCCCTGGCCCTTACTGCGATGCTTATGCGATATAACCACACGCCCGATTGATATTTCTTCATAAATATATCCCGGCGGCACAAGCCGTGTATAGGCCGCCAGTTCATCACCCGCAAAACCCATCAGGTGCAGGCAGCCTTCATCTTTATTGTCCATATCTAAAAAAACACAGTTTTGTTCTACCACAAAAACTTCGCTGCGCAACTGCAGGATTTTATACATTTCAAGCGGCGACAATTCATTAAAAGCTTTACAATACCATGTTATATTCATTTCACCCGTTTATTTTTTTATCAGGAAAGATGGAACGCCGGATAACTATTCCCTAATGTCAAATTTTTACAAGGCGTTTCAATACAGTATATATTGCAAGATAATTTTGTTGATGAACTGTTAAGATAAATATTGCTTATTTGCATAATAATAATTTGAAATAGAATTGCAACTATGAACATTCCTGTAATCATGCGCTGTTTATTTGTTTCATGCCTGTTTGCTGCAATAACCACAGGTGCCCAATCTCAAAATATAAGCATAAACAGCGTTCAAAACAGCCTGGAAGCTTTAGCAACCAATTTTCCACAGGAAAAAATTTATGTTCAGTTTGATAAGCCTTCTTATGCGCCCGGCGAAACCATATGGTTTAAATCATATATAATGACGGGGGCCGACCCTTCTCAAATAAGTAAAACGGTTTACATTGATTTTATCAATACTCAAGGCAGGGTACTTAAACATTGTGTATCGCCGGTATTGCAATCCGGCGGCAGCGGCGATTATAGCCTTCCGCTTGAGTTTAAAGATGAGGTTGTATATGTAAAGGCTTATACAAAATGGATGTTGAACTTTGATTCATCATTTCTTTACAGGAAAACCATTCACATTATTCAGCCAAAGCCTGCAACCAAAAGGCCTGTTCCTGCTATTAAAACAGCTATACAATTTTTACCTGAAGGCGGCAATATTGTGGAAAATATTGAAACCAATATCGCATTTAAAGCGGTGCATTTTGACGGAACGCCGGCGCCAGTAAGCGGCGCTGTTTTTAATAACAGCAATGCAAAAGTAGCCGATATAAAAACCATACACGATGGCATGGGTGCATTTTCGCTTACAGCTAAAAACGGCGAAGCCTATACCGCAAAATGGAAAGATGACCTGGGCAATAATTACGAAACAAAATTGCCGGCTGCGCAGGCCACAGGCATTGTGTTGAAAGTTTTGCCACAAGCCGATGCAAGATCGTTTACCATACAGCGGTCAGATAATGCGCCGGCTAATCTTCAGAAGTTATACATCATTGCTTCCATGCAGCAACACCTTGTGTACGGCGCTGCCGTTAATTTAAAAGATGTGCCCGTAACCGGCGGTGCTATACCGGTTAAAGAACTTCCCTCCGGCATTTTGCAGGTAACTATTTTCGATTCAAACTGGACGGCAATGGCGGAACGCATTACTTTTATTAATAATGAAAATTATAGTTTTGAACCTGAAGTTGGCTTTGCAGAATTAGGCACTGATAAGCGCAAGCTGAACACGCTTGTGATTCATACAGATTCCATTGCTGCCAATCTTTCCGTTGCCGTAACAGATGCAGGCATTGGTATTGACAGTTCCGATGATATTGTATCCCGCTTGCTCTTAACCGGCGATCTAAAAGGCAATGTTTATCATCCTTATTATTATTTTCAAAACAATTCTGATACGCTTCAAAAGCAGCTTGATCTTGTAATGCTTACCAATGGCTGGCGCCGTATTGACTGGGAAAATTCTATTCGCAATAAATACCCAAAAATAAAATACCAGAACGAAGCCGATTATTTAAGCCTTGCCGGCAAAGTGTACGGTGCAACAGACCAGCAGTTAAAAAAAGGCGCTATGCTCCTGCTCATTATTAATAACAGTAAGGATACATCCAACCGTTTTGAACAGGCGATAGTTGACCAATCCGGGAAGTTTGCCAATCCTAATATTATCTTATACGATACTTCAAAAATTTATTATAAGCTATCAGGCAATGAAAGTTTTGCCAATTCATCCGTTGTCAATTTTGATAACAGTTTGTCTTCACCAAAAACAATTACAGAAGATACCGCGGCCAATGCTTTTCTTACCGATACGGCAACCGAAAATTACAGGCGCAGGCTTGCCGAAGAAGAATTGCGTAATGCCAAGTTCAGGCAGGGCACAACGTTGCAGGATGTAGTTGTGAAAACGAGGACTAAAAGCCCCATGCAAGTATTGGATGAAAAATATGCATCGCCGCTTTTTAGTGGCGATGGCTACCAGTTTGATGTGATGAGCGATCCTTTTGGAAGAAGCGCTATGAGCGTGTTTCAATATTTGCAGGGCAGGGTTCCGGGCCTGCAGATAACAACAGCAGGTTCCACGCCAAGCGTTACATGGCGCGGCGGCACACCGGCATTTTTTTATAATGAAACACCGGCCGATGCCAGCATGCTTCAAAGTATAAGCATGAGCGATATAGCTTATGTAAAAGTTTTACGGCCGCCGTTTATTGGCGCTGTTGGCGGCGGTGCAAACGGGGCCATAGCTATTTATACACGCAAGGGCGGCGATGTGGCCACCACGCCCGGCAAAGGATTGCCTTATAAAGTAATTATTGGTTATTCTGAACAAAAGGAATTCTATTCTCCCAATTATGATATTTACAGTGAGAATAGTGATCAAAAAGATTTGCGCACAACTTTGTTTTGGTCGCCTAATGTATTAACCACACCAACCAATAATACATTCCGCCTCAAATTTTATAACAATGATGTTACACAACGTTTCCGTGTAATTGTAGAAGGCATTACCACAGATGGCAAGCTTGCACATATTGAAAAAGTAATTGAATAATTTTATGGGCCGCATTGAAAAACTGCAGGAACTCTTGCTGCAAATGCCAGGTGACAGTTTTTTAAGGCATGCGCTTGCACTGGAATATATAAAACTCAATAACGATATAGAAGCAAGGGCTTTGTTTGAAGCCGTTTTAAAAGATGAGCCGGGTTACGTAGGTTCTTATTATCATCTCGGCAAATTGCTCGAAAGAAATAGAGAAACAGCACTGGCAATTGAATGGTATGAAAAAGGAATGCAACAGGCAAAGGCGGCAAATGACCAGCATGCATATAATGAACTGCAGGCTGCGTATGAAGATTTGGTTTATTAGATTGATGATGTAATGTGGTTAAGAATTTAATGCATATTGAACATGTTAAAAATATTGCTTTAATTTTACCCTTTCATCATAAAACATAACCAATGAAATCACTTTTCTCATTACTTGTATTATCTATTTTATTCAGCAGTTTTACCATCGTTAATAAAGCAGAGCTTACAGAAGCAGAAAGAAAATTTGCCGTTGATCATCTCATTAAAACAAGGGATGATTTAATAAATTCAGTAAAAGGTTTATCGGATGCACAGTTAAATTTTAAACCAGCACCTGACAGATGGTCTGTGCTGGAATGCGTACAACATATAGCCTTAACATCGCAGGGCTTGTTTGGTTTTGTACAACAAACTTTACAAACACCTAATGACAGTGCATTTAAACCAACTGTTACAGATGAACAGTTTATCGGCATGGTTGAAGACAGAAGTCACAAAGCACAAGCTGCAGAACCTTTTAAGCCCATACATGCCCCTTATAAAACTTTGGATGAAACATTAAACGCATTCAATGCGGGCAGGGACAGCCTGATTAATTATGTGCAAACAACACATGATGATTTAAGGGCGCATATCGCAGTTCTTCCATTTGCTAAAATTGATGCCTACCAGGCCATATTATTGATATCTGCCCATACAAACCGGCATATGCAGCAGTTGAATGAAGTGAAAGCCGATCCCAATTTCCCCAAACAATAAATACATAAAAGCGTATTGAAAAGCTGCATTTAAATGCAGCTTTTTATTTTATACCACTTTTTGCATTAACAATGGCATAATTATTTTATAGCTTTAGATATGCCGGTCAATAAAAAAAATAAAGCATTGAATGCACAGCTTGCCAAGGGAACAAAACAGGGATTTCCCAAAAACCTCGCTCCTATGCTTGCCACGCTTGTTGACAAGCCTTTTGATGAGCCCGGCTGGCTGTATGAAGTAAAGTGGGACGGTTACCGGGCCCTCATTTACCTGCATAATGGCAATGTGGAAATGCGTTCTCGTAATAATAAATCTTTCAACGAAAAATTTTATGCAGTTTATAATGCATTAAAGCAATGGAAAATAAATGCAGTGCTTGATGGCGAAATTGTTGTAATTAATGATGAAGGCATTTCCAATTTCGGCGATCTTCAAAACTGGCGCAGTGAAGCAGATGGCGAATTGATGTTGTATTTGTTTGATGTGCTTTGGGTTGAAGGTTATAATGTAATGGAGCTCCCTCTGACTGAACGAAAGCAGGTACTCAATGCTATTGCTCCCGGTGCCGGCATTATTCGCGTAAGTGAAAGCTTTGATACCGGCGCCACCGAGTTTTTTGAAGCCGCAAAAAAATTAAACCTTGAAGGTATTATTGCAAAGAGGGCAGGCAGTATTTATTTGCCCGGCAAACGCAGCAGCGACTGGTTGAAAATAAAAACAAACAAGCGCCAGGAAGTTATTATAGGCGGCTTTACCAATAATGAAGGCAGCAGCAAATTATTCAGCGCATTATTGGTGGGCGTTAATGAAAATGGTAAACTGAAATATACCGGCAAAATAGGTACAGGTTTTTCTGATAAACTGCAAAAAGAAATGATGGAGCAGTTCAGGCCGCTTATCACTACTAAAATACCTTTCACGCATGAACCCGATGTAAACAAGCCGTCGCGTTTCAGGCCAGACCCGCCAAAAGCAACCGTAACCTGGCTGAAGCCAAACCTGGTGTGTGAAGTTGCTTACACGGAAATTACTTCAGATGGGGTAATGCGCCATCCTTCTTTTGAAGGTATGCGGGTGGATAAAAATGCAAATAATATACACCTGGAAAAAGAAGCGCATACAAAAGATATTGTGCCAACCTATAAAAATACAGTTATGCCAAAGAAAGCCGCAGCAAAAAAATCAGTGAAAAAAACCGCACCGGGTGCAAAGGCTCTTACTAAAAAATTGTTGAAAGGCTCAACAGGTAAAGAGCGGAAAACATTGCTCAACCCAACGGAAAAATCTCAGACAAAAACTATCAACGGGCATAGCCTCACGTTCAATAATCTCAATAAAATATATTTTCCTGCAACCAAAAATACAAAGGCCGTTAGCAAGCGTGATGTGATCAATTATTACTACCAGGTAGCGCCTTACATGCTGCCTTTTTTAAAAGACAGGCCCCAAACCATGATACGTTACCCGAATGGGATTAATGGCCAGAGTTTTTATCAAAAAGATGTTACCGGCAAAGTGCCCGGTTGGGTTGAACTTTTTCCATACAGCACGGAAGAAGGCGGCGACAGGAATTATATGATTTGTACTAACGAAGCGGGTTTATTACTGATGGCATCGCTCGGCAGCCTTGAAATACATCCCTGGAGCAGCCGTGCGCAAAAGCCCGATAACCCAGACTGGTGCATTATAGACCTTGACCCCGGCGATAAAACAACATTTGAACAGGTGATACAGGCTGCACAACAAATCAAGCAGGTGCTTGATGCCATTGGCGCAGATGCATACTGCAAAACTTCGGGTGCAACCGGCATGCACATTTATTTGCCGCTTGGCGCGAAGTATAATTATGAAATAAGTAAAGAGTTTGGAAGAGTGCTTGTAACGATCGTTCAATCGCAGTTGCCAAAGTTTACCAGCATTGAACGCATTGTGCAAAACAGGCAGGGAAAAATGTATCTCGACTTTTTGCAAAACCGGCCACAGGCAACGCTGGCAGCGCCTTATTCATTAAGGCCAAAACCCGGCGCTACCGTTTCTATGCCACTGCATTGGGATGAAGTGAAAAAAGGATTAACCGTTCAGCAGTTCAACATTTTTAATGCTGTTAACCGCATAAAGGAACAGGGTGAAATTTTTAAAGGTGTTATTGGGAAAGGTATCAACCTGAAAAAAATATTGAAGCAGATCAATACTGTTTTTGGGGAACAGGAAATGCATGAATCGTTGCTGAAGCTGATGTGATGAATAGTGGTGGATGGTGAAACATCAACGTGAATAGCAAATAACGAAAGCCTTAAAAATTACATTGTGCCATTTCACATTCTTTGGTCAGCAATCGCGCCCAATCAATAAAAAGAAAATTTACAAAACGTCCACCAGTGCTTTAAACAATGCTGTCAATTTAGGTTCTGCTTCATTTGCGGCAGCCAGCACTTCTTCATGCGTAATAACATTATCGTCTTCACGAATACCTATATCGGTAATAATGCTCATGGCAAATACTTTTATACCGGCATGAACAGCGGCAATCACTTCCTGCACTGTGCTCATACCCACCGCATCGCCGCCAACCGCTTTAATGAGTTTATATTCTGACCGCGTCTCGAAAGTGGGGCCGGTAACACCGCAGTAAACCCCTTCTTTCACTTCATAACCCAAATCTGCGGCAACAGATTTTGCCTTGCTGATAAGTGCTTTATTGTAAGGTTCACTCATATCGGGAAACCTTGTTCCTAATGCTTCTTCATTTCTGCCGAGAAGCGGGTTTATGGTAAAAAAACTGATATGATCTTTAATGATCATCATATCCCCCACTTTGAACGAGGCGTTCACACCGCCGGCGGCATTTGACAAAAGCAGGGTTTTAACGCCAAGCATTTTCATAACGCGAACCGGATAAGCCACCTGCTGCGGCGTATAGCCTTCATAAAAATGAAAACGGCCAGCCATAACCATAACCGGTTTGCCACTCATATTTCCAAAAATCAATTTACCCTTATGACCGGCCACCGTGCTCACGGGAAAATGCGGCAGGTTATTATAATCAATTTCACATTCTATCTGCATGCCGCCGGTAAAATTGCCAAGCCCGCTGCCTAATATCACACCAATAAGCGGCTGCTTTGTATATTTTGATTGAATGAAAGCTGTTGTTTCATTCAACTGTTGTATTAAATTATTTTCCATGATATGTAAAAGCACCAAAGATAGAGTTGATAAGTTGAATTGTTGATTGGTTTAGGAATGACAATTAGAAAACAGAACCTTGATTAGTAATTTGATAAAATGCTTACGGCAGCAGTTATTATCTTAGCCCGCTTATAAACCTGAAATTAATTCAATAACTGATGAAAAAATTTGTTGTATTCTTTGCGATTGCATTATCCGCCGCTGCCTGTTCTGTAACAAAGAGTAGCAGTTCCAAAATTAAGTTTGCAAACAATCCTGTTGTGGCGCACAGGGGCGCTTATAAGCTGAATAATTTTCCTGAGAATTCTATAGCCTCATTACAACAGGCGATTAAATTAAAATGTACAGGTTCTGAATTTGATGTTTGGATGACGGCTGATGATTCGCTGGTTATTCATCACGATCCGGATTATAATAAACTCGTTATTGAAAAAACCAACTTTGATGAGCTGCGGAAATACCCGCTTTTAAACGGCGAGCCGTTGCCATCGCTGCGCGAATATTTGCTTGCCGGTAAAAAAAATAATAAAACAACAAGACTGATACTTGAAATAAAGCCTTCCAAAATAAGCAAAGAGCGTGGAATAAAAGTAGCAGATAAAGTAATACAACTGGTGCATCAATTGAACTGCACAAATCTTATGGCGTATATAAGTTTTGATTATGATATAATGAAACATATTCACGCCATTGAACCCAATGCGATAACACAGTATTTAAATGGCGATATTGCCCCTGCTGCTTTAAAGGCCGATGGAATAAGCGGTGCAGATTATCATTTTTCTGTTTTTACAAAAAATCCTGCATGGATTACGGAAGCAAAAAAATATAATATACAACTCAATGCATGGACGGTTGATGATTCAACGATCATGCGCCAGCTCCTGGACAGCGGTTTTAATTTTATTACAACCAACCAGCCTGAAATGCTTTTGGGAATATTGAAAAGCAGGAAGTGAGTATTTTTCTTTGATTAAACTGCAATAATCCGGTCAGGCTGCTATTAGAGTCCGGCCGGATTACATACATAAAATCCTTATTTAGCCGCCAGTTGCTCAGTTCTGGCAGCAGGCACGGTTTTAAGAAAATTATAAATGGCCTTCAGTTCGTTATCATCCATGTGCTTGAAACTATTCCAGGGCATTTCGCTTTGCGGAATAAGCTTTCCTTTTTTGAAGCGCTCAATAAATTGTTGCTGCGACCAGGTAAATATGCGGCCGGAAGAATCGTTGGTAAGGTTGGGCGGTATCAGGCCATTCATAGGATTACCGCCTGCGAGGTATGGCCCGTCAAAATTACCGCTTAAATCGCGTTTTGAATGGCAGCCTATACAATTGCCCACATTAAAAACAAGGTATTTGCCATAGGCGGCCGTTGTATCGGCATGCATCGCAGCAGGCACATCGCCGGTTGGACCAACAGGCTTTACCATATATGCCTTCACAAGATTACCCATAACGTTCAGTGTATTTTCAGGCACTTTGTTTTTAACCGGTTTCGTACTTCTTAAATAAGATATAACCGCCGTTAAATCTTCATCACTCATATCATGAAATGACATGAATTCATAAACCGCTTCGCCGTTTGCATGCACGCCATAGCGTATAACCCTTGCTAATTCAGCATCGGTCCTGTTGCCAATACCTGTTTCTTTATCAGGCGTTATATTTCTTGAATAAACAGTACCCAGCGGCATTGTAAATGCATAACCGCCTGAAAGCGGTGGCTCCTGCCCTGCCTGCAGCATGGAGTCTGCATTAACCAGGCTATGGCAATCTGCACAATGTGCAATGCTGAACACCAAATGTTTGCCGTGTGCAATTACAGCGGTGTCTTTTGAAGCATGAATATCAGGATATGGGGCATCATATTTTAAGTGCTGCCTTGATGCAGTAGTAATAGATATACCGGCAATTAATACAAGCAATATAATGCCAGTCCATTTTAAAATTTTCTTTATCATAAAAAAGGATTTATTTTTTTCATAAATGCCGAACGAAAGTAGAATGGCGGCAGAACGGTGTCAATTACCAACTGTATCAACTGCTAAAAAAAAGCGATGATATGTAGTATTTCATGTAACACTGAAATACAATGCCGGCAAAGGTTTTCGGGTTTATATGTTGGCCTGAAGGCAATTTCACACACATACAGCGTCACTAACAGTATGGCCTTTTACATTTCATCAACCCATTTATACAATTCAGTCATTACAGGCTTGTCATAGCGCTTAATTCAAAAAAAATTTACAGCGGAATTCATCTGAATAATTTCATCAATACAACTAAAACTTTTTTATGAATCATTTTTACGCTAATCAAAAACACATTGCGCTGTGCAATAAAAAAAGCAGTGTAAATATTTTACTGGCAGCAGTATTACTTGTATTTTCTTTTAATGTAAAAGCCCAGAATGTGCTCGTGGGTTTAACATCAAATGGTGGTATTAATGGTAAAGGCACGGCTTTTCAAATAAATACCAACGGCAATAATTTTTCAATTATTAATGGCTTTACAGATTGGGGCAATACGCCGCACGGCAGTTTATTTAAAGATACGGATGGCAATTTTTATGGCATGACCAGCAGCGGCGGCACAAATAATTATGGAACCATTTTTAAAATGACACCAGCCGGTGAAATAACCATATTAAGGCAACTTGTTTATGCTACCGATGGCGGTTATCCTTATGGTGAATTAATTAAAGGTGCGGATGGATACCTGTATGGTTTAACTGCAGCCGGCGGCGCAAATACTTATGGCACCATTTTTAAAATTTCAACCTCCGGCGATTTTACTGTTATAAGGCACCTGGCTTATGCAGATGGCGCTAACCCACATGGGCATTTAACCCTGGCATCAGATGGCAATTTTTATGGAATAACCTATAGTGGCGGCAGCACAGGCGCCGGGGCAATTTTCAAATTAACGCCGGGCGGCGTGTATTCTGTAATTCATTCAATGGTTAAAGCAACAGAAGGTGCTAACAGTTATGCCAGTTTAACCGAAGCCGGCGATGGCAATTTATATGGCACCTGCTATAGCGGCGGCCAATATGGTTTTGGAACTATATTCAAAGTAACAAAAGCCGGTGTGCTCACTGTATTGAGGCATCTTTATTCCACAACAGACGGCACTTACCCGCAAAGCGATTTACTTAAAGCAAAAGACGGATTTTTATATGGCACCTGCTATGGTGGCGGCCAATACGGCGGCGGCACCATATTTAAAGTTTCAAACAAAGGCGCTTACACTGTATTAAAAAATCTTTCTGTTGGTGCCGATGGCGGATATCCTTATGGCGGCATTATGCAATACAACGATACAAGTTTCTATGGCATTACCCGTTCCGGCGGCCCAAAAAGCGGCGGAACAATTTACAGGCTCACCACCACCGGCAAATACACCATTATACACGCACTGGATTATAATAATGAAGGCAGCAGCAGTTCTTCTGTTCCGGCCAAAGGCAACGATGGCAACCTCTATGCTATGGCAAGCGCCGGCGGATTGCTTAATTATGGTATTATTTTCAAAACAACTACTGCAGGCGATTTTACCATACTTAATACATTCAATGGTTCAGTGCAGGGCAATAGTCCTTATGGTTCTTTTATCAAAGGAAAAGACAGCGCTTATTATTGCATGGCGAATGCAGGCGGTGCTTATGGCCATGGCAGCATTGTAAAAATTTGTGGCGGCACTGCAACCGTATTCCATTCATTTAATAAAGCAACTGAAGGCGGTTTTCCAAAAGGCAGTCTTTTACTCGCATCTGACGGTAATTTTTATGGCATGACGTCAACAGGCGGCACAAAAGCTTATGGCACCATTTTTAAAATTACGTCAGCCGGCGTATTTACCGTGATACATGATTTTATAAGTTCCACCGAAGGCGGAAGCCCCGCCGGAAGTTTAATTCAGGCAAAAGATGGCTTTTTATATGGAATGACAACCGGTGGCGGTGCAGGCAATGCAGGCACTATTTTTAAACTGAAAACATCTGGCAGCAATTTTACAATTGTAAAAAGTTTTGTGTTTGCAACGGATGGCGGTTCGCCGCAAGGCAGTTTGCTGCAGGCAAATGATAGTAATTTTTATGGCATGACAAGCAACAGCGGGCGCATTTTTAAATTAACGCCTACAGGTGTTTATACTAACCTGCACACCCTTAACGGCAGTTACGAAGGTTATAATCCAATGGGCAGTCTTATACAGGGCAAGGATGGATATTTATATGGCACCTGCAGCGACGGCAGCGCCAATGCGGCCGGTACTATTTTTAAGGCGGGCCTCGACGGATCAATTAAAATGGTGGTGGCGCTTAATAAAACCACGCAGGGCAGAATGCCAAAAGGCGCATTAATGCAGGGGCCTGATGGAATGTTGTATGGTACAACAAGCATTGGCGGCACTTATAATGCAGGCACAATTTTCAAGCTTACAACATCGGGAACACTTACAGTTTTACGGCATCTTAACATGGCTACTGATGGAGGTAATGCCTACAGCACATTAATCTTCGCACCAATAAATAACCTTGTGGCTGATGCAAAAACGGCAAGCGTAAACGAAGACGGCAAAGTACAGATAACGCTAAGCGGTTCCGGCGGCAGCACGCTGAAATATACAATCATTAATAAATCTATACATGGCAAACTGACCGGTACTGCACCTGCAATGACTTATACGCCAAATAAAAATTACAGCGGTAAAGACAGCTTTAGTTACCTGGTTAAAATTGGATGCATTGCTTCTGCAAAAGCATTTGTTTCAATAACTGTCAAGCCAATGCCGGATACGCCCGTACTGGCAGCCATAGGTAACAAAACTATAAAGAAAGATTCAACGCTAAAATTTACAGCAAAGGCTACCGATGCTGATGCAGGCCAGAAAATAACTTATTCATTGATCGGCGCTCCTGCTGGCGCAACTATAAACGCAACCAGCGGTGCCTTTACATGGAAAGCAACGACCGTTGGAACCTTTACATTCAAGGTCAGGGCAACAGACAATGGCACCCCGGCATTGTATGATGAAGAGCAAATAAAAGTAACCGTAACAAATACCTTAGCTGCAATGGCTGCTGAAAACTTTGAAGTTGCTGAAACAACAAGCGTGAATATATTTCCTAACCCGGCACATGATATTTTACATATTTCGATACCGGCCGGTACGGAGAATGTTCTGGCAAGGATTATCGATGTCAACGGAAAAATTATTTCAACCTACAACCTTAAAAACAATGGTAAAGTAAATGCAGAAGTGAATATATCATCTTTGATAAATGGCATATATTTTCTGCAGGTGCAGGCGGGAGAATTAAAGGAAACATTGAAGTTTATAAAGAATTAAGCGGTTAGGGCAGGCTGTAAATGCAGTTTCATTCACAGTGCTTTACAGTATTTATATTCAAGGAGCTGTTTAATAATCATTCTTTTCAAAATGCTGTTGTTATTTTTGAAGTGTTTTATAGAATGTTTTTAAACAGCTTCTTAGTTTATTCATACAACCGTTATAATAACCATGAAAAAATTTGATGCCATCATAATTGGTTCGGGCCAGGGAGGAACACCACTTGCAAAAGCGCTGGCAAAAGCAAAATGGAAAACAGCATTAATTGAAAAAGAATTTGCCGGCGGCACCTGCATTAATTATGGCTGCACGCCAACGAAAACAATTATATCCTGTGCAAAAACAGCCTATAATGTTAAGCACGCAAAAGAATGGGGCATTAATGCAGTAAAACCCGAGGCTGATATAAAAGCAATAATGAAATTTAAAAACAGGATTGTAAATGAATCAAGAAACGGTTTGTATGATGGCCTTACTTCCACACCGCATCTTACCTATATTGAAGGTGAGGCAAGATTTACGGGGTTTAAAGAATTATCAGTGGCATTAAATAAAGGCGGTACCATGCAACTAAAGGCTGAAAAGATTTTTCTAGATGTTGGCACCAGCCCTGCAATACCTGCCATTGATGGCCTTGATAAAATTGATTATTATACGTCACAGTCATTACTGGATTTAAAAGAAATACCGGAATCGCTCATCATTATCGGTGGCAGTTATATAGCGCTTGAATTTGGCCAGGCTTACAGCAGGTTTGGAAGTAAGGTAACCATGCTTGAAAGAAGTAAAGATTTCCTTCCCAGAGAAGACCGGGATATTGCCTTATGTATGCAGCAAATACTTGAAGCGGAAAATATAAACATTCGTACAGGCGTTGATCTGTCAGGTGTAAAAAAATCAGGCAGAAAAATAAGTGTGGCATTCACGGCAGATAATAAAACATTTGCTTTAAGTGCAACGCATCTTTTAGTTGCCACCGGCAGAAAACCCAATACAAAAAACCTTGGTTTGGAGAATACCAATGTTGCAACAGATGAACGTGGTTTTATAAAAGTGAATGATAAACTTGAAACTTCTGCCAATGGTATTTATGCCATCGGCGATGTAACCGGCGAGCCGCAGTTCACGCATATTTCGTATAACGACTATATTATTTTGAAAGAGAATTTATTGAATGGGCAAAATAATTCAACCCAAAACAGGCAGGTGCCTTATTGCATGTTTACCGATCCGCAACTGGCCCGTATAGGCATCTCTGAAGCAGAGGCCAGGAAACAAAAACTGAATTATAAAGTAGCTACATTATCAATGAAACACGTGGCAAGGGCAAGGGAAACCAATCATACAAAAGGTATGATGAAAGCCGTGGTGGATGCAGATACAAAACAAATTTTAGGCGCTGCCATTATTGGCGAAGAAGCAGGTGAAACGATAGCCGCATTGCAAATGGCAATGATGGGTAAAATACCTTATACGCAACTCGCCGAAATGATTATAGCGCATCCAACTTATACAGAATCTATTAATAATTTGTTCCTTCCATTAATAAAATAGTTGTATATCACAAGCATAAAATGATATAAGAAATAAACTGTCTTTTCTTATAAAGAACTCATGGTATATTAGCGATTCAATCATTACTAAGCTATGATATATAAAAAGTCAATCGCTGCAATGCTGTTTATTATTTTTTGTGTTCAGGTAAACAGCCAGTCATCACTTCCCCGCAGCACACCGGAAGCCGAAGGTGTTTCTTCAAAAAACATTATCCGCTTTTTAGATGCAGCCAATTCAAGCAAAACAGAATTTCACAGTTTTATGCTGTTGCGTCATGGAAAAGTAGTTGCCGAAGGATGGTGGAATCCTTACAGCGCCGACCTGAAACATACGCTGTATTCAACCAGCAAAAGCTTTACGGCAACTGCCATCGGCTTTGCCGTAAGCGAAAAATTATTATCGGTTAATGATAAAGTTGTATCATTTTTTCCAAACGATTTGCCGGATACGGTGAATGCATTTCTATCTGCGCTTACGGTGAAAAATGTTTTAAGCATGAGTGACGGGCAGGAACCTGATCCAACCGGTATGGTTGTTGGCCGCGACAGCAATTGGGTAAAAGGATTTTTATCAACGCCAATACTGCATTACCCGGGCACAGAATTTTTATATAATTCTTTAGGCACTTACATGCTTGCTGCTATTGTACAAAAAGTAACGGGCCAAACAGTACTTGATTATTTAAAACCGCGTTTGTTTGAGCCTTTGGGTATTCAGGGAGAAGATTGGGAAACAGATGCACGTGGTATTAATACAGGCGGCTGGGGATTAAGATTGAAAACGGAAGACATGGCAAAATTCGGGCAGTTATTTTTACAAAAAGGTAGCTGGAATGGTAAGCAATTACTACCCGTTTCATGGATTGAAGAAGCAACAACAGCAAAGATATTACAGGACCCTGATGCGCCGCAATCCAAAAGAGATTCAAGCGACTGGCTGCAGGGTTATTGCTACCAGATGTGGCTTTGCAGAAATGAAGCGTACCGCGGTGATGGCGCTTTTGGCCAGTATATAATTGTACTACCTAAAAAAGATGCTGTGATTGCAATAACTGCTGAAACGCCCGATATGCAGGAAGAGATCAATCTTGTATGGAAGCATATATTACCCGGCTTACAGGATGAAGCATTGCCCGAAGACGCGGCAGCCTCATTGCAGCTAAAAGAAAAACTGGCTTCACTGGCTTTGCCCCTGCCTGCAAACGCAAACTCTTCTTCTTTACAAAAAATATTGAAAGGCAAAACTTTCAAATTGCAACCAAACGAAAAGAACATTCAATCAATTTCATTCAAATTTGATAATGATGTTTGTTATGCAACTATAACAGATTCGGCGGCGCACACTTTTGCTTTTGGCGCCGGCAAATGGATGCGCAGCACCACAACCATGCATGGCCCAAACCTTGTTGCAGGCGCAAAAAATAACCTTAATGGTTTGCCTGCATTTATTACGGATGGCGCCTATCGCTGGACAGAAGATAAAACGCTGGAGCTTACCTTACGTTTCACTGAGAGCCCGCATACATACACTTATATTTGCAGCTTTGATGGAAAGAAAGTTGCGGTGAATGTAAAAACCAGTTTCTATTTTGGCAAAGGCGATATAAATATACCAGGTGAAATGACAAAATGAGGTTGATATAACGTGAACCGTCAATCGTGAAACGTGAAAGTGCAATTCGGGCTGGGAGCTTGCAGCCTGAGCTTGCAGCTTATTAAAAAAGCATCAATTTTATATGAATAAAAAAATTGCAATTATTGGCGCTGGTATAAGCGGGCTTGCTACGGCTTATATTTTAAGCGGCAGCAATAAATATGATATCACCGTTTTGGCAAAGGAATTCTCACCCAATATTACATCCAACAGGGCTGCGGCATTCTGGTATCCTTACCAGATAAGGTTTGATAAACGCGGCATTGCATGGAGCAAAAAGAGTTATGATTTTTTTAAAGCGCTTGCAAACGATGCTTCCTCAGGCATAAGCATGAAACATTTAATAAAAGTGATACGTAAAGATGTGGTGGAAGAAGAACCGGTATGGCTTGAATTTATTCCCGAAGGTGTTTGCACAATGGTACCCGAAGATCAGTTAGCACCTGGAATACAAAAAGCGTATGACGTATGGGTGCCACTGGTTGAAACACAGATATTTCTTCCTTACCTGCAACATATTTTTTCAACACGCAATGTTGTTTTCAAACAACAGGAAGTAAAAAGTTTTGAGGAGCTTTCCTCATTCGACATCATTATTAACTGTACTGGTTTGGGGGCTCGCAGTTTGTGCCATGATGAAGCCATTATTCCTATACGCGGGCAAATAGTTTTGCTGGAAACCGACACATCAATGCCCATTTATATGGACAATGAAACGCCTTTATATATTGTACCGCGTAAAGATGCGATGATCGTTGGCGGCACTTATGAACGCGGTGTTTATGATGCAGTAACAGAGCCTGAAACATTAGAGCGCATTCTTTCCAACGCTTACAATGTTTTTCCTCAATTAAAAAATCATCAGGTATTGGGTAACTGGGCAGGTCTCCGGCCTTATCGCCCGCAGGTTAGGGTGGAACATGAACCTGGCACCAACATCATCCATAATTACGGTCATGGTGGCAGCGGTTTTACTTTAAGCTTTGGCTGCGCATCAGATGTGGCCAACCTTGTTGAACAAATGAATTGATTATGAGTATTACAATCAGAAGAATAGTTAAAGATGATTGTGCACGCCTGCTTGAACTCGTGCATGAACTGGCGGTTTATGAAAAAGCGCCTGATGAAGTTACGGTAACACTTGACCATTTTATTGAAAGTGGGTTTGGCAAAAAGCCTGTATGGTGGGGCTTTGCCGCCGAAGAAGATGGCATTGTGCTGGGCTTTGTTTTATACTACATACGTTATTCTACCTGGAAAGGACAACGCATGTATCTTGAAGATTTTCTGGTTACCGAAAAGGCACGCGGCAAAGGCATTGGCAAATTATTGTTTGACCGTTTGGTGGAAGAAGCTAAAGAAAAAAAGTTCAACGGTATTGTGTGGCAGGTATTGGAATGGAACGAGCCTGCTATCAATTTCTATAAAAAATATAATGCCTCTTTTGACGCCGAATGGATTAACTGCAGCATTGAAATAAAGTAGTGTAATTAATCATAGATACTTTCTTATAAATTAAGAAATTGTTGAGCCATCATTCTGAATACCGGTCAGACGCTTTGGTAAACACTGATCTATTTACTTCTAAAAAATGTCAGACCGGTAGCTGGTAATAATGCCCTTTAACCTGCCGGGAGCTTCCTGAATAATTAAATTATATAGCTATTTTTCAATCATCATTATCATCAACAATAACAGAAACAGTTTCTTTTTGTTTTAATGATGATGCTTTTTTTACAAGATTGATAAACTCATTCCTGTAGCCCTCTTCATCGTTTGCAATTGCGGATTGTGCCATATCTCTTACCGTTGAAAAATCAGCCACACCTTTATATTCAGAATTGCGTAGTAACATGCCAAATGCAGCAACGGCGGTTGCAAATCGGAAATTATCCGATGTTGAATTGAAAGCAATGTTTTCATCTTTTAACAGGTGTTCAATCAAAATGCTTTTATCGCTTTCCGGTTTTTTATAACGCAGCTTTATGTTCATTACCTCGTCATTAAAATTACGCTTTGATAATGGTTTGATTTTTTGATAACGCAACGCGTCCACATCTTTCAACAGGGTATCTTTTACACCGGCCGGAATCAATTCATATAAAGCTGTAACGGTGTGGCCGCTGCCCAATTCGCCTGCGTCTTTTTTGTCATCATTAAAATCTTCTTTATCCAGCAAACGGTTTTCATAACCAATCAAACGGTAACCCTGTACTTTTTCAGGATTGAACTCAATCTGCAGCTTTACATCTTTTGCTATTGTAAATAATGTTCCGCCAAACTCATTTACAAAAACTTTTTTTGCTTCGCTGATATTATCAATGTAGTTATGATTTCCGTTTCCTTTATCGGCAAGCGTTTGCATTTTTGCATCCTGGTAATTACCCGTTCCAAATCCCAGTACAGAAAGAAACACGCCGGTGCTTCTCTCCTTTTCTATCAGGGTTTGCAGTTCATCTTCGCTGCTTTGGCCCACATTAAAATCTCCATCGGTACAAAGTATAACGCGGTTGTTGCCCCCTTTTATAAAATTATTTCCGGCGGTTTTATAAGCAAGCTTAATACCTGCCCCACCAGCAGTTGAGCCGCCTGCTTCCAGTGCATCAATGGCGTCTTTGATCTTCATCTTTTCTTCACCACTTGTTGATGGCAATACCAAACCCGCATTGCCCGCATAAACCACCAATGCCACTTTATCCTGCGGCCGCAATTGGTCAACCAATAATTTTGACGATGATTGCACCAATGGCAGTTTATCAGGCTCATTCATGCTGCCGCTAACATCAATAAGGAAAACAAGATTGGAAGCAGGGAGATTTTGGATTGAAATCTTCTTTCCCTGCAATCCAATCATTACTAATTTATGTTGGGCATTCCATGGACAGCCTGCTATTTCTGTATTAATGCTGAATGGCGCATCGTCTTGCGGCTGCGGATAACTATAATTGAAATAATTGATCATTTCTTCAATACGCACAGCGCCAGGCGGCGGCAACCGGCCATCATTTATAAAGCGACGTATGTTGGCATATGATGCAGCATCCACATCAATAGAAAAAGTGGAAAGCGGGTTATCATTTGTTTTTAAGAAAGGATTTTCAACAATGTGATCATAGCCTTCCGTATTAAAGTTGCCGTTATAACGCCATGATTCATCATATTTCTTTTTCTCTTTATGCCGGGTTAAACTAATGCTTTTACTGCCGCGTATATAAATACCTGCGGCCTTACCGCTTAATTGCTGGGACATAACCGGCGCTGCGTTTAAAGCAACATCGGCGCTTTCATTTCCATAACCAACTATCACAACTTCGTTAAGGCTTGAAACCTGTGCCTCAAGCACAATCGTATAATCTGATTTATCAGAAAGCTTTATTGTTGTCGTTTTATAACCAACAAAAGATACCTCCAGCGCTTTAACCTTATCATCAACAACAATAGAAAATTTACCGTTAACACCTGAAACAACGCTGTTCTTTGTTCCTTTTGCAATAACAGAGGCACCCATAACCGGTTTCCGATTTTCATCCTGTATTGTTCCTGTTATTATTCTGTTTGTTTTTACAGTAAAGGCAAAGCCAAGCATGACGAGCATGATGCCCGCAAAGCATATCTTTTTCATATTGATTATTTTATTGTTGATTAACGGTTGCTTAATTACTTCTCTTTAGGTTTTAAAATGGGCGTTTTTATCATCCTGTAATTACCTGTTGGCATATTAAAACGAATTGTGCTGTCTGGTTTTATCACGTACATATTGTCCGGCGTAGCGGTATAAATATCAAAATGATTGCTGTTGCCTTTATAAGTAAGTTTTGGTGTTGGCAGTTTTAAAATATCATTGTTTAAGCTGTCTGCAAACGGATACACCGGTTTGGCTTTTTTGCTGCGCTTTTACAATAAAAAAAGAAAGCAGGGCAACCATCGTGCAGATAATTATTTTTCCTGTGCATAATTTCTTCGTTTGCATAGCAACTGGTTTAATAAGGAGATGCAAATAATTTCCTGATTACATAAGGCGAAAGAAAAAATTTTAAATCATTTGTAATTTTAAAACCACCAAGGCACAAAGACTCGAAGTTTCACCAAGCTTTGTGCATCTTTGTGGCTAACATTAAAATTTGCCGGCGCAGTTAAAACACATACAAGCCATCGCATCCTTAACAGATGAAGCATTGCTGGTTGAATTTAAAAAGCAATCCGACCAGCAAGTACTGGCGCAATTGTATATGCGTTATACAGACCTCGTGTATGGTGTATGCCTGAAGTATTTGAAAGATGCAGAAGCCGCAAAAGATGCCGTAATGAACATCTACCAGGAATTATTAACAAAACTGCAAACACACGAGGTAGATAATTTTAAAAGCTGGTTATATGTAGTGGCAAAAAATCACTGCCTGATGCAGTTACGGAAAGATAAAAAAATGCAAACTGTGGAATTTACACCAACGGTTATGCAATCGGAAGACTTTTCGCATCTTGACTATGTGCTTGAAAAAGAAAGCGAATTAAAAAAGCTGGAATTTTGTATTGAACATTTACCGGATGAACAAAAGCAAAGCATTCAATTATTTTATCTTGAAAACAAATGTTATAACGAAATAGTGGAACAAACCGGTTATGAATGGAACAGGGTGCGAAGCCTTATACAAAACGGGCGGCGTAATTTAAAAATCTGTATGGAAAAAAATGGCTGAACCGTTAAAACATATTAATTATTCACTTGAAGATATCCAGCGGTATTTGCAGGGCAAAATGCCGGCAACAGAAATGCATGACATAGAAAAAGCTGCCTTGCAGGACCCGTTTCTGGCCGATGCCATAGAAGGTTTTAATGAAGCCGATATTAACACCGCCAAACAACATTTGAATGAGATAAATGCGGGACTGTTTGCAGAAAAGCGAAAAACTAAAATCGTTGCCTTTAATAAAAGAACAAGGTGGCTGAATATTGCCGCTTTGGTTATTGTGCTTGCAGGCACTGGTTTGGTAATATCTTTCTTAACAAAAACATCATCTTCAGATAAGCAGGCAGAGATTGCAAAAGTGCAGCAGGCACCGGTTAAAAAAGAAGCCGTAAAAGATTCTGCTGTTGCACCGGCTAGTACTGCTGAAATCAAGCAGGCAGATACAGCTTTATTAATTGCAGAAAATAAAGTTGCAAAAAAAGCACAGCCTTCATCAGCTAAAACAAAAATGAAAGAAAAAGCTGAAGTTGTTGGTACCAATGCGTCGAATGAAGCGGAAGCAGATGCTTATAAAACAGATGTTGCCATTGCAGCTTCCCCTGCTCCTGTTCCTGAAAAAACGATGATGTCAAGGGCATATGCTGCAGCTGCTGCAAACGCAGACAGCCTGCAAACAACTTTACAGGGGAAGGTTGGCGGCCTTACTGCTCTGCCAACTACTTTTTCAGGAAAAGTAGTTGATGAAAACAATAAGCCTATTGCAGGGGTTACGGTTGTGTCTGCGGACAATAAAGCTGCGGTTTTAACCGATATAAACGGTGATTTTAACCTGCAAAAAAATGATACATTATTACATGTAACGGCAAGCACTGTTGGCTATAACACCCAAAGCACAGCATTACAGCAGGGTTTTAATAAACCTATCATGTTAAAACAAAGCAGCGAATCTTTAAACGATGTGGTGGTTACCGGGTATGGCACTCAGCAAAAAAGCAACATTACCGGATCTGCTTTGCATAAACAAAAGGATATGGTCAGAGATTCTGCCATGCCCGTTGGCGGATGGAATAATTTCAACAATTATGTGGTTACACAATTGAATAAAGACACCACCACGTCGGGCATAACCAATCCAAGAGACCTTGTAGAACTGGAGTTTTTAATAGATAATTCCGGCAACCCTTATAATATTAAAGTAACCAAATCTCCCAATGATGTGTATAGCACAAAAGCCGTAGAGATATTAAAGCATGGCCCAAAATGGACGATACCGGCGAAAAAGAAAAAGGCAAAAGTGGTAATTAACTTTTAGTGGCCGGATGGTCGTACTGTCCCGTCAATCACAAAATATTGTTGAAATTTTTTTTACCAAGCAAAGGAACACTCATAACGATTTCCCAATTCCAGGCTCCAACAGATGCCATCTGTACTGCTGCTGAAGGGAGTGACACAAGGAAGACGCCATTTTGGTCAACTGCCGGTAACAAAAAATAACCTTAAGCGCAGCTTTGATAATTCCACAAACCGTGAAGTTTCTATTTGATGCGGAAGTGAAATTTTGTCATTCCTTTTCGAAAGCTTTTCTTTGCCGCCACTTTTAAAACTGTCAGGGTTAGCGATTCCGTGAAAATTTGGCTTTAAGCCTGGCAGTGGCAAAAAAATTGATAACGGATTGCCTGCCGACAGGCAACCTTCTATTCAGTAAATTTTAAAATTTATACATTTTATGGCTAAAACAGACATTAAGGTTACCCCATTACACGACAGGGTAATAATCGAACCGGCTAAAGCCGAAGAAAAAACTGCAGGCGGAATTATCATCCCTGACACTGCTAAAGAAAAACCACAGCGTGGCACTGTTGTAGCAGCAGGCCCCGGCAAAAAAGACGAGCCTGTAACCGTTAAAGCGGGCGATACTGTTTTGTATGGCAAATATGCCGGCACAGAAATCAGCATCGAGGGCACTGATTACCTTATTATGAGGGAAAGCGACATTTTGGCGATTGTTTAATTTGAAAATTTGAAGACGTGCTAATTTGATATGTTAGCAGCTTCAGGTTTTCAAACTCAATTTTCAAATTTTCAAATTATTAAATTTTCAAATTAAATACTATGTCTAAACAACTCTTCTTCGATATTGAAGCGAGAAATAAAATGAAACGCGGCGTTGACGTGCTTGCTAACGCAGTGAAAGTAACATTGGGTCCTAAAGGCCGTAATGTGGTGTTAGAGAAAAAATTCGGTGCTCCTTCTGTAACAAAAGATGGTGTAACTGTAGCCAAAGAAATTGAACTGGAAGATTCTATTGAAAACATGGGTGCACAAATGGTGAAGGAAGTAGCTTCCAAAACCGCAGATATTGCAGGTGACGGTACTACTACTGCAACTGTATTGGCGCAATCAATCATCAGCGAAGGTTTAAAGAACGTTGCTGCCGGCGCTAATCCAATGGATTTGAAACGCGGTATTGACAAAGCTGTAGCTGCTGTGGTTGAAAACCTGAAATCTCAGAG
>NZ_JBQCIT010000039.1:0-32128 GCF_051953455.1 Parafilimonas sp. | reverse complement strand
CTTATTGAAGGATTATTAAAGCAAACTGGGCTTGAAATTTTGACTGAGGGTTTTAAAGTTAGAACACCAGATAATAATTTCTTTTATCCGGATGTGATTGTTTGCACCAATAATTTAAACCGCTATTTCACAAATGAGCCGGTTTTACTTGTCGAGGTTTTATCTGAATCCACCCGCAAATTTGATTTAACGGATAAATTCATTCAATACCAGAAAATTCCAACGCTGCAATATTATTTATGCGTTGAACCTGAACAGCAGGTTATCATTTTTTATTTCAAAACAAAAAGCGGGGAATGGATGACAGAAACTTTTACAAAAAATGAAAGTATTATTAATTTACCTGTACTTGATATTTCCTTTTCTGTAAAGGATATATATAATAATGCTTAACCAGGCCGTTCCATTTAATTCTGGTTATGAATCTTCGCCCGGTGCTGCTTCATAATCAGAATTATTGTTGTTGTTATTGTCTTTCTTGCGGAAAAGATCTGAATCACCAAACCTGTAGCTGAATGTAAGCCTTACTGTTCTTACATTCCAGCGGCGATAGCCATCCTGGTAAAAATCATCGGTGTCATAAATAGTTCCGAACTTACGTGTATTGAAAAGATCATTCACACTTAATGAAAGGGCACCGGCCTTTTTCTTAAAGAATTCCTTACGCACAGCTACGTCGGTGCTAAACTGCGCTTTATTTCTTCCCTGCGGTATTACCCGCGGGCCATCATAATCAGCAATTACCTGGAAGCCGAGATTATTAAACAACTTGCTTGCCTCCGTAACAATTTTATAATTACCTATAAGTTTGGCGTTATAATTAAACCCGCTGTTATTAAGGTTTAAATCACCTACGTTCGCTTTTGTAATGGAGTATTGCATGTTTGTATTAAAAGTAAAATCTAATGCCTTGGTAATGTTTTTCTGAAGCGTAAGCTCAGCGCCCCAGCGGTCTTCATAGCCGGCATTTATAAAAGTGCTGAGAATAGCATTAGGAGAAACAGCCGCATTATTTAATTGTTCGTACAGTGATTGCGGAATGGTATCGCTGTACTCTGTAACATCGCCTACATTATTCTTAAAATAAATTACACCGAGAAAGCTGCCGCTGTTTTCGGCAAATCTTTTATAATAATTCAACTCAAAAGAATTAGTGTATTCAGGTTTTAAAGCAGGATTGCCCTGTGAAATATTTAAAGGATCATCAATATCTATAAATGGGTTTACTTCCCAGAAACGCGGCCTTCTTATTCGCTTTGAATAATTAAACTGGATATCTTCCGACTCGCTTATATGCTTTGTAAGAAAGAAACTTGGAAACAATGCATAATTAAGGTCTTTAAAACCATTAGGAAATTTATAGCCGAAATTGAGATTGCTGTCAATCATAGAACCGTCAAGTTCCGAAAGCTCAACACGCAAACCCACCTGGTAAACAAACGATTTCCATCCATTGGCATAATTAAAATAACCGGCATTTACTTTTTCAGTATACTTCACATTATTACTTAAAGGAAGCTTTGTCTCATTCTCAGCCTGATCTATGGAGTATGTAGCAAAATTGCTTTTATTATGATTATAAAAGCTCCGTACACCAAATTCAATACGTTTGTTATCGTTTATTTTATGGCTGTAATCAATCTGGCCCACCACCTGGTATTCATCCGTTAAACCACTGTTACGCACACGGGTTACGGGTGCATAAGCGCTGCCATCAGGATTATAAAAATTATTTACGATGTAATCGCTGTTATCTCTTCCGCCTGTATTGTACGTTATATCTGCAGAAAGTTTATTATCAGGGCTATCGAATTTTCGTTCAAAGCTTAGCCTGCTGCTGCTTCTATTGAAATTACCGTCGCTCGTTGCTAAACGTACACCTGTATGATCCAAAACTTTGTCTGCATCATAAAACTCCTGGTTTTGTTTTTGATCACTGGCAAACTTTCCATTATGAAACCCCTGCATAAAGGATAAGGTGGTCTTATCATCAAGAAAATAATCAGCGCCAAACCTTACAGAATGAAACTGGCGGAGTCTGTTGTTATCAGTTGACTGGTTAAAATAATCTGTTATAAGGCCCTTATCTTTATTCTCACGGTATGTTTTTTCTGTAGCCGTGCCTTCACCCCTGTTATAATTGGCACTTGCAAAAAAGTTGAATTTCTTTGCCCTGTAATTTAGATTAAGGTTACCATTTAAAACGCCCGGTGTACCACCACCCACAGAGGCAATGCCATTAAGCCCGATGGTTTTATTTTTCTTAAGTATGATATTGATAATACCGCCTGAACTTGACGCATCATATTTTGCAGAAGGATTGGTAATTAACTCTACTCTTGCAATATCGTCTGCAGCAATCTGATCAAGCGTTAAAATAGTGGGCCTGCCATCTATAAATATTTGAGGCGTACTGTTGCGCAATTGCACATTACCCTCTGCATCAACTGAAACAGATGGAATATTTTTCATTACATCAACACCCGTTCCGCCCTGTGCGGCAATATTTTTTTCGACATTAAAAATCTTGCTGTCAATACCAAACTTCATGGCGGGCACAGCCTGCGTTGAAACCACCACGCTTTGCAACGTATTTGTTTGAACGCTTAAATTGAGCGGGCCAATATCAATGGCGTTGCCATTTTTAACGTAGTTTGTTAAATTTATTTTTTTTGAAATAGCAGCGTAACCTATTGATGTAACCTGGAGTGTAACCTCATTTTTTGAAGCAATGTTTTCTACAATAAATTTTCCGTCAAGGTTTGAAATATCTGATCTGTTAACTGTTCCAGACTGGCCTTTAAAGCTAATTGTAACAGTTGAGCCCGGTAATGCCTTTTGAGTAGCACTGTCCATAACAATACCGGTAAGCGTAATGCCTGTGTTTTGTGCCAACAAAAAACTGCTGATTAAAATAAATTGTAGTGAAAGTAAAAATGGTTTCATTAATAATTGCCTCATTTAAATTATGAATACAAGCATTACCGTGTAAAAGCAAACAAATATTATACTACTACCGGAATTTAAAGCTTTAAACAGCAGGACGAACCCTACAAATTTAACCAAGAACATTAGACACACCGGTCATACTGTCTTACATAACAAAACATTAAGATTTATTTCAATAATAGTGTTAAAATCAAATATTGAATAGTGGTTACTTTACGTTAACAGAAACGAATGCCAGATAGTTTTTACAAATAAAAAAAGCCGGCAAGCCGGCTCGAAAACAAAGTATATTATATAACTTAATAAACCCTTGGAGGACGTTCATTAATTTCAATTAATGTGCGTGTTACACGCACATCAAGCGCCCTTTCGCCATGAAGCAATATTTCCCTTAAAAGATCGTGTATAGTAATAACGCCTTCAAATTCACCGTTATCCCTCACTATTATATAGCGCCTGCCATGTTCCGCCAATAAATTCATGCAATGCTGAACAGAATCGTTTCCCTGCACTTCAGGCAAGTCTGTTGACATTACATCTTTCACTCGTGTTTCCCGGCTCGACCTACCCTGCAAAGCCACTTTTCTCGCATAATCCCTTTCGCTGAAGATCCCGGTTACATCATCATTCTCTTTTACTATAAGATAACTAAGGTTTACCTCGTTTAATTCGTTTAATGCATCAATTACCAAAGCACCTGCATCGATAAAATTATCGGGTGCTTTTTTTTGCCAGATTATTTCGTGAGCAGTCTTCATAATATATTCAATTTTAAAAGATAAGCAGTAAAATACGATCTGCTTGCAATATAAGTGTTGCTGCATTTAAAACCGGCTGCATTTAAAACTTTTTCAATATTCTGCAAAAATTTATTATATAAGCCCGCATCGTATGCAACAGGCCTGGTTTGGTTAAACAAATGCTGAATAAGGTTATCAACCTTTATATGCTTTAACCGCATTATTAGTGCAGGTAATAATAATTTTTTTTCCAAAAAAGGCGCAGTTTTATACATGCTTTATAAATTTCCCCGCCTTGCCTGTTCTCTTTCTATCGCTTCAAACAAAGCTTTAAAATTGCCTTTGCCAAAACTCTTTGCACCTTTTCTCTGAATGATTTCAAAAAATAATGTTGGCCTGTCTTCAACGGGTTTGGTGAATATTTGCAAAAGATAACCTTCTTCATCACGGTCAACCAAAATACCCAATTCTTTTAAAGGCCGGATATCTTCATCAATTTCTCCAACACGGTCAATCAAATCATCATAATAAACAGAAGGCACTTTTAAAAACTCCACGCCCCTGCTTTGCAATGCACTCACTGTTTCAACAATATTATCGGTTGCCAGCGCCACATGCTGCACACCTTCACCATTATAAAACTCGAGGTATTCCTCCACCTGGGATTTCTTTTTGCCTTCAGCCGGTTCGTTGATCGGAAACTTTACAAAACCGTTGCCATTGCTCATCACCTTGCTCATTAATGCAGAATATTCGGTTGAAATATCTTCATCATCAAACGATAAAATATTCCGGAAGCCCATTACATCTTCATAAAATTTCACCCATTTATTCATCTGGTTCCAGCCCACATTGCCAACACAGTGGTCAACATATTTTAATCCTGTGGAAGGTGGGTTATACTTGGTTTTCCATTCAATATAACCGGGCATAAAAGCGCCATTATAATTTTTTCGTTCAATGAACAGGTGCACCGTATCGCCATAGGTATGAATGCCGCTCATTATCACTTCACCATTTTCATCATTCAAAATTTCAGGCTCCATATAACTTACAGCGCCGCGTTTGATGGTTTGATACCATGCATCTTGTGCATCACTCACCTGCAGTGCCAATACTTTTATGCCATCTCCATGTTTATGAATATGCGCGGCAATGGGCGAATCTTTTTGCAAAGGCGTGGTTAATACAAACGTGAGCTTATTTTGCCTTAACGCATAACTGGTTTTATCTTTTGTGCCGGTTTCAGGGCCGGAATAGGCCAGGCTTTGAAAACCAAAAGCCGTTTTATAAAAATGTGCCGCCTGTTTGGCGTTGCCTACATAAAATTCAACATAATCAGTTCCCTGTAGCGGTAAAAAATCAATGGCAGCAGTGTTTGCTTTTGTAGCAATAGTTGCATTCATAAAAAATAGGTTTAAATGAAAAATAGAAAAAGAAAGGATTCAGAAAATGGGCTTACACCGCCATCATAGCAAGCTCCTGCATTAATAAACAATAATTAATGCGCTTATCAGCAAAACATTTATGTGGATAATCCGGAAGCATCGTTATTGCAAAGATGAATAATATTTTTGAATGGATAATACGCCGGGAGTTAATTAAAATGTTCCATTATTATGGAATTATTCATTTTAAAAATCTCATTTATTGTTTCTAAAAGATTTCTAACTTAGAACATTGAATCTTGAGGCGTATGAAACTGTTGTTTAATCTCTGTTTTATTTTAACCGGCTTTACCTGTTTTTCACAAAACAGTGCCGCTAATTTCATTGCTTTTAAAAAATTAGACAGCCGCAATATAACTGCCCCCGATACTTTAGCCTACCTACTTACAGCGCCCTATAATACAGAAATGGACAAAGTGCGTTCCATCTTTAACTGGATAACGGACAATATTGCTTATAACACCATTCGTTATAGCTTTCATTACCTGCCCCAAAACTCAAATGATAATGTGGAAGCTGATTATGATGCCGATTCTGTTTACAAATCGCTTGATGAAAGGGTTGCAAGAATAACGTTGAAAAGAAAATATGCTTTGTGCGATGGCTATGCCCGTTTGTTTAAAAGCCTTTGTGATTTCTCAGGAATAAAAAGCGTTGTAATTACTGGCTATGCAAGGGCAGGCTACAGCAGCCAGTTTGCCTGCAATCATAAATGGAATGCCGTGATGATAGACAGTAACTGGTATCTGCTGGACGCCACCTGGGCAAGCGGGTATTTAAATTTTTCAGGCACCGTTTTTCGGAAGGAATATAATGGCTACTATTTTTTATCGCCGCCAAAATATTTTATACAGGATCACTATCCTGATGATATAAAATGGACTTTACTAAACAACCCGCCAACGCTTTCGGAGTTTAACCGTTCACCTTTTAAGCAACCGGCTTTTAATTACAGAATCGTTTCTTACCAGCCATCGAAAGGCATTATCCGTGCAGCAGTAGGTGATATTGTAACGGTAACATTAGAAACAACGGATGATAGAAAAGCCCTTTTTTTATCTGACATAAACTCTGTTGATTCAGCGCATATCGCATTAATAGATTCCAGCCTTAGAGTGAATAAGCCTTATACTATAAACGGTAATAAAATAACAGCAAATTATATTGTAACCAGCGATGAAGCGCAATGGCTGCAGGTAATTTATAACAGTGAGGTGGTGCTCAGGTATAAACTCAACATAAAAAAGGAACCGTTTAATTATTCCCCGGTTATTATTAAGGATATCGTTAAGGAGTGATACATAAATATCTATAATTCTACTCTCTGAGCATTGCTTCTATTTCAAACGTGATAACCCAAAAGTTTCTTATCCGTCGCTCACACCCTTTTATTTTCAATATCCGGTAGCCTGGATTAATTAAGCATACGCATTTTCATGCGTACATCTTTTAACGGCCTGTCGTTACCGCCTTTTGCAACTGCGGCAATTTTATCAATCACTTCAAGACCTTTAATTACTTCACCAAAAACCGTATAATTCTGATCGAGGAACGGCGTGCCGCCGATGGTGTTATATATTTTACGCTGCTCATCGTTATAATAAAATCCCATATTGCCGCCCTGGCGAATGCCGCATTCAACCTGGTTTAAGAAATTGTTATCATTCGGCTTACCTTCTACAATATAAAACTGGCAGTTGCTGCTGGCCTTTTCAGGATTGTTGGTTCTTGCCATTGCCAAAGCGCCCTTTTTATGATATAAGGCATTATTAAATTCCGCGGTAATAAGACCGCCACCCGGTGCTTCTCCCATGCCCAGCATAGCAGCGCTGTCTGCATTTTTACTCTGTGGGTCGCCGCCCTGTATCATGAAGCCTTGTATAACACGATGAAATAAAAGGCTGTCGTAAAATCCTTCTTTTACAAGCTTTACAAAATTATCGCGGTGCAATGGCGTGGAATCAGAAAGTTTTACAACCATTGTTCCGTAATCTGTTTGAATCTCCACCAGCTTCTCTTTTGAAACAGGTATTGCTTTAGCTGATGTTACCGGTTTTTTAGTTGCTGTTTTTACGGCCGGCTTAGATTGCGCTATCGTAGTTGTAATAAATGCAAAGCTCAAAGCGGTCAATAACAATTTTCTCATAAATAATATTTAAAAACCCTGTTGTTCAAAGTAGAATAAAATATGGTCCTTTAAAAAATTTTCCTGTTCATGCAAAAGCATGGCTTTATGCTCTTTTAACTGTTTGAAATGAGGCCAGCCATCTGCATCCCTTCTTTCAAATTCATAATAACCGCTTGGGCTTAAAATAGTGCAGATAGCCACATGCATTAAATCCTGCTTTTGCTCCTTTGTTATTTTTTGTTTTATAAACCCTGTTTCCTGCATACCTATTAAAAACAGCATAGCTTCCATGTCGGGCTTTTTACCAAAGCGTTCAACGAGTTTTGCTTCTAAATTCCACCAGCGTTGCTGTAAATCATCACCTGTAATCATAGCGCGCAAAGGTAGCAGGGGTGTTGATGCAAAGTTTATATTTGCCCGAAATTTTAAGTTTTATGTTACAGGTGAATGTGCTGCGCCAGAAAACAGAATGGGTAAAAGAACGCCTTGCTGTAAAGAATTTTAAGCAGCCTGAATTAATTGATGAAATAATTGCTTTGGATGATGAACGTAAAAGATTACAGGCAGAATTTGATGCCACACAGGCCAAAATAAATGCATCGAGCAAGCATATTGGCAAACTGATGGCATCCGGAAATAAGGAAGAGGCAGAACAACTTAAAGCAGATGTAACAAACTGGAAGGCATCGCTTGAACCGATAAAAAAACAGGCAGCCGAAACAGAAAAAAAGCTGGAAGACACATTGGTATTATTACCTAATCTTCCTTCAGAAAAAGTGCCCAAAGGTGTTTCTGCTGAAGACAATGAAATTGTGCGTGAAACTGAAAAGCCAGCGCTGAACGGAAATGCTTTACCGCATTGGGAGCTCACCAAAAAATACAAGCTCATTGATTTTGATCTCGGCACCAAAATCACCGGTAGTGGGTTTCCCGTTTATATTGGCAAAGGTGCAAAGCTGCAGCGTTCCCTTATTCAATATTTTTTAGATTACAATACAGCGGCTGGTTATAAAGAAATCATTCCGCCTTTTGTGGTGAATGAAGATAGCGCTTTTGCAACCGGGCAGTTGCCAGATAAGGAAGGCCAGATGTATTTTGTGACTGAAGATGAATTTTATCTTATTCCAACATCTGAAGTGCCTTTGACCAATATTTATCGCGATACGATTGTAAAGTCCGAAGAACTGCCTGTGAAAATGACGGCTTACTCTCCCTGCTTCAGGCGTGAAGCGGGCAGTTATGGAAAAGATGTGCGTGGCTTAAACCGGCTGCACCAGTTTGAAAAAGTTGAAATTGTACAGATAGTTGAAGCAGATAAAAGTTATGCTGCATTGGAAGAAATGCTGAACCATGTGGAGCGCCTGCTGCAATCATTAAAATTGCCATACCGTATATTGAGATTATGCGGCGGTGATATGAGCTTTACCAGCGCGCTTACGTACGATTTTGAAGTGTACAGTGCTGCACAGCAACGCTGGCTTGAAGTGAGCAGTGTAAGCAATTTTGAAAGCTATCAATCAAACAGGCTGAAATGCCGTTTTAAAGATGAAAGCGGCAAAAACCAGTTGGTGCATACATTGAACGGAAGTTCCCTGGCCTTGCCAAGAATTATGGCTTCGCTACTTGAAAATAATCAATCAGAAAATGGTATTCAGTTACCGGAAGCGCTTTGGAAATATTTTGGGGATGAAGTAATTGATTAACGGGAACGGCAATTGTTAAACGTGAAAACTCCAGAATTTGATTTTTTTATAAATGTGTGAATTTTTAAGCAGTTAATTTCTAATGTTGAATATTGCTATGAGCTTAAAATATTCACGCATTAAGATTCATGTTTTATTTATTCATCTTCTTAGTTAAGCCGGATAAAAACCTTTGTACCCACGGGAACCATCCTGTATAGTTCTTCTACGTCCCTGTTACGCATGCTTATACAGCCGTCCGTCCAGTTTCTGTAACGGTCAATCTGGAAATCTTCATGTGGCCATGTGCCATGAATACCAATTCCACCACCAATTTTTGCTGATGCCGGCACAATGCCTGCATTTTTACGCGCATTGAATTTTTCATAGCTTGCCGGTGTGGGATAATCAAGCATCATCATCCTGTTCCATTTGGAATGAATTCTTTTTGAAACAATAGCAAAATTACCTTCGGGCGTTTTTCGGTCGCCTTCATACAGTTTATCGCGCATGTCGTTACTGCCAAATACAACAGGGTAAGTTACCAGCCAGCCTTTGCGGTCAAAAACCTTTAACTCATACCGCGTTTTATGTATAACAATGTAATAAGGAGAGTCATATATCTGTGCAGGATGAAAAGAAGTGCACAGAAAACAAGCAAGTAATAATGCAGTAACCAATTTTAGTTTCTTCATTTTCCCACCCATACATTACTATAACGACAAACAGCTTCTTTGAGTGTGCAGTCAATATATTTTTTCTGCCGCTATATATACAACATTTGGAAAGTTCATAAACTTTGCAAATGTTTGCTAACAAAAAATATATGGCAGATCTAAAGCTTAATAAAGCAAGTACCAGGGCGCCTGAAAAATTTGATGAAGAAGAAACAAAGGCAGCATTGCCTGCCATATATGAGGAGCTTGATGAATTGCAGAATGTTTTGTATGCGCAAGGCAAATATGCTGTGCTTATAGTTTTGCAGGGAATGGATGCCTCAGGCAAAGACGGGCTTATAAAAAATGTATTCAGTTCTGTAAACCCGCAGGGCATAATAGTACAATCTTATAAAGTGCCTACAGCAGAAGAACTGTCGCATGATTTTTTATGGCGTATTCATAAGCATGCGCCAGCCAAAGGCATGATACAGGTTTTTAACCGCTCTCATTACGAAGACATAATTGTAACAAGAGTGCATAATATGATTGACGATAATACGGCATCTAAAAGAATGAAGGCAATTAACGATTTTGAAGAATTGCTCGTTCATCATAACAATACCGTCATATTTAAATTCTATTTGCATGTTTCGCAGGAAGAGCAACACAAACGGCTTGATGAAAGGATTCAGGATAAAACAAAACAATGGAAGTATAATGAAAATGATTTTATTGAAGCCGCTTTAAGAAAGGAATATTTAAAAGCGTATGAAGACTGTTTTAAACACTGCAATAAGGTTAAATGGACAATTGTTCCATCAGATCAAAACTGGTATAAAGAATACCTTGTTGCCACAACCCTGAGAGATGCATTAAAGGAATTAAACATGCAATACCCGGGTATAAAAAAATAAGGCAATGTGTTGGTTGAATTAGAGAAACAATTTACATTCACCATATATTGTTAACCCAAAAAATACTTTTATGGGGTTTTTAAAAGAATTTAAAGAATTCGCTGTAAAGGGCAATGTAGTAGACCTTGCTGTTGCAGTAGTAATTGGCGGAGCTTTTGGAAAAATCGTCAGTTCCCTTGTGGACGATATTATTACGCCGGCCATTCTTACACCTGCCCTAAAGGCGGCCAATCTTAGTAATCTCAGTGAACTTGTTATTCCGGGTACAGCAATCAAATACGGTAATTTTCTTTCGCAAGTGATTTCATTTATCATTATTGCATTTGCATTATTTCTCATTATCAAAGGTATAAATGCAACTAAAAGGAAAGAAGAGGCTGCCCCGGCTACACCGCCTGCACCTTCCTCCACCGATCAATTATTAATGGAAATTCGTGATGAGCTAAAGAAAAAAACATAACAGGAATCCTGCCTGATAGACTGTGTAAAACTTGCTTTCGCATTGTATTATTCTCTGTTTACATTGCGGCAGTTTTACACAGTGTCTATTTATAAAGCATTATTGTGAATACGGAAAATTATCAAATAAAATTACCGCAGTTTGAAGGGCCTTTCGACCTGCTGTTATTTTTTATTGAGCGTGATGAAATTGATATTTATAATATCCCCATCAGTAGAATAACCAAAGATTTTCTTGATTATATACATCATCAGGATAAATTGAATATTGAGCTAAGCAGCGAATTCATCCTCTTTGTGTCAACATTGATGCGTATTAAGGCAAAGATGTTGCTGCCGCGAAAAGAGCTGGATGCTGAAGGCAAAGAAATTGATCCGCGCCAGGAGCTGGTTGATAAAATCCTTGAATACAAGAAGTTTAAAGAAGCTGCCGCACAAATGGCTGAAATGGAAGCCACCCGCATGCTGATGATGAAACGTGGCAACCTGCAGCGGGAGCTTTCGCTGGTGGGTGAAGAAGCTGCAGATGGCACGGAAATTCAAACCATTACCTTATTCAGACTAATGAAAGCGTTTGAGCGTGTGGTAAAACGCATGAACGAACGCAACAATAAGCCTGTTCATACCGTAATCCGTTATAATTATACTATTGAAGAAAGCCGGGCCTTTATGCTCGGCCTGGTTGAAAAACAAAAAACAGTTTCATTTGAAAAGGTTTTTGAATTTTGTGAAAACCGTATTCATGCTATCTTTCTTTTTCTTTCCATGCTCGAACTGGCACAGCAGAATTATATGAGCATCCTTACCGGCGAAGGCCGCAATAATTTTATATTAGAGTGGAATGAAGAAAGAAAAGAAGACACAATTATTCAACCGTCAGAAGTGCCTGCGTCTTAATTCAATTATTTATATTCCATCTGGAGATGTCTTTCAAAGGGATATTTATTTTCATCAAAAATATAACGGTAAGTAACCATGCGCCGGCTTTGAACAGCGCCAAGGCTTTTATAAATATTTATCATTTTAGGGTTCCAATCGCCGGCCCAGCCCATTTCATAGCGATCATACCAATCATTTGGCTGAATTACTAAACTGGCCTCATAAATCATAAAAGAATCAATTCCCAATGCCTGGAATTTTGGAACAATCCCAAAGGCCACTCCTGTAAATATGCGGCATTTATTGTTTTTTTTCATCCATAATAAACGCAGCTTTTCAATTAAGCCAAGCCTGCCGTTAAAATGCTTAAAGTATTCATTAAGATCAGGAATATTAATCCACATGGCAATGGGCTCATCCTTATAATAAGCAAACCATATAAGCCGTTCATCCATTACTGCCTTCATCTTATTAAAAAGTTTCATTACATCTTTGGCTGCAATTTCTTTGGCTTCGCCATGCTGCGCCCAGGCAGCATTATATACGGTTGCGAACTCGTGCGCATGCTTTTCAAGGTTCTTTACACTGATATGTCGTGCTGCATACCCAGGCTTATTTTTGAATTTGGCATAACGTTCAGGAAAGCGGTCAGGAAGTTTATCCTTAACGCCCATAGCATAATAATACTGGTTATAATAATTTTTGAACCCGTAATTTTCAAATAGTTTTTCATAGTAAGCCGGGTTGTAAGACATACCATAAATTGGTGGCTTGTCAAATCCTTCTGTCATTAGTCCCCACCATTTGTCGCGGTCTCCAAAATTTATCGGCCCGTCCATGGCTTCTGTTCCTTTATTTTGAAGCCATTCTTTGGCGGCATCGAATAAAACCTTTGCAGCATTATTATCATTAATACAATCAAAGAAACCAACGCCGCCGGTTGCAAATTCGGTTCCGGCATTTATATATTTTTTGTTAGTGAAAGCTGCAATGCGGCCAATGAATTTGTTACCATCTTTTAAGATCCAGCGTTTTGCTTCCCCATATTTAAAAGATTTATTTTTTGAAGGATCAAAAACATCGTTCACTTCGTTATTTAAAGGACGTATATAATTAGGGCTATTCCTGTTTAGAAGCACATTTACTTTAATGAAATCTTTAGCTGTTTCCGCAGTATTAACTTCAATTAATTGCATAATGCGAATGTAGTAAAAACAAAATAGGAGTTTTGAGGGATTTAAAAACATCCGGAGATGCAGCATGTGATGTTTATCTGCACTAATGGCAAAAACATTTAAAAAATACTAACAGCAAATAAAGAAGGCCGCCTTTCCAGGCAGCCTTCTTTATTATAAGAAATTACATTAATACTATTGATCCTGAACCACGAATACAATGTTTTGCTTTTGGCGATAAATAACATTACGGCCATTCTGAATGGCGGGTTGCCATTTGGGTCCTTTCTTAATTACACGAACAGCTTCATCACCACAACCATAACCCGGATCATTAAGTGCCTTTACTTCAGAAATACTGCCATCCTTTGCCACAAGGAAAGAAACAGTAACAGTATATCTGCCCGGAGGGGCACCATTATCTGCAGGAACCTGGCTGTTTAGATTACGTGTAAGATATTTACTCCAGTCACCGGGGAACTTAGCTTCCACCTGCACGCTCGTAAATTCTTTATCATAATCTTCCGTAGCAACCTTGGGAGCTTCTACTTTACCTGTTCCTTTTTCCACAGGTGCTTCAACCACATCAGATTTAATACCTTCCTGGTTAAAAGCTCCGATTTTAGTATCCTCAAGCTTTTCCTGTTCAGGTGGTTTTTCCTCCGGTTTTACTTCTTCGTCCTTTACAATTTTAGGAGGAGTGAATTTAGTAACCTGCACTTTGGGCGGCTCTTTTGGCGGTGGCGGCGGCGGAGGTGGTTCATCTTTCTTCTCCGGCGTTTTAATGTCTTCCAACACCACATCTTTTACCTCCATTTGCTTAGGCTTACCTTCATCAATTTTTTTTGCTATTGCCGAACCAATGAAGATAATAAGGCATACAGCAAGCATAGTGATAAGCGCCCTTACCATACGCTTGTTATAGCTCTTTCTTAATTCATAAGCGCCATAAGCTTTATTCCTTCCATCAAAAAGGATGTCCAGAATATCGGCATTCATTATCTTATTTGCTTCCATTACTAATAAAGTTTAATTCTTAGATGCTTAATGCTCTCAATTCCATAATCCTATTGCTCAGGCGGAGCTTCACCTTCTGTTATTCTTACATACCTGTCTTCCACAGGGGAAATATCCACAACAGCATAACGCTTAACAACATTGATACTCATTTCATCCAGAATATCGATAAAGTTTTTGTAGGTACTTTCGTCATTCGGCTTTATTACCACCACCAGGTTTGTATCCGCTTGTTGCTTTTTATCCATGATAACTTTGCGGATATCCTTGAAATTGGAAGATTTAAAATTGGAAGCATCCGGAGCAAGCTCACCTTCATAGTAGAATATATTATTATCTTTTCCAAGAAGGAGTGTTAATGCACCCGACTGTTTGATTTTATTCTGATCTTCTTCTTTTACTTTATCATCAGGTAAAGCAAGGCGCATTGCCGTTGGCTGGCTGATGGTTGTAGTAAACACAAAGAAAGTAATCAGCAAAAAACCAAGATCAACCATTGGTGTTAAGTCAACCCTTGTGGAAAGCTTTTTACTTTTTTTGACGCCGGGACCTTTTTTGTGGCCGCCGCCGCCCGAAGTATCCATTTCTGCCATAACACAATTATTTTAAATTAAAAATATTATTCTCCACCGCCACCGCCATCTTTCCTGCTCATGTTCAACTTATACAGATCAGTACCTTCGGGAACACCAGAAGGATTTGTAACCATCTGGAATTTGAATTCATCATTCTTTTTAAAGGCAGTAAGAATGTTTTTAAATACAGGGTATTTAGCTACGTTATCACCTTTTAAAATCAGGTCCATTTTTGATCCCTGATAGGCTGTTTTAGCTGCCCTTATCCATTCAATCATCTGGTTGTTGGTAGTATCCTGTGCGGGAATGCCCGAAGGCAGGTTTTTTGCGGTAATTTGCTCATTACTCAGCTTTGCCTGTGCTTTTAACTGAGAAAAAGGAACACCTATAAAAGGTTGCCTAACCAGCCTGTCCACCTCCTCGTTTGTAAGGCCCAGGTTGTTTCGCTGGTTAACCTCCTGAATCATGGTTTGTTTCTTGGTTCTGTCTTCAGCATTATCGCTTACAGACAAATAAACCTTGCCATCCTTATCCAGGGATATCATTACAGCATTCTTATCAGGCACAAACTTATTGGCAACAGACGTTGGTGTTGAAATGGGCACAGCCTCAGAAGGCTTTGGCTTCGTTGTTAAAATAAAGAAAGAAAGAAGCAAAAACGCCACATCACACATAGCGGTCATATCAACAATGGTGCTCTTTCTTGCAATTTTCGGTCTTGCCATTTTATAAAGTTTATTTTAGTATAAGTGTAAGATGCGTTTGAAAAAAAATTCCATAACCTTCTTATCGCTTATCTATAATTAGATGCAAAACTTTGTGTTAAAGTAAATCCGGATTCATCAATACCATAAGTAATAGCATCGATTCTTGTGGTAAACACGTTATACATAATAATGGCAACTGCGGAAGTACCGATACCTAAAGCTGTATTATACAGCGCTTCAGAAATACCTTGAGAAAGGTGAGACGAAGCATCTGCACCACCGGTTTCAGCCAAAGAGGCAAACGAACGTATCATACCGATTACCGTACCCAACAAACCTAACAATGTTGCAACAGAAGCAATAGTTGAAAGGAATACAAGGTTTTTTTCCAGCATGGGCAATTCAAGTGCTGTTGCTTCTTCTACTTCTTTCTGAATATTTAATACTTTTTGTTCAGTGCTTAATTCCGTATTAGTGATCATTTCTTTATACTTGCGCAGGCCGGCCTTCATTACATTGCCTACTGAACCTTTTTGCTTATCGCATGCTGCAATAGCCTTATCTACATCTTTATTAGCAAGATTGTATTGTACAGTGCGGATAAATTCAGAAATATTGCCGGTACCTTTTGCTTTTGTAACTGTAAGTAATCTTTCTATTACAAAAGTTATAACAGTTAAAAAGCAACCTATCAAAATTGGTACGATAATACCTCCCATGTACATGCGGGATATTGCTGTAGTAGGGCCCTGGTGATCTGGCCAGAAACCGCCACTTTTATCCGGTTGCGTGAAGTTTGCATCATTCCCTATCACAAAGCGCCAGATTACATACCCAAGAATAAGACAAGTAAGGGGTGCAAGCCATGAAATAGAGTTACGAGATCTTTTAGGTTGCACTGAAGTAGCGCTCTTTGCTGCTGCCGTAGCAGTCGGTCTTGTTTCAGCCATAACAAAATTGATTTTAATTTTTAAACTTTTGTTTTTCGTTTTTTACTTAAAAATTTTTGATCACACATTGCTCAAGCAATCACTATAATGTGCTTTCAAATGGGGTTGTAAATTAGTTAAATTCTTTAAAGCACCAACTTTTCGCAATTTTATTTTTATTTTTTTTCTGATATACATTTCCCCGGCCATAAATCCAATAACCTATTCATATATTATTACAACCACTAAACTGTAAATTTGTTAATGATAATGAATAAAATTGTAATAGCAATATCAGGGGCCAGCGGCGCTATTTACGCAAAGCTTTTACTGGATAATTTAATGAGCCTAAAAGCGCAATATGAACAAATAGCTGTTGTAATAAGTGACAACGCAAAAAAAATATGGCAAGCAGAACTACATAATGAGGATTACAAAAATTACCCTGTACATTATTATGATAAATACGATTTTTCTGCCCCTTTTGCATCCGGCTCCGCACAATATAATATTATGATTGTGGTTCCGTGCAGCATGGGTACACTTGGCCGCATTGCTTCGGGCGTAAGCGATGATCTTGTAACACGTGCTGCAGATGTAATGCTAAAAGAAAAACGCAAGCTTATCCTCGCCGTTCGCGATACGCCTTACAATCTTATTCATATAAGAAATATGGAGGCGGTTACACTTGCCGGCGGCATTATTTGCCCTGCCACACCATCTTTCTATAGTAATCCAAAAACAATTGAAGAAGTTGCTTTAACAGTAGTTAACCGGCTTATTGACCTGGCCGGCCTTCATTCAAAAAGCTTTCGATGGGGGGAATAGTTTTTTTATAAACTGCTGTATCATTATATTATATACACGCTTGCATCAGCTTAAAACAATGTTAGATTATAAATGCAGCCTATAGAAACAATTTCGTTACAATAGCCGCTATTGAATAAATACATGAAATAATAAAGATGCCTTTTGCGGTTTGGTCTCGGCGCATATTAAGATAAATAGTAAGTAATACCACATTAGCAAAAAGCGCAAAGGTTGCAATGGCAGATAAAATTGTTTTTTGCAAACCAATTACGTGAATAAAATCCGCAATTGTATAGGTAGGATAAAACTTCCAGAAATAATAACCAAGCAGCCCAAAAATGGGTGCTATAATGCCAAGAATAACCCCGAATAAAAGTGAGTCTCTTTTCAAAGCTTTTGGGTTAATGCTTTTTGCAATTTTGTTTTCAATTCATAATTGGTAAGATCGAACTGTACCGGCACAACGCTTACATAATTATTTTCCAAAGCCCATACATCCGTATCTTTTCCTTTATCAAAATTTTGAAATTCACCGGTCAGCCAATAATATTTTCTGCCCGTGGGATCGTGGCGTTCGTCAAATCTCTCTTCATATTTTGCATAAGCCTGCCGGCATACTTTTAAACCTTTAAGCAGCTCTTTTGGTGCAATGGGTATATTTACATTCAGGCAGAGATGCTTATCAATTTTCTTACTTATAATCTGTTTAACCAGCAGGTTGGCGTAATAGGCAGCGCCGTCAAAATCAGCTTCAATGCTATAATCCAATAAAGAAAACCCGATACTTGGAATACGCTCAATAGACGCTTCCAGTGCGGCACTCATAGTACCCGAATAAATCACATTAATAGAATGGTTCGCACCATGATTAATGCCGCTTAAACAAATATCCGGTTTGCGGTGCAATACTTTATCCACGGCAAGTTTCACGCAATCAACCGGTGTGCCGCTGCATTGATAGGCTTCAATATCACCAAATGCTTCTACTGCCGCTAAACGCAAAGGATGGCCGATGGTAATAGCGTGCCCCATGCCGCTTTGCGGTTTATCAGGCGCAACTACCACTACTTTCCCAAGGTCTTTAACAGCATTGGTAAGCGCCTTTATACCCGGCGCTGTAATACCATCGTCGTTTGTAACAAGAATAACCGGTTTTTCTTTTTTTGAGTTTTTTGCTTTTGCCATAAAAGGACTGCAAGATAAAATATGTTTAAGGTTTGAATGCTTAAAGTTAGGCTATCAAAACAAAACAGCCCCGGAACTTCCAGGGCTGCTTAATATTATATAAAGGTGATTTATTTATACTGAGGAACTAAACCTTTTGCCAGTTCCACCATTTCCTTTATGCCATCTTCAGGCAAATTACCTTTCTTAAATTCTGCCAAAACATTCGGCAATTTGTTTTCCATTTCCATTAAGAAATGATCTTCAAATGCTTTTACGTTTTTAACAGCAACGCCCTGTAACAAGCCCTGCGTTCCAAGATATATAATGGCTACCTGCTTTTCAACCGGGAACGGAGAAAACTGGGGCTGCTTTAATATTTCCACGTTGCGGGCACCTTTGTCAATTACGAGTTTGGTTGCAGCATCCAGATCACCACCAAACTTAGAGAAAGCTTCCAGCTCACGGTACTGTGCCTGGTCAAGCTTTAATGTACCGGCAACTTTTTTCATTGATTTGATCTGTGCGTTACCACCAACACGGCTTACAGAAATACCCACATTAATAGCCGGGCGGATACCGGAATTAAATAAATTACCTTCAAGGAATATCTGTCCGTCGGTAATGGAAATTACGTTGGTAGGAATATAAGCAGATACGTCGCCGGCCTGTGTTTCAATAATGGGTAAAGCCGTTAAAGAACCACCACCCTTTACAAGATGTTTGATATTATCAGGCAGGTCATTCATTTCACTTGCCACTTTATCGTTGCTGATAACTTTTGCGGCACGCTCCAACAAACGGCTATGCAAATAGAACACATCACCCGGATAAGCTTCACGGCCAGGAGGACGGCGTAACAATAAGGATACTTCACGGTAAGCTACAGCCTGCTTTGACAGATCATCATAAATAATTAAAGCCGGCCTTCCAGTATCACGGAAAAATTCACCAATGGCAGCGCCGGCAAACGGAGCATAGAATTGCTGTGGTGCCGGATCTGATGCAGAAGCTGCAACGATAGTTGTGTAAGCCATCGCACCATTGTCTTCCAGCGTCTTCATAATACCGGCAATGGTTGATGCTTTTTGGCCGATAGCAACATATATACAATAAACAGGCTTGCCTGCTGCGTAAAATTCTTTCTGGTTAATAATAGTATCAATACAGATGGCGGTTTTACCTGTCTGGCGGTCACCAATAACCAGCTCACGCTGGCCACGACCGATAGGGATCATTGCATCTATCGCTTTGATACCTGTTTGCAAAGGTTCTTTTACAGGCTCGCGATAAATAACACCCGGCGCTTTACGTTCCAGAGGCATTTCATACAGATCGCCTGTTATGGGCCCTTTGCCATCAATAGGTTCACCCAAAGTATTAATTACGCGGCCAACCAAACCTTCACCTACTTTAATAGATGCAATTTTGCCGGTGCGTTTTACTTTACCACCTTCCCTGATGTTGCCGGATTCACCCATTAGTACCACACCCACATTGTCTTCTTCCAGGTTAAGCGCGATGGCTTTCACACCATTTTCAAACTCAACCAGCTCGCCGCTGCTCACATTATTTAACCCATAAATGCGGGCAATGCCATCACCCACCTGCAATACAGTTCCAACTTCTTCCAAATCAGCGCCAGCATTAAAATTGCTTAACTGCTGTCTCAGTATCGCTGATATTTCATCAGGTTTTATTTCAACCATATAAAAAGTTTATAGTTTATCGTTTTCAGTTTGTAGTTAATCTATCAAACTTTAAAATTATTATTTAAATCTTCAAATCCATTGATCGTGTAAACCCGGTTCAGAAAGGTTATCTTATATTCTGAACAAATACGTTTCTTTCTTTAAACTGCTTGCTGATGTCTTTCAAATCTCTTAACACAGAAGCATCAACCAGGTTATTATTAAATTCCAACACAAATCCGCCAATGAGTGATTCATCCACTTTTGCTTCCAATTCAATATTCTGCAGATTCGCCTCTCTTTTAACTTTAGCGATAATAGCATCCTTCAACTCATCGCCCACAGGCGTTGCCGTAGTTAATTTTACTTTATGAATGTCTTTAATTACATTGTATTGATCAATAAATGCAGTTACAATTTCGGGCATGTCGCCTTCGCGGCCTTTATTTACCAGCAACTTTGTGAAAGCTTCTGTTAAGTCAGATATTTTGTTTTTTACAATTGCATCAATGATGGATTGTTTTTTATCCGCAGTAACGATAGGGCTGCGCAGGAGATTTACAAAATCACGGCTTGCTTTAACAACCTGCTGCAAGAACTGCATATCAGCATACACTGCTTCCAGCTGGTTTCTTTCAATAGAAAGGTCAACCAAACTCTTTGCATATCTTGTAGCTAAACGTGGATTAGGCATTTTTTTCAGCTTTCAGCTTTCAGCTACCGGCTGTCAGCGCGAAGCCCACAGCTCATAGCTCATCGCTATTCTTTAATTCAACTTTACTTCGTCTGTTAATTGCTTAATATAATTTTCCTGCTTTGCTTTATCATTCAACTCCTGGCGCAAAACTTTTTCAGCTACTTCAATTATCAGCGAGCCAACCTGGTTTTTCAGGTCGGTTAACACGGCATTTTTTTGCTGGTTGATAGCAGCCTGCGCGTCAGCCAGGATTTTATCGTATTCCGCTTTTGCCTTTTCCTTTGCATCAGCAACCATTTTGTCGGCAGTGTTCTTGGCATCTTTCAGCATACCAGCCCGCTCTTCACGTGCCTGCACCAAAAGCGCTTCATTTTCACTCTTCATCTTCGCCATTTCTGCTTTTATATTTTCAGCAGAAGCCAGGGAATCTGCAATCGTTTTTTCGCGTTCACGCAAACCATTGATGATAGCCGGCCAGGCAAATTTTGCCAGCACAAAAAATACCACCAGGAAAGCCAGCAGCGTCCAAACTATTAATCCTAAACTGGGGGTGAGTAATTGCATAAACTCAATTTAATATTGATACAGCCCAATTAAAAACCAGGCATTGCTCATTGTTTAAAAAAACTGCATTACTTAAACCAAACAATGCAGTAATTATTATTAGAGGATCATAGCCAGGAAGCCAACGATAACGCCGAACAGAGCCACACCTTCTACCAATGCTGCAGTAAGGATCATGTTTGCGCGGATGTCGTTTGAAGCTTCGGGCTGACGTGCAATTGATTCAACGGCACCTTTACCAATCTGACCAATACCAATGCCTGCGCCAATAGCTGCTAAACCTGCACCGATAGCGCCGCCCGCATTTGCTGTAGCCTCAAGTAAAATAACATTCATTAAATCCATAATTGTAGTTTATATTGATTAAAAATTTAAACGATTACTGCATCTTCATGATGGTCTGTATCATCGTGACTACCTTCAAAAGCCTGCCCGATAAATACAGCAGAAAGGAAAACAAAAATGTAAGCCTGAAGGAAAGCAACCAGTATTTCAATGAAATAGATAAAAATTGTAAATGCTACCGATAGCGGCGATGCACCCCATCCTGCCGCTGCGCTCAGCCCTGCAAAGATGAAAATAAGCGAAATAAGGCATATTACAAGAATATGGCCAGCCACCATGTTTGCAAACAAACGTATCATTAATGCCATGGGTTTAATAAAAACGCCCAAAAATTCTACCAGCATTAAAATAGGCTTTACAAAACCTGGCACCGGGGGATTAAAAATATGCCCCCAGTAATGTTTATTAGTGCTGACTAAAATTGCCACAAAAGCAATCAAGGCCAGTACAAGCGTGAAGGCAATATTACCTGTTACATTGGCACTGCCGGGTATAAGGCCTAATAAGTTATTGATAAGAATGAAAAAGAAAACCGTAAGAAGGAAAGGTAGGTATTTGCGGTATTTCTTTTCACCGAGACAAGGCCTTGCCACTTCATCTACAATAAAAAGTATTACCGGTTCCATAAGGCTTTGTTTGCCTTTGGGTGCAGAAATAACGCCATGCCCTTTTTTATAGCGGCTGGCAATTGAAATCATTATCCATGTTAATAATAACAGGGAAATTATCATTTGCACTACATAGCGTGTAATGGAGAAATCATACAGCTTTACACTTTCATCAATTTGCCCGTTTGTATCAACGGCCACTATTTCCCCTTCATGATATTTGCCGGCGGGAAAATTTCCTTCTTCAAGCATTTCCGCGGTTACCACCTTATAACCGTTATATTCTGCTTCGCCATGATGAAACTGCGAAAACATGAATATATCCAAACCTCTTTGCTTTGAATAAAGGATAACGGGCAAGGGAATTGAAGCTTCGTGCTCTTTACCGTCGCTGCCTTCATAAGAAAAGAAATGAAATTCGTGCGCATCTAAAATATGCCCGAAAATAACTTCATTGGCATCAAAGCCTTTTTCTTCTTTCTTAACATTATCACCCGTTTCGCTGTGTTCCTCCTGAGCAAATGTGGAAATTGAAAAAGCCAGGAAAAAAACGCTGAAACCCGCTACCAGTAAAGATTTTACGCATTTTAAGGTCATAGACGGCCCCGAAATTTTGCGCAAATATACAGGTATGCATTTAAATAAAGAAACGAGTTTGGGAAACTAAAAAAATAAAGAAAATATATTGTCGTAAACGCACCTTCATTGGATTATATGCACATGAAATTATGCATCATATAAGCTGAGCTTATTGCAGTTGTGTTAGATTTGCCATGTGAGCCTTTCATTAAAAATCACCTTTCTCGGCACCGGCACCAGTTCAGGCATTCCTTTAATCGGATGTACCTGCCCTGTTTGCACTTCAACAGATCCAAAAGACAAGCGCCTGCGCAGCAGTATTTTGGTAGAATCTGCCACAACCACAATTGTTGTGGATACCACACCCGATTTCCGGTATCAAATGCTGCGCATTCATAACACCAAATTGGATGCTGTGCTTTTTACCCATCCGCATAAAGACCATACAGCAGGGCTCGATGATGTGCGGGCTTATAATTTTTTTCAACATAAACCCATGGATGTTTATGCCAATTCGCTTACGGCAGAAGCTTTAATGCGGGAGTTTGCTTACGCGTTTGCCGACAAAAAATACCCGGGCGTTCCTCAAATAAACCTTTATACAATTGACGAAAGCCCTTTTGAAGTAGGTGATATACCTATAAAGCCTTTTACCGTATGGCATCATAAAATGCCTGTTTTTGGATATAAGTTTGGAAAATTTACTTACATTACAGACGCAAACAAAATTGATGACAATGTAAAAACACTTATAAAAGACTCGGATGTACTTGTGGTAAACGCCCTTAGAAAGGAACAGCATATTTCTCATTTTACCCTAAACGAAGCCGTAGAACTGACAGAAGAATTAGCAATACCAAAGGCATATTTCACACATATCAGCCACCAGCTTGGCAAACATGAAGATGTTGAAAAAACTTTACCGCCGGGCATTCACCTTGCTTATGACAACCTTGCATTTATTATATAACCCAACATATAACCCCAATGAAAAAAAATCCCTTAAAAGAATGGTTCATCTTTACCAGGCGCGACAGGAATGCTGCCTTCATACTATTAGCCCTTCTTGTAATAATTATAATACTGCCCTGTTTTTTACCTTCGAAAAAACTGGATATTCATGTTAATACAGCCTTACAGGCTGAATTAGACAGGTATAAACAGCAAAATATACAGCCCCTTTATGCAACCAGTTATGTGGATACAGCAGGCACCGACTCGGTACAAATAAAATTATTTTACTTCGATCCGAATACTTTAAGTGAAGAAGGGTTTATAAAGCTGGGACTTTCACCCAAAACAGCGCACACCATTATTAATTACCGCGGTAAAGGCGGTCATTTTAAAACGCCGGAAGACATTCGCAAAATTTACAGCCTTTCGAAATCCGATGCCGACAGGATTATCCCTTACGCACGCATTTCCCAACCTGTTCATGAGCCCGGGTTTTCCGACAGTGAAAAACCGCAAGCTGCATTTAAATCAAAGCCAACATATACAACCAACCAATTTAAGAAGACCGAGATCAATACAGCCTCCGTTGAAGACTGGAAGGCTTTTCCCGGCATTGGCGATGTGCTGGCGAACCGCATTGTAAAATTCAGGACAAGCATGGGCGGTTTCAAATCTGTTGACCAGGTTGCAAAAACCTATGGCTTAAACGATAGTGTTTTCCAGGCAATAAAACCTTACCTCTATATAAAAGACTAAAAAAAGCGATTTGCACAAAAAATATTTTGAGCAAACAAATTCTATCCCATAGCTTTACGCTAACAATTGTTAGCTTTATGTATGCTGTAAAGGAAGAGATAACAGAACAGGTTTATGTAATTGCCAGAGATTTTGCCAACCTGCATATTAAGCCCTATGTAATGCAATGGGATGAAGCCCAGGAATTTCCGGCACACGTATTTCACAAAATGGGAGAGCTTGGACTGATGGGCGTTTTAATACCGGAAGAATATGGCGGATCAGGTTTTGGGTATGCAGCCTATAAAGTGGTGATAGAAGAAATATCAAAAGTGTGCGGTTCTATAGGCTTGAGCCTCGCAGCACATAACTCACTTTGCACCAATCACATCCTTTTATTCGGCAATGAAGAGCAGAAGCAAAAGTATTTGCCGCGCCTGGCATCGGGAGAATGGATTGGCGCCTGGGGCTTAACAGAGCCGAATACAGGCAGCGACGCCGGCAATATGCAATGCACAGCAAAAAAAGAAGGCAATAACTGGGTGCTGAACGGCACCAAATCATGGATAACGCATGGCAAGAGCGGCAATGTTGCCGTGGTGATTGCAAGAACAGGTGAGCCACGGGCCAGAAATAATGCAACCGCATTTGTGATAGAACGGGGAACACCGGGTTTTTCTGCAGGCAAAAAAGAAAATAAGCTCGGTATGCGCGCCAGCGAAACTGCCGAAATGATATTTGATAATTGTATTATTCCTAGGGAAAACCGGCTGGGCGAAATTGGTGATGGCTTCAAACAATCTATGCAGGTTTTGGATGGCGGAAGAATTTCCATTGCCTGCCTGTCATTAGGCATTGCCAAAGGCGCTTTTGAAGCAGCAGCAAAATATAGCAAAGAGCGGCACCAGTTCGGCCAGCCTATTGCTGATTTCCAGGGCGTGAGTTTTAAGATTGCGGATATGGCCACTGAAATTGATGCCGCCGAACTTTTAATTATGCGAGCCTGTGCTTTAAAAGACCAGCAAAAAAAAGTTACCAGGGAAGCCGCCATGGCAAAATATTATGCGAGTGAAGTGGCCGTAAAAGTTGCCAATGAAGCGGTGCAAATATTTGGCGGCAATGGCTATACAAAAGAATTCCCGGTTGAAAAATTTTACCGCGATGCCAAGCTTTGTACTATTGGCGAAGGCACATCCGAGATACAAAAGATTGTTATTGCACGGGAAACGCTGAATAAATTTTGAATAAGTTGAGGGACTTTTTCATTGAGGCGGGGTGTTTACCCCGCCTGTTTTGTTTATTAAAAAAATCACTCCTTTTACTGTTTTAAGAACACATACACAGGCTGATAACCAAAAGAAGCATCAGCAGTAGCAATTAAATTATTAAACTTAACCTGTTCAATTTTATAACTACAATCAGTAGATGGAGAAGGCATTAAATTTTGCACTGATAAAGTATCTATATCCGAATTTGTATACTCAATAAAAAAAACTTGATCTTCAAAAGTTCCAATTTGCCTGTTTATTAAAATTCCTTTACCGGCATACATGTCTGTGGCAGGAGATAAATCAGAAATATATTTTTATCATTTTTAATAAGCAATAGATTTTTATTCCATCAAGAACGGGGTCGTCTAAAACGATTCCGTTCTCTTTTATCTGGAAAAAAAACACAGGGGGTTCTGCAATTTGATTACAGTTATTAGAGTTTTTCTTACAACAGACTATTAGAAAAATAAAACCAATAGCTATAATTAAAAAGGAATTTTTATTTAGCATAACTCCTCCCGACTTTAAGGATGAATATTTGTAACCATATCGTTAGCATATTTTAAATTCAGAACCATCCCGTTACAGCCCTTTTACCATTCTTTGCTTTAGCATTCTATTTATTAAAAATATAAATTAGTTGATCAGATATGCTATCAGTTGGAGGAGTACTTTTATTGAACATAATCTCATTTAATTTATATTGGCAGCCGGTTGTGGGAGATGGTGATAAATAATCTATAAATAATGTATCTGGAACCCAGGAGCTATCAGGATATTCCAAATAATATTCTTTTACCTTCAAAGTGCTTAATACATTTATAAGCATAACCCTGCTTGCATAAAAAATATTTGTATCGCTTGTATTAGCATTTATAATTCCCTGTATAGGGATATAGCTTTTTTGATTGTTTTGATAATAATACAGCTTTAATGATGCTAAAAAATTACTATCTGTTACCAGTTGTTCGCCTTTATATAATTGAAATAAAACGAGTGCATAAGGTGGGGCTGCCCAATCGCAGGAATTGGAATTCTTCTTACAACAGACTATCTGGAAAATAAGACCAATAGCTATAACTGAAATAAGAATTTTGTTTACCATAACTCTTACTAATTTTTAAGGATGAATATTTGTAACCATATCATTGGCATATTTAAAGTTCAGGTCAGTGCCATTTGACCCGGCGCCTGTAATTTTCCAGTTATTAAAGGCAAACCTTTCATTGCAATCAATTATCAATCACAATAATATTTTTGCATTAAAATTTGAATTATAATAGACCATTTAAGGCTTATTAAATATATAAATTGGAACAGTCAATCCAGGTATTAAAATATCAGAATTGATCGTCGGCTTTTGGCTATTGTAGTTAATCTGATTAAAAATATATTGGCAATTATTAGATGTAGCAGGGGCCGAATAATCAACAAACAAGGTATCTTCATCTCCTCCCAAACTAATAGGAAATTCTACATAAAATGTCTTAATTCCAATCCCGCTTGCGCTAGGGATATTTTTAGTTGTAATAACCCTGTGCACAATTGTATCAGTCATTATTGTATCGGATATTGTTAAATCGCTAATGTATTTTTTCTCACTTTTTTGTAAATAATATATTTTGATCAACTTTAAAATGCTGCTATCAGCAACAAATTTGTCATTGTATTTTATTTCAAAAATCAAATCGGGAGGTCGTGTATAATAATAACATTCGCTACCCTTTTTTTTACAGGTAAACGATAAGGCTAAATCACAAATAAGTATTAAAACCAAAACTTTATTTCTCATTTTTTCTCCCAATTAAGGATGAATATTTGTAACCATATCATTGGCATATTTAAAATTCAGATCAGACCCGCCTGATCCGGCACCGGTTATTTTCCAGTTATTAAAAGCAAACCAACCGTTATAATCAGGAAAATTTAAAGGAGAATTTGAAGATGTTTCATGCCATCCCCAGTTCATGTGAAAATATAAAGTGCTTTGACTTGTAAGCGTTCCGTTAGAACAAAAAGTAAAAGTAGTTGCCCTGTAACCATCACATATCCATTCATGGCAATTCTGGTAAGTGTACCATATTCCTAAAAAAACATTTGTCTGTTGTTGCATCATTCTAAAAATAATATCGGATAAATAAATTCATTAATTAAGCCGAAACGATGCTAATCATTCAATCTTAATTTTTGCAAATTTCATATAGCTTCCTTTAACAGCCGGAACAATGAGCTCATTGTGATCTGTAAGAACACTCTGGTTTAAAAGATATTGATATTTCATATCCCAGGTTGTATAATGGATTTCCGTTACGTCACCATCAAAATTTATGATGATGTGGTTCAGGAAACGAGGTTTGCTTTTTATTTGAGCTTCACAAATAATATGTAATTTTTTATCGCCTGCGGTAATACTTGAATTTCCAAGATTAGCAGAAGTTTCGCCTGTTGGAATATTGTTGAAATTTCTTGACCATACAACTGAATTCCCGCTATCTATTTTAAATAGCTGAATATTTTTTAAAGATGGCCTGGAAAAAGATTGCGGCTGATCTTTAGGCAAAGTGCTGGAATAGTTATCCTTTTCTCTTAAAACGGATTCCCGGCTGCGTTTTTCTATGTAATTTTTTTGTGTAGCAATTGCATCGGCGCTAAGATTATTATACCTGACGATATAAGTGGGATCATTAGAATAATCGGGTATGCGGATATTGCCTGGCGCATCGTCTATGGTTGCAGCATTCTCCAAAGAATTGTAATTCCATGCAACAAAAACATTTGCCATATTATCATTGCAGGGAATAAAAGATAGCCCGCCATTAAAATTCCTCTCCAGAACTGTATCACCGGCAAGTTCATTCATTTTACTATCCATCTGCCAGATAAATACCTTGTTGCTTTCAGTAAGCCTCCCGTAGGCAATATAGCCTGCCGTTGTTTGTACAATATCAACAGATTTGTCTTCAAAGGCATGAGTTTGCACAGCTTTATTTGTTACCAGCATTACATCATCCGAAAAATTCTTCTTTATTGCTTTGAGCCTCGTTGTACTATCTGTGCTCTCCTCAAAAACAAGCAACATATTTTTATCAGTATCAATATTAATGGCGGAGAGCATCTCTTTGTTTACATCAATAGAAAAAGCAAAATCCTTATGGATAATCTCATCGTTGATATAAGTGCAGTTAAGCACCAGGGCATGCGTTATCTCATCATACCGGATCTTGGCAAAACATACATTTTTCTTATCAGCAGACTGAAGAATTGAATAAGCAGATTGCGGCGGAGCATCCTTCTTAATCTCACTGCTATCCAAAGTTTGTATGGCTTGTAAATCTCCATCCTCATCAAAACCTGCAACTTTATAAAACAGGTATTTGTCATCCTGGTATTTATAAATAACTTTAAAAGAATTGCCCGTAACAAAAAAATATGGCTGCGGTTCAACAGAAGATTGAAGAATGTTTGTATTGGCAGTATGCACAACATCCATATCCTCATTGTATGCAATAATAATTGAAGCAAAATGTTTGTTTGCATTTGCCTGCCACACGAGTAATTTATCATTTACTTTGCCTATAATATTATACTTATATTCAGAACTGCTGTATAAACGGTTATGCGTGTAATTAATCTTTTGGCAGAAAGCATTGGATACTGCAAACAGTGAAAAAATTATACAGAAGGGTTTATGTATGGCTATCATGACCTAAAGCTACAAAATTGATCACTTAAAACACTTCAGAGCCACTATGTAAATTCAAGCTTGTATTTACAAATCACCCAGCTGCGGCCGCATAATAATTTCTTCCACACAGGCCTGTAGTGAGAGAAGTGATGCAGCATACACCATATTAGCAACATCATCAACCTGCATAAGCCTCTCAGGGTTTACACCGCTGCCGCTCCAGCTATCGGTATAAACAGCGCCGGGCATAACGGCAGTTACTTTTATATTATAGGATTTTAATTCTTCGCGCAGGTTTTTACTGAAACCGAGTAAAGCAAACTTGCTGATGCTGTAGCTGCCGCCATTGGCATAAGCGGCAAGTGAGGCAATAGAGCACATGTTAAAAATGTGGCCATGTTTTGCACGCATCATGGCGGGTAAAACAGTCCTGGTTAAATGATAAGCGCTGCTGAGGTTTGTATCAAGCATGGCCTCAAAAGTGCCATCTGCTTCTTCATGAATATTGCCCGGCAAAAAGCTGCCGGCATTATTAATCAAAACCTGTGGAGTGCCAAACTGCAAACAAAAATTTCCGAACGTTATTGCGTTTTCTTTTTTACTGATATCAGTTGCTAAAATATCTATTGTACAACTGGTATATTTTTCAAGCAACTGCAATTTTGTTGCAGATAAAACGTCTTCATTTCTTGCGCATAAAAAAAGATGATGGCCTGATGCTGCAAATTTTTCTGCAAAGGCTTTGCCTAATCCTTTTGATGCACCGGTAATTATCACGTTCATAACACTGAATTTATTTTGGTAGATGTAGCTTTGCCGCCAGTTGTACCAAAGTACAAGGGAGTAACACCTGCCTGGCGGCAGACAGGCAACCGTGCTTAATAGCATTGCTGCAGCCCGCAACATACAAATCTAAAATGGCAACGCAATTATAATGGCATACAAACATTTATTTTTTGATCTTGACCATACCCTTTGGGATTTTGAAACAAATGCAAAAGAAACTTTCCAGGAATTGCACCGCCTGCATATGCTGCACGAAAAAGGTATTGCAGATTTTGATGCATTTTTCAGCCGTTATTCGTTTCACAATACAAGGCTTTGGGACAGGTACACCAAAGGTTATATAAAGCAGGAGGAACTGCGCTGGAAACGTATTTGGCTAACCCTGCTTGATTTTAAACTGGCAGATGAAGCGCTGGCAAAAGAAATATCGGTTCAATTTCTTGAAGGTTTGCCCAACAGGAAAAAATTATTTCCATATACAACCGAAATTTTAGATTATCTAACGCAAAAAAATTATGTGTTGCATCTAATAACAAATGGTTTTGATAACGTGCAGCACAGCAAATTAAAACATAGTAATCTTACCGGTTATTTTAAAGAAGTGATTACCTCTGAAAAATGCGGCAGTTTAAAGCCACAAAAAGAAATTTTTGAATTTGCATTGCGTGCTACCAATGCAGATGCCGGCGAAAGCATAATGATTGGCGATAATATTGATGCAGACATTAAAGGCGCAATGGCGGCCGGTTTGGATACGATATTTGTAAATCACATAAATGCGGACACAGATGTGCGGCCAACTTATACAATTCACCATTTAAAAGAGCTGGAAGATATTTTTTAGTTTAAAAAAAGTCTCCTTTTTGGAGACGATCAAGGATAATTTTATGGCAGAAGATTTACATGTAATTCAAGGCACAAAAGAAGAACAATACCAATCTTTAATCCCGCAGATAAAGGCTTTGATCGAAGGCGAAACCGATGTGACTGCAAACCTTGCCAATGTAGCAGCCGCATTAAAAGAACAATTTAAATGGTTTTGGGTTGGTTTTTATATCGTAAGGAATAACGAGTTAGTGGTTGGCCCTTTCCAGGGGCCGGTTGCCTGCACAAGAATTAAAAAAGGCAAAGGCGTTTGCGGCACCAGCTGGGCAGAGGCAAAAACCATTATTGTGGAAGATGTTGAAAAATTCCTGGGCCATATAGCCTGCAGCAGTTTATCAAAATCAGAAATCGTAATACCCGTTTTTAAAAACGGTAATGTGATTGCCGTTTTAGATGTTGATAGTGAAGACCTGAATCATTTTGATGAAACAGATGCAAGGTATCTTGAGCAAATAGTTAAGCTTCTTGCTTTTGATTAAATGAAGCAATCACCGAAACACCGCTTTTTACAACCTGTCCCGGTTCCACTTCAATCAATGCATCCAAAGGAAGCAGCAGATCTACACGGCTGCCGAATTTTATAAAACCAAATTCATCGCCTTGTTTAAAAACTTTGCCGGGCGTGGCGTAATTACAGATACGTTTGGCTAAAGCGCCGGCAATTTGTTTTACCAGAATAGCACCATTGGCATTCTCCAGCACAATGCTGTGCCGCTCATTTAATACAGAAGATTTTGGGTGCCAGGCCACCAGGTATTTCCCTTTATGATAATGGTTGTAAACAACCGTTCCGTCAACCGGCACACGGTTCACATGCACATTTACAGGGCTCATAAAAATACTTACCTGTATGCGGCTGTCATTAAAATATTCGGTATTATTTACCTGCTCAATTACCACAACCTTTCCATCAGCAGGCGCAACAATTTTTGTTTCAGAAAATGTAAATTCCCGGTTGGGAATGCGAAAGAAAAAAACAATAAAGAAGAAAAATACAAAACTTAAAAACAGGATGATGAAAGCAATCCATTCAAAATTGTCAGAAAAAAAATAAAAGAAAAGTATGTTTATTAAAACAAGTAATAAAGCACTT